>JBPCJW010000141.1:0-24462 GCA_051004915.1 Ilumatobacteraceae bacterium
GGAAGCTCGGCGACGAGCGAGCCGAACAGACGGCCGAGCGTCTCGGCCAACGGCACGAACGGCCGCAGCGTCTCGTGTGCCTCGGCCGCCGACAGGTTCACGGCGAATGGGACGAACTCGCCGTCGAGGGCGAGCTGCACCGTGTCGGCGATCGTGTCACCCGCCTTGTCCTGGGCCTCCCGCGTGCTTGCGCCCAGGTGCGGCGTGACGACGACGGAGTCCAACCCGAACAGCGGCGACTCCGTCGTCGGCTCGGCGGCGAACACATCGAGGGCGGCACCAGCGATGACGCCGTCGCGCACTGCGTCGGCGAGCACCTCCTCGTCGAGGATCCCACCGCGGGCCACGTTGACGATGCGCAGCGTCGGCTTCGCCTTGAGCAGCAGGTCGCGCCCGATCAGCCCGGCCGTGTCGGGAGTCTTCGGCAGGTGGATGGTCAGGAAGTCGGACTGCGAGACGACCTGGTCGAGCGGCAGCAGCTCGACGCCGAGCTGCCGGGCCCGGTCGATCGACACGAAGGGGTCGTAGGCGACGAGGCGCATCCCGAACCCGCGGGCGCGGTCGGCGACGAGCTTGCCGATGCGTCCCAGCCCGACGATCCCCAGTGTCTTGTCAGACAGTTCGACGCCCTCCCACCGGCTGCGCTCCCACCGACCGGCGACGAGCGCGGCGTGGGCCTGCGGCACGTTGCGGGCCTGCGCCAGGAGCAACGCCATGGTGTGCTCGGCGGCTGAGACGATGTTGCTCTGCGGCGCGTTGACCACCATCACGCCACGGCGCGTCGCGGCGTCGACGTCGACGTTGTCGAGGCCGATCCCGGCCCTCCCGACGACGAGCAGGTCACGGCCCGCGGCCAGGACCTCGTCCGTGACCATCGTGGTCGACCGGATGATCAGCGCCCGCGCCCCGCCGAGCGCGGCGAGCAGCTCGGCCGGTGTGACCCCGCGGCGCACGTCGACCTCGTGGCCGGCGGCGCGCAACCGGTCGAGGCCGCTGTCGGCGATGGCTTCCGTCACCAGGATGCGCGCCATACGGCGCCCATGCCTACCGCCTCGCTCGGCCGATCGCGCGGTACGTTGCTGCGCGGTGGTCGGGAGGCAGCTGTGACGACCGAGATCCGGTTGCTCGACGACGCCACCGAGATGCGCCGCATGGCGAAGCTGTTCGGACAGGTCTGGGGTGGACCGACGCCGGTCGTCAACGTCGAGCTGGCGCGTGCGGTGGCGCACGCCGGCGGGTACGTGGCGGCGGTGTACGTGGACGGCCAGGTCGTCGGTGGCTCGCTCGGGTTCCTCGCCCGCCATCGCGGTGAGGACGCGCTGCACAGCCACCTCACGGGCGTGCTTCCCGGCATTCGCGGTACTGGACTGGGCCGCCAGCTCAAGCGCCACCAGCGAGAATGGGCGGCGGCGCGTGGCCTGCGCTGGGTGACGTGGACGTTCGACCCCCTCGTGCGCCACAACGCCCACTTCAACCTGACCGTGCTGGGAGCTGAAGTGCACGAGTACCTCGTCGACTTCTACGGCGAGATGGAGGACGCGATCAACGCTCGCGACGAGAGCGATCGGCTGCTCGTGGCGTGGTCGACGACCGACGACCCCGAGACGGCGGCGGATGGCACTGCCGATGCGGGTGCTACCGCCGTGCCGACACCCGTGGACATCGTCGCCCTGCGGCGCACCGATCGGGGGGCGGCCGAGCAGTGGCGCCACCGCCTGCGGCGCGAGCTGGGCGGCCGGATGGCCGAAGGCTGGCACGTCACCGCGTTCAGCGACGACGGGGCGTACGTCGTCGTGCCAGGACCGTCGCGATGAGCACACGCTGTGTCGAGTTGCGCGAGATCCGGCTCCCGCTGGTCACGCCGTTCCGCACTAGCTTCGGCGTGCAGACCGCCCGCCGCATCCTGCTCGTGCGCGCCGAGACGCAGCGCGACGGTCAGGTCGCCGAAGGGTGGGGGGAGTGCGTCGCCCCTGACCAGCCCACGTACTCGGCCGAGTACGTGGACGGCGCCGTGCTCGTCATCCGGGAGCAGCTCGCGCCGCGCCTCGGCACGGTCGGGCAGGCGATCGACGTCGGCCCTGCGCTGGACGATGTGAAGGGACATCCGATGGCCAAGGCGGCGCTGGAGATGGCCGTGCTCGACGCCGAGCTGCGTGCCGAGCGGCGGTCGTTCGCCGAGTTCCTCGGTGCCACGGCGGAGCGCATCCCGAGTGGGGTCAGTGTCGGCATCCACGACTCGATCGCCGAGCTCGAGACGGCCGTCGCCGGGTACCTCGACGACGGCTATGTGCGGATCAAGTTGAAGATCGAGCCGGGGTTGGACCTCGAGCCCGTCGCTGCCATCCGTCGCCTTGCCGGGTCGGACGCGCTGCTGCAGGTCGACGCCAACACCGCCTACGGCCGCCGCGACGTCGACCACCTGTGCCGGCTCGACGAGTTCGGCCTCCTGCTCATCGAGCAGCCACTGCCCGAGGATGATCTGCTCGGGCACGCCGCGCTCGCCGCAGCGTCGTCGACGCCGATCTGCCTCGACGAGTCGATCACGTCGGTGACGACGGCGATCGATGCCATCGAGGTCGGTGCGTGCGAGGTCGCCAACATCAAGGCCGGCCGTGTCGGCGGCTACCTCGCCGCCGTCGCCATCCACGATGCGTGCCGTGCCCGGGGCATCCCGGTGTGGTGCGGCGGGATGCTGGAGACCGGCATCGGACGGGCGGCCAACGCAGCCCTGGCCGCGCTCGAGGGGTTCACACTGCCCGGCGACGTCTCGGCCTCTCGTCGCTTCTACGCCCGGGACGTCGTCACGCAGCCGATCGAGGTCGTCGACGGGCACGTCGCCGTGCCGAGCGGTCCCGGGTTCGGGTTCGAGCTCGACCGCCAGTTCCTCGACGAGGTGACCGTCGAGGTCCACGACCTGCCCTGATCCTGCCGGCGGCCACTACATTCCTCCGCCATGCCACACCCCTTCCTGTCCGAGGAGTGGATGACCGCGGCGCGGTCCATCCGTGAGAGCTACGCCGATCAGACGACGAAGGTGGCGATGACGTTGAAGATCAACCAGGTCGTCACCGGGGTGCCGTTCGGCAGCGGGACGGTCGAGAGCTACCTGGACACGTCGTCGGGCGACGTGGTGATGGAGCTCGGCCAGTTGGACGACGCCGATGTCACGATCACGACCGACTACGACACGGCCAGGAAGCTGTTCGTCGACCAGGACCCGGCGGCGGGCATGCAGGCGTTCATGGCCGGCAAGGTGGTCGTGCAGGGCGACATGATGAAGCTGATGGCGATGCAGACGGCGATGCCGAGCGACGAGACGAGCCAGAAGATCGCCGACGAGATCAAGGCGATCACCGCCGACTGAAGGTTTGGAAGCGCTTTCACGGCCAGATCTGGACGCGAGATCCGCGGAGAACTGGGGACCTCACCGACCTTTGCGTCGGCTCACCTCGACGGCGCGAACCGCGAGCGCCGTCGCGTTGACCGGCACCACGCCGCCGGCGCGCACCTCGTCCACCGCGGAGAGCAGCGCCTGATGCTCGGCGCGTGCCGTGTCGTCGGCGAACATGAAGCTCCAACCCCGCACCCGCTCGGCGACGGCTGGCTGGTCGGGAGCGACCCCGGTAGCGGCGAAGATGCGGCAGTCGTACGTGCGGCACGCCACGGGTCGGTGCTCGTAGATCGAGCACCGCCCGTCCGTCAGCATCGGGCAGTGGCCACGCTCGTCGTAGCCGAGCAGCACCTCACCTGGCGAACCTCCGGGAGCGGGGAACAGCAGCTCGCTCGGGACGTGGGCGATGGTGTCCGTCTCATCCGGTCCGATGTGGACGAACTGGGCCGAGGTGCAGCACGCGCTGCACGTCGCGCACGGCACGTCGGTCTCGCCCTGCTCGCGCAGCGCACGGTCCATCGCCGACAGCCAGTCGCCGAAGTCGACCGCGACGTCCTGTTCGGCGGACACCGGTCTCGGCCGCTCAGGTCGGCGACAGCGTGGCGCACAGGGCCTCGCCCAGCGCGGCGACGCTCCAGCGCTCCTGCTGCTCGATGGTCTCGGCCATCTCCCACGAGCGCACCCGCTTCACGACACCGCCCTGGACGAAGAACGTCTCGCCGGTGAACGGACAGTCGGCCGTGCTCAGGTAGGCGACGAGCGGCGACACGTTGGCCGGGTCCCACACGTCGAACGCGCCCTCCTTGGCCGCCATGATGTCGTCCAGGCCGGGCGTGGCCAGCGTCAACCGGGTACGCGCGCCGGGTGCGATGCAGTTGCTCTTCACCTCGTAGCGCGTCAGCTCTTTGGCGAGGATCTGGCTGAACGTGGCGATGCCGGTCTTGGCCGCCCCGTAGTTGCTCTGCCCGGGATTGGAGAACAGGCCGGACGTGCTGGAGGTATGGACGATGTTGCGCGCCTTGGCCCGACCGCTCTTGGCCTCTTCCCGCCAGTACGCCGCCGCCCACCGACTCGGCGCGAAGTGCCCCTTGAGGTGCACCCGAACGACGTCGTCCCACTCCGCCTCGGTCATGTTGACGAGTACCCGGTCGCGCAGGATGCCGGCGTTGTTGACGAGGATGTCGAGGTCGCCGAAGGCGTCGATCGCCGAGTTGACGAGCTGCTGGGCTCCGTCCCAGTCGGCCACGTCGTCGCCGTTGGCGATCGCCTCACCACCTGCCGCCTCGATCTCGGCAACGACCTCGGCAGCCGGCCCGGCATCCTCGCCGGCGCCGTCGTTGGCGCCGCCGCGGTCGTTGACGACGACCTTCGCGCCTTCCGTGGCGAGCAGCAGCGCGTGCTCGCGACCGAGACCGCGTCCGGCGCCCGTGATGATCGCCACGCGACCTTCGAGTGAACCCATTGCCGTGCCTCCTTGCCCGGCGGCACGGTAGCCCGCAGGTCAGAGCAGGATCATGTCGATGGCGGTGCCACGCTTGAACTGGTTGCCCGGTTCGACGTCCTCGCCGTTGACCGAGGCCGAGACGAACACCCCGTCCCGGTCTCCCAGCAGGCTGCCGATGTTGAGGCCGACGCCGAGCAGCGACGCCTGGATCTGCGGCAGGGTCTGATCGGTGAGGTCGGGCAGGGCGACGAGGTCGAGGCCGAGCGACGGGGTGATGACGACGGTGGCCCCGCGCTCGATCGACGTGCCGGCGGCCGGTTCGACGGCGATCACGCCACCGACCGGCACCGTGTCGCTGTAGACGGGTTCGCCGAGCGTCACGGTGAGGCGCCGGGTCTCGAGCTGGGCGGTGGCGTCGCCAACGGCGAGGCCGACCAGCTCGGGGACGACGCGCCGCTCGGGGCCCATCGAGATGACGAGCGCGACCTCGGTCTCGGGGAGCACCTCGTCACCGGCGATGAGCGACTCGTCTGCGAGGACCGCCCACGAGACGATGTCACCGACCGGCACCTCCTCGTCGAACTCCTCGGTCGCCGGCAGGGCGACCAGACGCAGTTCGGCGAGCTCGGTCTCCGCCCCGCTCAGCGATCGACCGGTCAGGTCGGGGAGCGCACGCAGCTCCGGTCCCTCGCTGACCACGATCAGGAACGGCTCGCCTTCGGCCAGCTGTACGCCGGCGACGGGCGCCGTGCGGATGATCTGCCCGGCGTCGGGTTGCTCGTCGCTGCGCATCAACTCGACGTCGATCTCCCAGTCGAACGGGTCCGTCTGCTGGGCCGCGTCGGCCTCGGTCAGTCCGACCAGCGCGGGGACCTCGTGCGTCGGCGTGCGGAACAACCGAGAGGCGAGGAACACCAGCGCCGCGAGCGCGCCGATGACGAACAGCGCGAGCAACCACGGCCACACCCGTCGGCGCCGCCCTTGCGGCCCATCGTCCACGACCAAGGGTGGCAGATCGCCGACCGGTGTCGATGCCGGCTGAATCGCCGGTTGGGTGCGCAGTTGGGCCAGTACGGCCAGCTCCTGCACCGTGGCATCAGGTTGGCCGGGCGGCTCGAGGAGCGCGACGGCGGTGCCCGACAACGCCATCGACATCGACGTGGCGGTGCTCGAGTCACCGAGTCCGCCACTCGGCCGGTCGGGCGGGTCGGCGACTCGTTCGGCGGGGAACGGGTCGTCCGGGTCCGGGTCCGGGAAGACGAGCGGTGCGGACGGAGCGTCCGCCGGACGGTGCACGCCGCCCGTCGGATCGTTCGGCCGGCGCAGCCTGCTGGGATCGTCGTCGAAGACGCTCGTGACGACGATCGGGATCGGCGCCGGGCGCGGCAGCTTGTTGGCGACCTCGACGAGTCCCCGGCCGAGCTCGGCGGCGGTCGAGCGCTCGCTGGCGTCCGGGCGTCCGGCCCGCTCCAGGACGGAGGCCAGCGGTCCGAGGTCGGCCGACACCGGCATCAGGCGCCCGACGCGCGCCGACAGCGTGGCGACGGTCGACTGCCCAGAGAACGGCACCGACCCGGTGACCGCTTCGACCAGGATCACGGCGAGCGAGTACACGTCGCTCTTGGCGTCGATCGGCTGGGCGAGGGCCTGCTCGGGCGACGCGTAGCGAGCGATGTGCGTCGACAGGTTCGACGGGTTGTGCCAGTCGGGGGCGCCGAGCAGTCGAGCCAGACCGAAGTCGACGATGCGCAGGCGGCGATCGTCGCCGAAGACGAGCTTGGACGGCGTCAGCTCGCTGTGGACCAGACGCTGGCGATGGGCGAAGTCGAGGCCCCTGCACGCTTCGAGGCCGATGACGAGGGCCTGGGACGGATCGAGGAGGCGACCACGGTCGAAGAGGTCGCGCAGACTGCCACCCTCGAGCCGCTCGACGACGGTGTAGGTGGTGGCGCGACGGCCGATCTGCTCCTCGCCCCAGTCGTAGACGGCGACGAGGTTGGGGTGCGACAGGGTCGAGACGGCTTCCATCGTGCGCACGAAGCGGCGCCGGAACTCGGCCGATTCGGCCCACTCCGGCCGGACGAACTTCATCGTGACCCGGCGGTCGAGCTGCAGGTCATCGGCGTCGGCGATCACCGTCGATGCACCGGCCGAGGCGATGCGTGTCACCCGGTAGCGATCGCCGAAGACACGGCCGACGAGGCCGCGACGGGGTTCGGCGGAACTGGTTGGATCCTGGTCGCTCATGTCGTCGTCATCGCTGGAGCGGGCTGGGGATGCCGGCTCGCGCACGCTACCGCTGGGGGTTCCGTCAGTGGTGGAGGGGGTCGCCACCAGTCGTCAAGGAGGCCGTGCGCGACGCTCGCTCGTTCCCGGTCGGGACGCCGCCCTTCCAGAACTCCTGCGTCTGCAGGCTCCAGAAGACGGCGAACGGCGTGAGCTCGAGGATCTCGAGTACCAGGATCTGGTGGCGCCACTCACTGTGCACCCACTTGGCGATCACCACGCCGAGCGCCGAGAGCACCATGATCGCGGCCAGAGCGGCGTAGGCGATCCAGTAGTAGCGACGCGCGTTGTCCTCGCGATGCACACGACGCGAGCTGCGGGCGTTGATGACGATCACCATGCCGATGAGGACGAACATCACGCCGGCCGCCCACCCGTGGGCACGGTCGAGGAAGCTCTCACGGAAACCGAAGTACCAGATCAGCCCGGCGGCCAGGAGGGCGGCCCCCAACAGCAGCCCGACGATGGAGGACGCGTCGACGTTCTTGATCGACGCCTTGCCGAAGAACGCGGCCACGAGGTAGCCGACCACGATGGCGAGGAAGCCGCCGATCGCCAGGGCCAGCACGTTGTTGTCGATCAACGCCTGAGGGTCGCCGCCCACGAAGGCGTTCGCCTCGCACCCGTCCGACGGCTGGGACGTCGGGACGAAGGCGACGATCGGGGCGAGCACCCCGGCGACGTTGAGGAGCATGTCCTCGACGTCGGTGCCGCCCTTGATCGCGATCATGCACACACCAAGCGCGACGAGCGCGCCGACGAACACGGCGTGGACGGGCGTGTAGTAGTAGGCGCTGATCGACTCCTGCCAGCAGTCGGCCTTGACGACCTCGATCACGACGGACGCCATCAGCGCCAGCACGACGACGACGATGGCGAGTCGCAGATAGCGGTAGCTCTTGACGGCGAAGCCGTCCAGATCCTCGTCGTTCGGCACGGTCGATCCCCCTCTCCGGCGGAACGATCGGACGTTACCGAAGTGCCTTCACCCGTGGGCATGATGGGCCGGTGCCACGGCGACGCTTCGATCGCACGCTGCTCTTCGCCAGCCTCGGTCTCACCGTCGGCATGGTGCTCATCGTGCTAGGCCTGCTCCGATCCGTGACCGGTGACGAGGTGACCAACCTGCCCGACGCGATCGAGGAGATCAACCCGACACCGGATGCCGCGCAGGTACTCCAGCAGACCTCGGTCAGCGTCGATCTCGCCGAGGGGTACGAGGGCGAGCTGACCGTCGACGGAGTTGCGCTCGAAACGATCCGCCTCGACGAGCTGTCACCGATCGACGCCGAGCCCGGCGAGCAGATCGACGTGCCGCCAGGGGCGATCTTCGAGCCGGGCAACGGCACGCTGAGCTTCCGTCCCGGCGAGGGCACCGGCATCGACTCGTTCGACCCCGGAGTGCACAACGTCACCGTGCGGTACTGGCGCAGCGTCGAGGGCCCCGACAGCGCCCGTTCCTACACCTGGACCTTCATGGTGATATGAGGAGCAGCCGGCGGGCTCACCATTGGTCCCAGTGCAGGATGGTGTCGGGGTCGGGGCGCATCGCCGGCTGGAAGTCGGTGCCCACGGTGTGGGCGATCGGGCTGAGGCACACCTGCTGCACCTCGTCGAACGGGATGCCGACGACGTCGGCGACCTGCTGCTCCATCATCAGGTGCACCGTCGTCCACGACGTGCCGAGGCCTCGCGCCCTCGCCGCGAGCATGAAGCTCCAGGTCGCCGGCAGGATGTTGGCGAGCATCGACGCGGACATCATCGCCGGCTGACCGTCGACCCGCCCCGCCGCGTTGCACGCGATGACCAGCGCCGGCGCGTCGCCCATGTGTTCGCCGAGGTAGTCGGCCGACGACTGGACACGCTCCTGCTGCGCCTGCTCCGGCTCGGTCGGCTTGACGATCGACCCGACGTACACGCCGTCCAGCCCCTTGTAGATGTCGTAGCACTGCCGGTAGATCTCGCCGATCGCCGCCCGCTTCTCGGCATCCGTCACGACGACGAACTGCATCGTCAGGCTGTTGCTCCCCGACGGTGCCTGGAGGGCGGCGGAGACGCACTCTCGGATCAGCTGCGGGTCGACCTCGCGAGTCAGGTCGAGCCGCTTGCGCACGGCGCGGGTGGTCGAGAGCAGTTGGTCAGGCGACAGGTCGAGCATGGCCCGGCACCCTAGTTTTCAAGCGTTCGCCGGTCTCCAGGAGGCGGGCGAACGCCGCCTCGTCAAGGATCGGGACGCCGGCCGTCTCGGCCTTGGTCACCTTGCTCGCGCCGGGCGCGTCGCCGGCGACCAGCGCGAACGTCTGCTTGCTCACGCTGCCGGGACTGGAGCCGCCCCGGGCGACGATCGCCGCGGCGGCGTCCTCGCGCGACCACCCGGCAAGGGTGCCGGTGACGACGACCGCCTTGCCCTCCAGCACCGGCGGCAGGTCGGCCGTCGGCGGCAGTGCCACGCCGAAGTCGACGCCCGCCTCGCGCAACCGCTCGACGAACGCCCGGCTGGCATCCAGCGAGAACCAGGCGGCGATCGAGCGGGCGATGATCGGTCCGAGCCCGGCAACGAGTGCCAGCTCTTCCTCCCCAGCCGCCATCACCACGTCCAGCGTGCCGAAGTGGGCGGCCAGGGCCTGCGCCGCAGCCGGTCCGAGGTGCTTGATGCCGAGCGCCGTCAGCAGGCGCGGCAGCGGGCGCTGGCGGGAGCCGTCGATCGCCGCCAGCAGCTTGTCGGCGCTGATCGTTGCGAGGCCTTCGAGGGTCAGGAGCTGTTCCTGCGTCAGCCCGTACAGATCGGCGGCGTCGGCGACGAGCCCGGACTCGGTGAGCTGGGCGACCGTGCGCTCACCGAGTCCCTCGATGTCCATCGCCCCGCGCGACGCGAAGTAGATCACCCGCTGGTCACGCTGGAACGGGCACGCCGGCTCGACGCAGCGGGTGTCCGCCTCGCCTTCGACGCGCACCAGCGTGCTGGCCAGCGGGCACGGGCAGGTCGTCGGGAAGACCCACGGCACCGTGTCCTCCGGGCGCATCGACACCACCGGGCCGACGACCTCGGGGATGACGTCACCCGCTTTGCGCACGATCACCGTGTCGCCTGGGCGAACGTCCTTGGCTCGCACCTGATCCTCGTTGTGCAGCGTGGCCACGCCGACGGTCGACCCGCCGACGAAGACCGGCTCGAGCATGGCGAACGGCGTCGCCCGCCCCGTGCGCCCGATCGACACCTGGATCTCGCGCAGCACGGACGTGCGCTCCTCGGGCGGGAACTTGTAAGCGATCGCCCAGCGCGGAGCGCGAGATGTCGAGCCCAACCGGCGGCGTTGGTCGACGTCGTCGACCTTCACGACGACGCCGTCGATCTCGTAGCCGAGGTCGTGGCGGTGCGCTTCGCGGTCACGGCACAGCTCGACGACGGCGTCGAGCTCGTCGAGCACGACCGTCTCCGGGTTGACCGGGAACCCGAACCGATCGAGCTCCGCCAGCGCCTCGTGATGGCTGGGCAACGCCCGCCCGCCGCGTACCTCGCCGAGCTGGTACACCCAGAACGACAGGTCGCGACGGGCTGTGACGGCCGGGTCCTTCTGGCGCAGGCTGCCAGCCGCAGCGTTGCGCGGGTTGACGAACAGCCGGCCACCGGCAGCCTCGGCCTCCTCGTTCATCCGCTCGAAGCTGGCCACGGGCAGGTACACCTCGCCACGCACCTCCAGCACGGCCGGCACGTCGCCGCCGCGCAGCCGTTCGGGCACGGCGACGATCGTCGCCACGTTGGCAGTGACGTCCTCACCGACCCGGCCGTCGCCCCGCGTTGCAGCCTGCACGTAGCGCCCGTCCTCGTAGCGGACGCTCATCGCGACGCCGTCGATCTTCAGCTCACAGACGTAGCGGACCTCCTCCCCCGCCAAGCCTTTGGCCAGACGGGCACCCCACGCCCGCAGCTCCGCCTCCGTCATCGCGTTGTCGAGGCTCATCATGGGGACGGAGTGGACGACCGGCGCGAACAGCGTGCTCGGCGCCGAGCCGACCTGGGCGCCGGCGGCGTCCGGACCGATCAGCTCCGGGTGCTGCGCCTCCAGCTCGCGCAGCTCGCCCGCCAGCAGATCAAAGTCGGCGTCGGAGATCTCCGGATCGTCCTGCTGGTGGTAGCGCTGGTTGTGGTAGGTGACGAGCGCGCTCAGCGCGTTGATCTGCTCGGCGGCGTCGACGTGCTCGGCCTCACCATTCATGCGCCGAGCGCGAACCGGCTGACGACGGCTTGGTCGGTCACCCGCCGGCCGATCTCGCGCAGCAACCGGCACACCCGGTCGGCGACCGCAGGTGTGTGCATCCCGAGCCCGCAGCGAGCCGTCAGCAGGCTGCGCTGGCGGAGGAGAGCCGGATCACAGCCGCGTTGCACGAGGTCGCACCACACGTCGCTGAGCTGCCGCCACAGGCGGTCGCTGCTCGTCGGGATCGGCCCGTCGCTCGGTACCGCGCCCCAGGCGATCCGCCCCCCGCCCTCCAGGAACCGCACGAGGTAGCCGGCGACGGCCGCCAGCTGGCCGTGCACCGGGATCGACAGCACGTCGGGACCGGCGGACAGCAACGAAGCGATGTCGACGGACGTGGAGCAGCAGTGCACCCCCACGGTCGCCATCGGTTGGATGGCGGCCATCGCGCTGGACAGCAGGTCGATCGCCGGGTCGGGGGCGATCGGGAAACCAGGGTGCATCAGCTGACCGAACCATGGCTCGTCGAGCCAGACCAGCTGCGGCGACTCCGGCAGCGCGGCGGCGACCGCGTCGGTGATCGCGGCGAGGTGGGCGCGGACCGAGCGAACGGCCACGGCGAAGGAAGTGTCCGTCTGGATCCCCGCCCGCGTGAGGGCGACGCCGAGTGTGACGGGGCCGACGAACTGCCACTTGACGGGACCCCGCAGACCGCGGGCGGCGGCGATCTCGAGGAAGGCGCGCAGCGAGGAGTAGGCCTCGCGACCGAGATCAGCCACGATCGGCGCGCCCGGATCGACGGCGGACCGATCGACGGCGATGCTGCCGTACTGGCCGGTCCGGATGCCGTCGATGCCGACGACGGCCTGGGCGATCAGCCCCTCGGCCGGCGAACGCCGCGGCAGCGTCGGGATCGCCGGCAGGTCGTACTCGCGCAGGGCGAACGCCGCCGCCTCGTGCACCGATCGGTGGGGCAGGCTGCCGACGCCCGTGGTCGCACCGGGCCGCAGCCCGTCGCCCATCGCCGGCGGGCACAGCGACGGCCGGTCGGCAGCGATCGGGGCTTCGACCATCGACAACCCGTGCTCCCTTCCACCAGATCTCGCCGCGTCTCGATCAACGGCATGTCGTCGTCGCCAACTGTCTACTCCAGCCGGTCGCGCCGGGACGGATCCGTCCGCCGCCCGATCCGTCGGCCATCCTTCCGCCCGTGCGCACGTCCGTCGTCGGCTCGCTGATGATCTGGGGGACGCGGCTGGCCTGGCTGGCCGTCGCCGTGATCGGCGGCCGGGCGGTCGGCGACGCACTGGCCTCGCGCAGCGAGGCGGTGCAGCTCGTCGGGACGGTCGGGGCGTGGATCGGGTGGGCGGCCGGTGCGCTGGCTCTGGCTGTTCCGGCGGTGGCGACGTTGACCGCAGTGCGGGCGCTGGTCCCCGGCGCGATGGCCGTGACGGTCGCCTCGCTGGCTGGCGGGGCGGACGCCGACGACGGTCTGGCGTTGGGGCTGCCGGCGGCGGTGGCTGCACTGCTCGTGATGTCCGCTGAGACGGGGCGACCGTACCTGCAGGCGTCGGCGTACGGCGATGAGCTGAGGTTCGGGTTGCGGCCGCCGATCGGCTACCTGGCGGCGTGCGTCATGACGTGGGCGGCGTGGACGGCCTCGATCATCGCTGCCCCGCTGGCGTGGGCGGCGAGGTCATGGCTGCTCGCGGCCGCTACGTCGCTGGTCGTGGTCGCCGGCGGGCTGACGTTGCCGCGGCGCTGGCACCAGCTCAGCCGGCGATGGCTGGTTTCGGTGCCCGCGGGTGTCGTCCTGCACGACCCGGTCGTGCTCGCCGACACGCTGATGCTCCCGCGCCGCCACATCACGGCGGTCGTCGCCAACGAGCTCGGCCATGGCACGGCGGCTGGTGCCGTGGACCTCACCGGGCCGACGCCGGGCCTGGCCGTCGAGATCCACCTCAGCGGTCCGACCACCGCCGTGCTCGCCCCCCGCCCGTCCGAACCGCGCGGTCGGCCCGTGTCGCTGGCCGCACTGCTCGTCTCGCCGACGCGACCCGGCGCCGTCCTGCGCGAGGCGACCCGCCGCGGCCTCCCCGTCGCGTGACCGCGGAGTCAGGAGGCGGCGATGCCGCCGCCGAGGACGACCTCGTCGGACGGGTCGTAGAAGACGACCGACTGCCCCGGCGCCACCGCCCGCTGCGGCTCGTGCCAGCGCACCGTCACCTCGTCACGGCCGTCGCGGTCGCCGCGGTCGCCGCCGACGGTCGTCGCGGCACGCTGAGCTTCGCCGTGGGCCGAGCACTGCACCAGCACGTCGCCCTCGACCGGTGTGTCGGTCCACGTCACCCGCTCCACCACGAGCCCCGGCCGGCGCAGGTCGCCCGCGTCGCCGACGACCACGGTGCCAGCCGATCGGTCGATGCCGACGACGTAGCGCTTCGGGCCGCCGCCAGGCAACCGCAGGGCCTTGCGCTGCCCGAGCGTCACGAGCTCGACGGCGTCGACGCGACCCAGCGGCGCGCCGGCGGTGTCGACGACCTGCGCGGCGTGCATCGGCACCCGGCGTCGCAGGAACTCCGCCCGCCCACCGGTCGATGTGATGAAGCACACGTCCTGGCTGTCTGGCTTGGACGCCGTGCGCAGGCCGAGGTCAGCCGCCGCCCGTCGCACCGCCGCCTTCAAGGCGAACCGGCCGATCGGGAACAGGGTGCGGGCGAGCTGCACCTGGTCGAGCATGTGCACGACGTAGCTCTGGTCCTTGGCGCGATCGGCGCCCCGGCGCAACGTCCAGCGACCGTCTCGCCGGCCGACCCGTGCGTGGTGCCCTGTCGCGATGGCGTCGAAGCCGAGCAGTGCGGCACGCTCGGCCAGACGGTCGAACTTGACCCGCCGGTTGCACTCGACGCAGGGGTTCGGCGTCGTGCCCTGGACGTGCGCCGCGACGTACGGGTCGACGACGTGACGGTCGAAGTCCTCCGTGAAGTTGAACACGTGGTGGTCGATGTGCAAGTGGTCGGCGACCCGGCGGGCGTCATCCACGTCGGACACGCTGCAGCACCCGGTGTCGCTGTCGCCGCCCCACAGCCGCAACGTGACGCCGACGACCTCGTGCCCCTCGCCGGCCAGCAGCGCGGCGGCGACCGACGAGTCGACGCCGCCGCTCATGGCGACCATCACCTTCATGCCCGGTCACCTGGCACGTCCGGACCGCCTTCAGCTGCCGACCGAGGCGTGCCGACGCCGGCGCAGCGTCGAGACCGAGTCGGTGAGCACGGCCAGGGCGTCGTCGACGTCGGCGACCGTCGTCGTGCGGCCGAGGCTCATCCGCAGCGCTCCGTTGGCCCACGACCGCTCGATGCCCATCGCCGCCAGCACGTGGGACGGGTCCATCGCCCCGCTGGCACACGCCGACGCAGCGGACGCGCAGACTCCGGCCTCGTCGAGCAGGTAGAGCAGCGTCTCGCTCTCGACATCGGCGAACATCACGTGGGCCGAGCCGGCGACCTTGCGATCGCGCCGCACGGTCTCGCGCACCTCGGGCAGTGCCTCGAGGAGACCGTCGACCAACCGGTCGCGCAGCCCGCCGAGCCGCGCCACCTCGGCGGACCGCTCGCCGTCGGTGGCCGCCAACGCGTCGGACAGCGCCACGATCCCGGCCACGTTGTGCGTGCCGCTGCGCCGGTCCTGCTCCTGCCCGCCTCCGACGATCAACGGCTCGACGGCGACCCCGTTGCGCAGGGCCAGGACACCGACGCCCTTCGGCCCACCGAACTTGTGCCCGCTCAACGACAGCGCGTCGACCAGCGTCCACAGGTGGCGGAGATCGAGCCACGACGCAGCCTGCACGGCATCGGTGTGCAGCACGGCGCGCGGCGCATGCTGCCGGACGATGGTCGACACCGCCGCCAGATCGGTGATCGTCCCCACCTCGTTGTTCACCGCCATGACGCTGACGACGGCGACGTCGGGCCCAAGGGCGGTGATCAGCTGGTCGAGGTCGACGTGCCCGGCTTCGTCGACGCCGACCACGGTCCCGCCCCGCCGCTCGACGGCGTGCAGCACGGCGTGGTGCTCGGCCGCCGGGCACACGGCGCGGCCGTCGCGGCGCACTGCGGCGCCGACGACTGCGGCGTTGTCGCTCTCCGTGCCGCACCCGGTGAAGACCAACTCGCCCGGCCGGCAGCCGATCACGTCGGCGACCAGGTCGCGCCCGTCGTCGACCGCCCGGCGGGCGTCTCGGGCGAAGCGGTGCGCGCCGCTCGGGTTGGCGAAGCGCTCGGTGAGGAACGGCAGCATTGCCCCGACGGCCGACTCGCGCATCGGCGTGGTCGCCGCATGGTCGAGATAGACGAGCCGGTCCACGGCGGATGACGCTAACGCTGGCTGGCGGCCCGGACCCCCGGGAGCTACAACGAGGGTGATGGAGGGCTATGGGCGGTCGTCGTACGGGGACGCCTTCGCCGATGTCTACGACGAGTGGTACAGCGCGTCGACCGACCCCGAACCGATCGTCGAGCTGGTCACCGAATTGGCCGGGCTGGGCGGCGCCGTGCTCGAGCTCGGCGTCGGTACGGGTCGGTTGGCCGTCCCGCTCGCAGCGCGGGGGCTTGCCGTGCACGGCGTCGACGCCAGTTCGGCGATGCTCGACCGGCTGCGGACCCGCGATCCCGACCGACTGGTGACGGTCATCGAGGGCGACATGGTCGATGACCTCCCGTCCGGACCGTTTGACGTCGTGCTCGTCGCCTACAACACGTTCTTCAACCTCGAGTCTGCCGAGCGTCAAGCGGCATGCTTCGCGGCCGTCGCCGAGCGGCTCGGGTCGGGCGGGCGGTTCGTCATCGACGCCTTCGTGCCGGAGGACCCGCCGCGCACCGGCACCGTCGTCGCGATCCGGACGATGACCGCGCAGCACGTCGTCCTGTCGATCTCCGACCACGATCCCGAGCAGCAGCATGCGGCCGGGCACCTGGTGCAGCTGGTCGACGGGCAGCCGGTGCGGCTGCGCCCGTGGGTCGTCCGCTACGCCCCGCCGAGCGAGCTGGACGAGCTGGCCGGGAAGGCCGGACTGCGCCTGGAGATCCGCTGGGAGGATGCCGACCGCCGCCCGTTCGACTCGGCCAGCCCACGCCACGTCAGCGTCTATGCACGACGTGACTGAAAACGCTTGCAGGATGCCACTGCTCAGCGCTCGGCGTCTTCTATCCTGGTTTTCCTAGTGAGCGAGCGAAGCGAGCGAACCATCGGCACGGTCTTGGCTCATTGGTGCGACGCTGCTGCGGACACGTGCCGGACCCGTCGAAGGAGTCGATGAGGCACCAATGAGCCAGATGCGACTCAACCCACTCACCGGGCGGTGGGTCACGATCGTGGCCGAGCGGGCAGAGCGACCGTCGGACTTCGCGCCGCGCGCCTCCGAGATCGAGACCGGCCCCGGCCAACCGTGTCCGTTCTGCCCGGGCCACGAAGAGGCCGCGCTGCCGTCCATCGAGACCGTCGACGCCGGCGGCACCTGGCGGATGCGTGTCATCCCCAACCGCTATCCCGCGTTCCACGGCGAGTCGGGCTTCGTCGTCCACCACCTCGGGCCCGTCCACGTCACGGCCGAGGCGAGCGGCATCCACGAGGTGCTCGTGTACACGCCCGAGCACGAGGGGCGGCTCGACCAGCTCGACGACGAACAGGCCGAGGAGCTGATGTTCGTCCTCCAGCGTCGCCTGGCCGCGCACGCCGCATCTCCCGAGGTCCGCTACACCCAGGTCATCGTCAACCACGGTCGCGAGGCGGGCGCCTCGCTGGCCCACCCCCACGCCCAGATCCTCGGGCTGCCGTTCGTGCCGGGCGAGATCCTTGACGAGGAGCGCGCCTTCGCCCGGTTCGCCGGCGGATGCGTCATCTGCACGACGGTCGAGGCCGAGCTGGCGGCCGGTCACCGCGTCGTATTCGCCACCGACGACGTGGTGTGCATCACACCGTTCTGGAGCGGGGCCCCGTACGAGCTGCTGCTGATGCCTCGCCGCCATGAGATGCACCTGCAGGACGCCGACCCCGAGAGCCTGCGTGGGATGGGCCGGGCGATCCGCGATGCGCTGGCCCACCTGGAGTCGGCGATCGGAGACGTTGCGTTCAACCTCGGCTTCCACACCGCGCCGCACGAGCACTCCGGCCAGTACCACTGGCACGTGCACCTGTGGCCGAACCTCGTCACCCAGGCCGGCTTCGAGCGAGGCACCGGCGTGATGATCAACGTCATGCCGCCGGAACGCGCAGCCGAGACGCTGCGTGCCGTGCGCACACCGGCGTGAGCTCGATCTCGATCAGCGCCGACTACGACGCGTCACCCGAGCAGGTGTGGGCGGCCCTCGAGCCGATCGAATCCCACGTCGATTGGATGGCCGACGCCGAGTCGATCCGCTTTACGACCGACCAGACGAGAGGCGTCGGCACGCGCTTCGACTGCGTCACGCGCGTCGGACCGATCCGGTTGACGGACCGCCTCGCGATCACGGAGTGGGAGCCGCAGCGGGTGATGGGGGTGCGCCACGACGGCCTCGTCACCGGGACCGGCAAGTTCACGCTGCAGCCGTTGGACGGCGGCGGACGGACCCGCTTCACGTGGCAGGAGGACCTGACGTTCCCCTGGTGGCTCGGCGGACGGATCGGCGAGCGGGTGGGTGGTCAGCAGGTGATGAAGCGGATCTGGACCGGCAACCTCAAGCGCCTCCGGCCACTCGTCGAACGACGGCGGTGACGCCGGCGCCGAGCACGATCACGACGATGATCGGCGCTCGCCGCCACGCCGCCACAGCCGCCACGCCGACGCCGGCCGCGCGCGCGTCGACCACGAGGTCCTGCCCGGTCGAGAACGTGTCGTTGACGACGAGGGCCATGATCAAAGCGGCGGGGACGAGCGCGAGGCACCGCTCGACCACGGGCGGTAGGCGTCGTCCGCCGATCAGCACGAGGCCGGCCAGCTTGCACCCATAGGCGCCGGCGGCGAGCAGCAGGACGAGGGCCCAGGTCACGGCACGCCCGCCGTCCCCGGCAGCTCGTCCGTCGACCGCTGGCGGGCCGGGACCCCGAGCAGGATGGCGGCGGAGGCGCACAGGATCGGCACTCCGACGGGGGTGAAGGGGATGAGCGCCAGGCAGATCACGGCGCCGAGCACCCCTGCCGCCAGCCCGATGCGGTGGCGCAGTTGCGGCGCGACCATGGCCACGAAGCCGGCGGGGAAGGCGGCGTCGAGGCCGAACGTCGCGGGGTCGATGGCATCGCCGACCAGCGCGCCGAGCAGGGTGGCGACGTTCCAGCAGCCGAACACCGCTGCACCGGTGATCCAGAACGCCGCCCGCTGCGCCCGCCGATCGGTCTGGGCCGTGGCCATCGCCGTGGTCTCGTCGATGACGAGGTGGGCGGCCAGCAATCGGGTGGGGAGCGACCCGCCGATGACCCGCGACATCGCCAGGCCGTACACGCCGTTGCGGGCGGCGAGCAGCATCGCCGAGCCGAGCGCAGCACCCGTCGAGCCACCATCGGCGATGACGGCGACGGCGCTGAACTGCGATGCACCGGTGAACACGAGCAGCGACATCACACACGCCTGGGCGACGTTCGCTCCGGCCGAGACGGCGCCGACGCCGAACACGAAGCCGAACGCACCGACCGCCGCACCGAGGGTCAGGCTGGCGACGGTGACCTGGCGCAGCGATCTGACCGCCGCCGCATCCTCCACGACCGGCCAGTCAACCGTCGTAGCCTCCGCCCGATGCGGGTGCTCATGCTCGCCTGGGAGTTCCCGCCGGCGTTCGTCGGGGGGAACGCCGCGCACGTCGACGGCTTGAGCCACGCGCTGGCCGGCACCGGGTGCGACGTCGTGCTGGCGACACTGGCGCAGCGCGGGTCGCCGGCCGACGCCGTGGTGGGCGGCGTGCGCGTACTGCGGGCTCGCACCGATCTGCCGTGGCTGCCCGACGACGAGCTGGTGACCCGCGTGGCGTCGGCCAACCACCACCTCGTCAAGCTGTCCGCCCGTCTCGGCGACTGGACGCCGGACGTGATCCATGCCCACGACTGGCAGGTGGCGTGGGCCGCCGACACGTTGGCCGAGCTGCAGGGGGCGCGGCTGACGGCCACGTTCCACTCCACCGAGCGCGGCCGTCACGGCGGCCGGGTGCCGCCCGGAGAGCCGAGCACGGTGCATGCCGTCGAGTCGTGGTTGGCTCACCGCGCACGGGACGTCATCGCCAGCTCGCGGTTCATGCTGCGCGAGGTGATCAGCGGGTTCGAGTTGCCGCCCGAGCGCGCCCACCTCATCCCGAACGGCATCGACCCGGCGTGGTGGTCGACCGGGGAGGAACCGGGCAACCGGGCGCCGCTCGTGTTCACGTGGGGCCGGGTGCAGTACGAGAAGGGCTTCCAGGTGCTGGCCAGCGCGATGCGGGCGCTGCGGTCGCGGGTGCCGGGCATCGAGTGCGTCATCGGTGGACGCGGCAGCTACCTCCCGGACCTGCAGTCGCAGATCGACGTGGAAGGTGTGAACGACATCGTGCAGCTGCCTGGCTACCTCGCCGACGACGAGCTGCGCGACGCCGTCCACCGGGCCGGCTGCGTGGTCATCCCATCGCTGTACGAGCCGTTCGGGATCGTCGCGCTGGAAGCGCTGGCCGGCGGTGCCCCGCTGATCGTCGCCGAGACCGGCGGCCTGGCCGAGCTGGTCGACGGCACCGGCGCCGGCCTGCTGTTCGAGCCGGGCAACGCCGCCCACCTGGCGAGCTGCATCGAGCTCGTGCTCACCGACCGCGACCTGGCCGACGACATGCGCCGCCGCGGCGCGCAACTCCTGGCCGAGCGCTACTCATGGGACGCCATCGCCGCCGCCACCAGCGCCGTCTACCTCCACCACCCGTCGAGGCCGTGATGATGGCCTCGCTCGCTCGAGATTCGATCGCCCGATCTGGGCGTCGATCCTGCCAGCCCCTGGCAGAGATCACTCCCAGAAACGGTCGTGGCACAAACCCGGGTCAGGGGTGCGAGTCCGTGAGGTGGGCGCGCAGCGGGTCAGCGGGGTAGCCGCGCAGTCCGGAACCACCGAAGTCGCGGCGCAGGTCCCGCCAGACGGTATGGACGTGGTTGGCGTTGTTCTGTGAGTTGTCGTACTCGACGAGCAGGACGCTGCCCTGCACGCGGTAGTAGTGCCCGTCAGCCGGCTCGAGCCCGCCAGCCCAGGCGAACGACAGCTCGGCCAGATCGCCGTCATCTGCGTACTTGGCGGCCTCGTCGTCGGCGAGATCGTCGGGGAGCCGGTGGACGTACACGTCGAGGAGGGCGCGCAGGATGTCCCGCTGATCGGGGCGCAGCGCGCCGGCGCCGAGCCCTTTGGCGGCCGCCGTCAATCGGAGTGCGTCGAGGTGTGACGCGGTCAGGCCGGCGCGCCCCTCGACGGCCACCTGCGCCCGCTCGAACCGTTCCAGGTCTGCTCCGGCGAACCGCTGCCGCCAGGTCTCGGCCATCGTGAGCGGCGGGTCGCCATCCGACAGCCGGACTCGGTTGCCGCCGACGATGTCGACCGGTGCGACGGGCGCGAGCAGCGCCCCTGCCAGCTGCTCGTCGTCCAGCGAACGGGCGAGCTGGCGGCCAAGATCCTCCGCGCCGGCCAGTGGGCGCAACGGATGCGGTCCGAGCAACGGCGAGCTGGCCGGATCCGCACCCAGGAAGCTCGGGGTCGACCCGACCACGGCACCGTCGACGATGACGTGCTGCGCGGAGACGTGGTGACCCCCGAACCGCCATGCCCACGGCTCGGCGCCACCCGGATCTCCGAAGACACGCACGAAGTAGAGGCCGGGGTCGCGCCCACGCTGCCGACCGACGGTGACGCGCCATCCCTCGTTGGCACCCAGAACGTTCTCCAGCCCGATGATCGTCGTCACCGTCCCGTACCCGCCCGCCGACAGGCCGCTGCGGACCAGCTGGTGCGCCAAGCGCTGCTGCCCAGCGTCCATCGCCGACAGGGGCAGACCTCCGTGGTCGGTGGGGGTGTAGAACCACCGCGTGCGCTCGGCGACGTCGCCGAACGGCCATTGGGCGATCGACCGCTGATCGCCGTGCAGTGAGGCGAGCAGCGCGACCGCCGCTTCGCTCATCTGCGTCGCCGATGGCCGCGTGTTGCTCACACCGGAGCCGAGGTCGAGACATCGAGCGGCGCTTGACCGATCACGGCGTCATCCTCGCAGTCGTCGGCCGGTGCGGCGAGCTTGCGTCGCCATCGTGCGCGGTCGTCGTCGATCGATGGCGGGGCGCCTCTTCGGCCGTGAACCGCGCCTGGGCGGCAGAGTGCTGAGTGGCACAACCGCCGTACGCTGCGCCACCCATGCGGCCGGTTCGTCGACTCGAGGTGTTGCCGGCGTTGCCGGACGAGCTGGCGGCGCTGCCCGAGCTGGCGACCAACCTGCACTGGACGTGGGACCAGGAGGCGACCCGGCTGTTCGGCCGGTTGTGGCCCGGTTGGCGGGCCGGTCGCGCCCACCCGGCGGAGATGGTGCGCACCACCAGCCCGGGCCGTCTGGCCGAGCTGGCCGCCGACCGCAGCGTGGTCGACGACCTCGACGCCGTCTCCCGCCGGTTGCACACGGCGCTGTCCTCCACCTCCTGGTTCGACTCCCGGCGCGCCTCGCCGCTGCAGACGGTCGCCTACTTCTCACCGGAGTTCGGCATCAGCGAGGCACTTCCCCAGTACTCCGGCGGACTCGGTGTCCTCGCCGGCGACCACCTGAAGGCATCTTCGGATCTCGGCATCCCGCTCGTCGGCGTCGGCCTGCTCTACACGGAGGGCTACTTCCGCCAGCGCCTCGATGGCGACGGTTGGCAGCACGAGAGCGTCGTCGAGTTCGACCCCCGCTCTCTCGGCCTCACCGACACCGGCGTGGAGGTCGAGGTCGACCTGGCCGGCGACCTCGTGCGAGCCCACGTCTGGCGGGCCGACGTCGGTCGCATCCCGCTGTACCTCCTCGACACCGAGGTGCCGGGCAACTCGGCTCAGGGCATCGCCGTCACCGACCGCCTCTACGGCGGCGATCAGCACCATCGCCTACGCCAGGAGATCGTCCTCGGCATCGGCGGCGTGCGCGCCCTGCGCGCCCTCGGGGTGACGCCGGATGTGTTCCACTCCAACGAGGGCCATGCCGGGTTCCTCGGCCTCGAGCGGATCCGCGAGCTGGTCGCCGCCGGCACACCGTTCGCCGCCGCCGTCGAGGTCGTCCGAGGTGGCGGTGTGTTCACGACGCACACACCTGTCCCCGCCGGCATCGACCGCTTCGGTCGCGAGCTGATGGTCCGCTACTTCACCGGGTTCGCCGCCGACCTCGGCGTGTCGTTCGACGAGTTGTTCGACCTCGGCCGGCCGCCAGCCGACGTGGACGACGAGTTCAACATGGCCGTGATGGGTCTGCGCCTGGCCGGGCGGTCGAACGGCGTCGCCAAGCTGCACGGCGCCGTCAGCCGGCGGATGTTCGGCGGCCTGTGGGCCGATCTGGCCATCGACGAGGTGCCGATCGGTGCTGTCACCAACGGCGTGCACGGCAGGACGTGGGCGTCGGCCCGCGTCGACGCGCTGCTCACCCGCGTCGTCGGCGAGGACTGGCCGAGCGCCGACGCCGAGCGTTGGGCGCGAGCGTGCGAGATCGACCCGCTGGAGGTGTGGGCGACGCTCAACGACGGACGGGCCGAGCTCGTCCGCCTCGCCCGCCGCCGGCTCGGTGGCGACGTGCTCCATCCGCGCCGCCTGACGATCGGTTTCGCCCGCCGCTTCGCCACGTACAAGCGGGCCACCCTGCTGCTGTCCGACGAGGATCGGCTGCGGGCGCTGCTGCACCACGCCGAGCGGCCGGTGCAGTTCGTCTTCGCCGGCAAGGCCCACCCCGCCGACACGCCGGGCAAGGAGCTGATCCAGCGCATCGAGCGCTTCGCCCGCCAGGCCGACGTGCGAGACCGCTTCGTGTTCCTCGCCGACTACGACATCTCGATCGCCCGCACGATGTACCACGGGTGCGACGTGTGGTTGAACACACCGCGTCGGCCGCTGGAGGCGTGCGGCACGAGTGGGATGAAGGCGGCGCTCAACGGCGCGCTCAACTGCAGCATCCTCGACGGGTGGTGGGACGAGTGCTACGACGGCGAGAACGGGTGGGCCATCGAATCGGCGGAGGACGACCCGGACCTCGATCGTCGCGACCTGCGCGAGGCGACGAGCCTGTTCTCGATCCTCGAGCAGCAGGTGGTGCCGACGTTCTACGACCGCGACCTCGACGGCGTGGCCAGAGGGTGGGTCGACCTCGTGCGCCACGCGTGGGCGTCGCTCGGGCCGCGCGTCACGGCGGCGCGGATGGTGCGCGACTACACGACGCAGCTGTACGAGCCGGCGGCGGTGACCGTCGGCGAGTTGTTGGCCGACGAGGCGGCGGGGGCGGTCGCGGTCGCCGCCTGGCGTCGACGCGTCATCGACGCCTGGCCGGGCGTCAAGGTTTCGTCGGTGGACGTCGACGTATCCGATGCGCCGGCCGGCACCGCCCGACCGGTCACCGTCGGCGTCGAGCTCGGTGGGCTGGAGCCGGGCGACGTGCGGGTCGAGGTGGTCCATGGCCCGCTCGGTCACGACGGTGAGTTCCGCGCCGACCTCGTCGAGACCGAACTGCGCTCCGTCGACGCGTCGACGTTCGCGGGCGAGATCGTGATCGGCCTCCCCGGCGCGTACGGCGTCACCGCCCGCGTGATCCCCCTCCACGCCGGCCTGGCCTCCCCGTTCGACCTCGGCCTCGCCGCTTGGGCCTGACGAGGGCCCGCTCAGCCACCTGGCGCCCGCACGGCGGTGACCACGAGGTTGTCGTAGTAGCTGCGGATCGAGAAGTTGAACTCGCCGGTGCAGGTGACGAGGCGGAGCACGTCGTCGCTCGTGGCGCCGAACACGGCGAACGAGGGGAACTCGGCCTTCGGGAACTGCTCGGTGCCGCTCACGACGTAGTGGGCGACGGACGTGTCGGCGAGAGTGACCTCGATGACGTCGCCCGGCCGCAGGTCGGCGAGGCCGTAGAACACCGCTGGCCCGGACCGTGAGTCGACGTGGCCGACGAGGACCGTCGGACCAG
>JBPCJW010000142.1:0-66376 GCA_051004915.1 Ilumatobacteraceae bacterium
CCATACACGACGTGAACCCCGGCCCGCTCCAGCTGCTTGGCCCAGCCGACGTTCGTGGCTTCGTCGAAGCGGGCCTTCAGCTCGACGAGGACGGCGACCTGCACACCACGATCGGCTGCCCGGATGAGGCTGCGGATGATCGGGCTGTCTCCGCCGGCGCGGTACAGCGTCATCTTGATGCTCTGCACGCGAGGGTCGTCGGCGGCCTGCCCGATGAAGGCCTCGGTGCTGGTCGTGAAGCTCTCGTAGGGGTGATGGACGAAGATCGCCCGGTCGCGCATCACGGCAAACAGCGGGCGATCAGCCTCCTCGGCGACGGCGATCCGCCCGGCCGTGATCGGCGGCCATGGGCGGTCCTTCAGGACCGGCCGGTCGAGGGCGTGGAGCTGCCAGAGGAAGCCGAGATCGATCGGACCGCGCAGCCGGTACACGTCGGCGGGTTGCACCTCCAGCTCGCGGGTCAGCAGGTCGAGCAGGTCGTCGCTGATCGTCTCGGAGACCTCCAGACGCACGGCGCGATTGAAGCGCCGGCGGCGCAGCTCGATCTCGACCGCCTCCAGAAGGTCGGCGGCCTCCTCCTCCTCCACCAGCAGGTCGGCGTTGCGGGTGACCCGGAACGACGCCGCCTCCTCGATCTCCATGCCCGAGAACAGCGTGTGCAGCTGGGAGATGATGAGGTCTTCGACGGGCAGGTAGCGGGACTGGTCGACCTCGAGCAGTCGCGGGAAGACGGTCGGCACCTTGACCCGGGCGAAGCGGCGGTCCTCGCCCTGCGGGTCGTTGACCATCGCGGCGATGCTCAGGGCGAGGTTGGAGATGTAGGGGAACGGGTGGCTCGGGTCGACGGCGAGCGGCGTGAGGACCGGAAAGATCCGCCGCTCGTAGACCTCGACGAGGCGCTTCTGATCTGCAACGTCCAGGTCGGCCCACCCGACGATGGCGATGCCGGCCTCGGCCAGCGCCGGCACGAGCTCGTCGAGGTAGACGTCCTCCTGCCGGGCGACCAGCAGACCGGCCTGCTCGGCGATGTCGACCAACTGCTGCGTCGCGCTGCGGCCGTCGGCAGCCACCTCCTCGATGCCGGCCGCGACCTGGTCCTTCAGCGCGGCGACCCGGACCTGGAAGAACTCGTCGAGGTTGGACGACGTGATGGCGCAGAACTTGGCCCGCTCGAGGACGGGGATGCCGGCCTCGCTGGCCAGCTGCAAGACCCGATCGTCGAAGGCCAACCAACTCAGCTCACGGTTGATGAACCGATGTCCTTCCAACGCCACGCTGCACATTCTCGCCCATCGCCGGCCCGGACGCACCACGTCGACGAACGGTTGGGCGTGTCGCCCGCCGCGCTCGCAGCGAGTTCGTCCTGCCGACGCCCCCCGTTCACGTCCCGGCCACGACGACGTGGTACCCGCCTGGCACCCTCGACACGTCATGCCAGCGGCCACGGTCCGGCTCGTCCTCGTCCGGCATGCCCGAGCGGGACACAAGCGCGCCTGGACCGGGCCGGACGACGTGCGCCCTCTGGACAGGGTCGGCGAGCGCCACGCCATGGCCCTGGCCGGCTTGCTCCAGGACGTGCCGGTGACGACTCTCTTGAGCAGCCCGACTCGCCGTTGTCTGCAGACGCTGGCGCCGCTCGCCTCCACCCTTGACGGGACGATCGAGACGACCGATGTCCTTGGTCCGCTGGCTACGCCTGACGGGGTGGTGGCGATGCTCGACGACCCCGCCTACGACGGGGCGATCGTCTGCACCCACGGCGAGGTGATGCGCCCCGTGCTCGACGTGCTGTCGACTCGTGGGTTGGGCGACCTCGGTGATCTCGGCACCGGGCTCGACCGCCGGCGACTGCTGACCAAGGGGTCGGCGTGGGACATCACGACGGCCGAGGGCGGGCGCATCATCAGCTTCCGCCACCTCGATCCGACCCGTTGAGCGACTGCTTCGTCGGTCAGTCCATGTCGGGACGAACGAGGTACCACTCGAGCGAGATCAGCTCGCGCTCGGCGTCGCGGACGACGCGCTCGCGGTTGCGGCGGAACTGCGGATCGTCACGCGGGATCAGCACCAGTCGAGCAAGGACGCGGGCGCGAAACTCCTCCAGCAGCGTGCGCTCCCCCCAGTCGGCGTAGACCTCCCAGTGCGGCGAGACCGGACCGAGGTAGGCGATCCGGGCGTGCGCCCGCGGCGGCTGATCCAAGACGACATCACTCATGGGCCGGCGAGCCTACCGGCACCCGGTCCGGCGGCCGGGTGAGATGTTACAGTTGTGTGAAGCATGACGGTCACGGCGCGGGATCTTGCCGATCTCTTACCCGCGATCGGGAACCTCAGGCGTGGCGGAGGTCGTCGGACGTGAACCCGATGACCGATCTCAGAACAAGGGGAGCAGCGATGGACTACGACTCGACGGCGTCAGCGGACGACACCGCGACCGCCTGGATGGCCGCCGGCAACTGCCGGCTGTACTCGCCCGCGACGTTCTTTCCAAGCGACGGCGTGGGCGTCGACCGAGCACGCAAGATCTGCGCCGACTGCCCGGTGACCGCGCCGTGCCTGGAGTACGCGCTCGAGAACCGCATCGACCACGGTGTGTGGGGCGGGTGCAGCGAGCGCGAGCGGCGCCGGATCCTCAAACGCCGCCGGTTGGACGTCGTCCCGACCAGCGCCTGACGATCGGCGCTCGACCTGGCGCCCGCCGGCGTCTAGGCGCCGTCCCCGCCATCCACCGACGTGGGCGCCGGTTGCGCCTTCTGTCGTCGGAGATGGCGACCACCTTCGACCGGTCAGGTCAGGTCAGGCCAGGTCAGGTGTCGGTGCGGGCATCCGGGCGGACGTCGGTGCGCTCGACAGCAGCGTCGATCTGCGCCGCCTTCTGCTGCGCCTCAGCCTTCTGCTGCGCCTCCAGCTTCAGCTGCGCCTCACGCTCGCCTTCCGACAGCCCGTCCTTGAACTCCTTTTGCGCCTTGCCGAGGTTGCGGGCCAGCTTCGGCAGCTGCGAGCCACCGAAGATCACCAGCACCACGACGAGGACGATGATCCACTCTGGGCCACTTGGCATGGACACAGCCTAACGAGTCGTCGCGCCGGGCGGTGAGCGCGTCGACAACTTCACCGCCACCTCCCATCGCGCGTTCTCAGCTGCGCGATGAGCGATGAGTGGTCAGACGACGCACATCGCTCATCGCATCACGACCGGCTCACGCGCGATGAGCGTTCTGCGTCACGACGCCACTCATCGCTCATCGCGCCGGTCCGCCGGGAGGCGCGGTCCGACGCGACGGCGGTGACTACATGCCGACGACGCTGCGGGCGGCTTGCGCCCGCTGGCGGCGGATGCGGCGGCGCTCGCGCTCGGAGAGTCCCCCCCAGATGCCGAACTTCTCGCCGTTCTGCAGAGCGAACTCGAGGCACTCCTCGCGCACGACACACCCGCGGCAGACCTCTTTGGCCTCCCGCGTCGACGCGCCGCGTTCCGGGAAGAACAGGTCGGGGTCGACCCCGAGGCAGTTGGCGCGGTCTTGCCAACCGTGATCACCCGGATCGGGCACTGCTTCGAACGAGTCATACATTTGGGCGGACCCCCTGCCGTGTGGTCCCGTACCGGCGAGCCGGAGTGGTCGAGGTGTGTGGTGCGGCGCACACCGCCGTAATTACATCGATGTGATCATCGCATACCACATCACGTACGCGCAAGGGCGGATGACAAACGAGCAGGAACGACGCGTTGACTTCGCGCAACCTGCGGCGCTCGTCGCGAGGGCGCGCTATGCCGTGCGGCGAGACCGGCCCTGCTGGCGCTTGTGCTCGATGAAGTCGACGAGCACGTAGTCCCCAAGATCTTCAGGTGTGGTGAAGAACGCCCGTCCCCGGTTGATCTCGGTCAGCCGCTCGACGAAGGCCGTCAGGTAGCTCGTGGCGTCGAGCATGAACGTGTTGATGCGGATCCCGTCGCGCGTGCACCGCAGCACCTCGCGCAGCGTGGCCTCGACCGTCTCGGTCACCGGCGGGTAGTTGAAGAACACGTCGCCACTGGCCGTCACGTGGGCTGTCGGCTCACCGTCGGTGATCATGATGATCTGCTTCGTCCCCGACTGCCGGGCGAGCAGTTGGCGGGCGAGCGTGAAGCCGTGCTGCATGTTCGTGCCGTACACGAAGTCCCAGCTGACCTCGGGGAGCTGAGCGGGTTGGAGGATGCGCGCCGTCTCGCTGAACCCGACCAGCCCGAGGTAGTCGCGCGGGAACTGCGTCGAGATCAACGAGTGCAGCGCCATGGCGACCTTCTTGGCCGGCAGGAAGTTGTCACGCATCGGCATGGACAGCGAGAGGTCGAGCATCAGCACGGTGCTCGACCGCGTCAGGTGTTCCGTCCGCTCCACCTCGAAGTCGTCGGGCACCAGCCCGACGGGTGTGCCGCGCACGCCTCGACCGCGCCTGCCGAGGGCGTTGCGGATCGTGCGCTGCAGGTCGAGCTGGAACGGATCACCGAACTCGTAGGGCTTCGTGTCGTAGGTCCGCTCGTGCCCGTGTCCCTCACGATGCACCTGGTGCTGGCCGACCTGGTCCCTCGTCAACTTCGAGAACAGGTCGCGCAGGGCGTTCGACCCGATCGCCCGCAACCCGCGCGGCGTCAGCTCCAGTCGGCCCTCGCGTTGCTCGATCAACCCGGCTTCGGTCAACATCCGGGTCAGCTCGGCCAGCCGATCGAGCGACCGGGCGGCATCGTCGCCGAGCAGGTCGCGCACCCGGTCGAGATCGGCCTCGGCCAGCGCGCCCGGGTTCGACGCGTTGCGCAGCAGGTGCTCGAGTTGGTCGAGGTCGCCGAGGTCCTGCATCGTCTGCATCGCCTGGCCGAAGCCCAGCGGGTCCTGCCCGGAGAAGTCGTACGACTGCTGCCAGCCCATCTGCGGGAACAGCGAGCGCAGATGGCCGCCGAGCAGGTCCATCTGCCAGCGCAGATCCATGTCGCCGAGCAGCTGGTCGGACAGGTCCTGCAGCTGTTGGCGCTGCTCGGGCGTCATCGAGTTGAGCATCGCTTGCATGGCGGCCATCCGTTGGGCCAACTGCTCGAGCAGCTCGTCGAGCGTCTGGGGGTGCTCCGGGAAGAAGTCCCCGTACTGCTCCATCAACTCCTCGAAGCGCGGATCCTCCCCCCGCTCGCGACGCTCGAGCATCTCGTTGAGCGCCGCCATCATGTCCTTCATCCGAGCGAGGTCCTGCGGCGTCATCTGCTGCATCGCGCCGCTCATCTGCTCGAACAACTGGTTGGCCAGCTGCTCTCGCAGCCGCTCCATCAGCGCCTCGAACCGCCGCTGCGCCTCGCTCGATTCAAAGTCGTACTGCTCCAGCTCGCGCACCTTGCCGGCGAGGTCCGACGGCAGGAGGTCAAGGCGCAGGTTGCGCTCGCTCGCCGCATCGCGGGCGGTCTCGGCCCGGCGCTCGTCGCCGGTCCGCTCGGCCAACCGCTCGGCGTCACGCCGGGAGTTGTCGATGGCATGACGCTCCTCGTCGACGATGTCGTCGAGCTCGCGGGCGATCTCGTCGTAGACGCCGCCGAGGTCGAACCGGTCGAGCCGCTCCTGACGCTCCTGGCGCAGCCGTTCGAGCAGCTCGCGCACGCCCTGCAGGCGTTCGCCGTTGCGGTCCCGGAGGCCCTGGTGCATCATCCGCCGCAGGGCGGCGTTGACATCGCCGTGGTACAGCAGCTCGTCGGTCAGCTCCTCGAACAAGGAATCTCCGTCGAGCTCGAAGCCCTGCTGCGTGCCATCCCACCGGGAGTACGTGAACCGGGCCGGCATGGGCCGAGGTTACCCAACGAGGCCAGACGGCCGCCGGGCCAGACGGTCACCGGGCCAGGCCGACTGGTGCTTGCAATCGCGAGCGCTTCGGTCGCGGCCGTAGTAGCATGGTGATATGCGAGTACCTCGCACCTTTGCTTTTCTCGACCTCTCGGGGTTCACGAACTACACGGCCGCGTTCGGCGACGACGCCGCCGGTCGCCTGCTCAGCGCGTTCCGCACCATCGTCCGCGAGGTCGCCTCGGATCGAGGTGTGCGCATCGCCAAGTGGTTGGGCGACGGCTGCATGGTCGTCGCCGTCGAGCAGGCGGACGCCATCGCCTTCGTGCTGGACCTGGAGAACCGGGCCACCGAGGTGTGCTCCCCGCTGACCCTGCGGGCCGGAGTGGCCAGCGGGTATGCCCTGCTGTTCGAGGGCGACGACTACATCGGGTCGGCCGTCAACCTGGCCGCCCGGCTGTGCGACATCGCCGCCGGGTACGAGGTTCTGATCCCGACGATGGGCCTCGAGCGGCTGCCGGAGGGCGTGGTCGCCACCCCCCATGGCGCCGTCGAGCTGGCCGGGTTCCCTGGCGCGATCGAGGTGTACGAGCTGAGTGGCGTCCCCGCCGCCCCCGACCGCAACGACACCGGAGAGCTCTGGACCCGCGCCCCGTTCATGTGACGTGCGACGGATTCGCCTCGATCGGCGAGTCAGCTTCGGCCGCGGTACGTCGCTCGGCCGCCGCTGGTGTCCTTGTTGAGGCGTTTGGAGAGGTGCAGGCCTTCGAGCACGAAGGCGACGGCGGCGGCGACCGCGGCCGGCGACTCGTCGCCTCCTGTCAACGACCGCACCGGTGCCCGCAATGCCGGCACCTGCTCGACGAGCGCGGCGAGGTCGATGGACGCCACGTCCTCGCCGGTGTGCGCGATCGCCCCTTCCTCGAAGGCGGTGACGATCTCGCGCGTCTGATCCGGCGCGACACGCTCCTTGAACACCGTCAGCACCGCGCCGCACACGAGGTTCTCGAAGATCGCGCCCTCGCGACCCTCGTCGAGCGACTCGATCTCGATCTTGCCGGCTGCGCTGGCCGCCAGCGCGTCGAGATCGTCGACGCGAGGGACGACGACCCGCTCGCCAGATCGCAGCCCGCGCCGCAGCGCGTTGGCCGCGGCCACCTCCTGGTTGGTCACCGACAACCGCACGCTGACCCCGCTGCGCTGGTTGACGTGGGTGCTCGCCCGCGCCAGTTGGCTGATGGTGGCGATGACCTCGGCCAGGTACGCCGGCACGTGCACGTCGATGCCGGCGACCGAGGTCGGCCGCGCCTCCTGCGCGACGATCGCCATCTCCGTCTTGACGTCGAGCGGGTAGTGCGTGCGGATCTGGCTGCCGAACCGGTCTTTCAGCGGGGTGATGATGCGACCCCGGTTGGTGTAGTCCTCCGGGTTGGCCGAGGCGACCATGACGACATCGAGCGGCAGGCGGATCTTGTACCCGCGCACCTGCACGTCGCGCTCCTCGAGCACGTTGAGCAGGCCGACCTGGATGCGCTCGGCGAGGTCCGGCAGCTCGTTGATGGCGAAGATCCCACGGTTTGTTCGCGGCACGAGGCCGTAGTGCAACGTGAGCTCGTCGGAGAGGTAGCGGCCCTCGGCCACCTTGATCGGGTCGACCTCGCCGATGAGATCGGCGATCGACGTGTCCGGCGTGGCCAACTTCTCGCCGAAGCGATCAGCCGAACGAACCCACGTGATGGGCGTCTCGTCGCCATGCTCAGCCACGAGGTCGCGGGCGTGGCGTGACACCGGCGCGTACGGATCGTCGTTGATCTCGCTGCCGGCGATGATCGGCATCCACTCGTCCAGCAGACCGGTGAGCGACCGGATGATGCGCGTCTTCGCCTGCCCGCGCTCGCCCAGGAAGATCACGTCGTGACCGGCGAGGAGGGCGTTCTCCAGTTGCGGGAGGACGGTCTGCTCGTAGCCGAGGACGCCGTGGAACAGCGGCTCGCCGGCCGCGATCCGTTCCACGGCGTTGGCGCGAATTTCCTCTTTCACCGGGCGAGACACCCACCCGGCGTCGCGGAGCTGGCCGATGGTTGCGGGTCGGGGTCCCATGAAGCGAACCTACTCGCCGAACCTCAGCACGGGGCGGGCGGCACCGGCGTGGTCTCGGCGGCGGCCCACGAGCCGACGTCGAGACCGTGGCTAACCTGCCGCGCCGTGGAACTGCCGGGCCCGTGGCGTGCCCTCGAGGCCGATGACGAGCTGCGGCGTCACGGCATCGGGCTCGAGGTCGACGACGGTGACTGGCTGCCCGTTGCCGTGCCCGGCCACTGGCAGGACCATCCCAAGCTCGCTGCCAGCGACGGACCGATCATCTATCGCACGCGGTTCGAGCGGTCTCCTCCCGCCGCTGGACGTCGCCGATGGGTCACGCTGGACGGCGTCTTCTACCAGGCCGACGTCTGGCTGGACGGCGCCTACCTCGGCGACCCGGAGGGCTACTTCTTCCCGCACAGCTTCGACATCACCGCGCTGTCCCGTCTCGGCGACGAGCACCTGCTGGCCATCGAGGTCACGTGCAACCCGGAGCGCGGCACCACGGGCCGACGCAACATCACCGGGTGCTTTCAGCACTCCGAGGTGATCGACCACGCGTGGAACCCCGGGGGGCTGTGGCGCCCGTTGCTCGTGTACGACACGGGCCCGGCGAAGCTCGAGCGACTGCGCGTCCTGTGCCGCGACGCCGACGAGAGCAGGGCCCACCTCCGCCTCCACGCCCGAATCGACGCCGACGCGGCGCGCACGGTGCGCGTCCGGACGACCGCCGACGGGGTCGTCGTCGGCGAGACCGAGCACCCGGTCGCGGCGGGCAGCAACGAGATCGAGTGGTCGCTGGACATCGATCGGCCGCACCTGTGGTGGCCGCACCGGCTCGGCGCCCAACCACTGACCACCATCGACGTCGAGCTGCTCGTCGAGGGCGAGATCAGTGACCGCCGGTTTCGACGTACCGGCCTGCGGGAGGTGGCCTGGCACAACTGGGTGTGCTCGATCAACGGCGAGCGGTTGTTCCTCAAGTCGGCCAACCTGCTGCCGACGCGACCGGGTCTGGCCGACTCCACCCCGAGCGAGGTGCGCAACGATGTCGAGCTGGCGCTCGAGGCAGGGCTCGATGCGTTGCGCGTGCAGGCCCACATCGGCCATCCCGAGCTGTACCTCGCGGCCGACGAACTGGGCATGTTGCTGCTGCAGGACTTCCCGTTGCAGTGGGGCTACGGCCGCCAGGTCCGCCGCGAGGCTGTACGCCAAGCGCGCGAGGCCGTCAACGCGCTCGGCCACCATCCCTCGATCGTCCAATGGTGCGCCCACGACGAGCCGGTCGCCGACGCGCCGCAGATCGATCGCGCCGGTCGACCGTTCCGACGGTTTCTCGCTCAACAGCTGCCGACGTGGAACAAGACGGTGCTCGATCGTTGGTTGAAGCGGGCGTTCGAGCAGGCCGATCCGACTCGTCCGACCGTGGCCCACAGTGGGATGCCGCCGCACCTGCCGCAGCTGCGCGGCACGGATTCCCACCTCTGGCTCGGTTGGCATCGTGGCGAGCTGGACGATCTCACCGACCGCGCCCGGTGGTGGCCGAGCCAGGTGCGCTTCGTGAGCGAGTTCGGTGCGCAGTCCGTCCCGGCGTCGGCCGACGCGTACGTGGACGCCTCACGCTGGCCGGAACTGGATTGGGAGTTGCTGCGCGAGCACCACGGCCTCGAAGTCGAGGTGATGCGCGTCCGCGTGCCGCCGGAGGACCATTCGACGTTCGTTTCCTGGCGGGAGGCGACGCAGCGGTACCAAGTCGAGGTGCTCCGCCACCACATCGAGACGCTGCGCCGCTTGAAGTACCGGCCGGTCGGCGGGTTCTCGTTCTCCTCGCTGGCCGATCCTGGCCCGATGATCTCCGCCGCCGTCCTCGATCACGAGCGGGCGCCGAAACTGGCATGGGCCGCGGTCGTCGACGCGTGCCGGCCCGTGATCGTCGTCACCGACCCCTTGCCGAGTGAGGTCGTCGCCGGTGACGGACTGGCACTCGACGTCCACGTCGTCAACGACCTGCGCGGCGCGCTGGTCGACGCATCCGTCGCCGTCACGTGCACCTGGCGCACGGGTCGGCGGCAGTGGGCGTTCCGTGGCGACGTCGACGCCGACTCGGTGCAACTCGTCGGCCGGCTCGAGCTGCACATCCCAGATGGCCCCGGTGAGCTGCTCCTCGGCGTCGCCCTGACCGGCCGCGACGCCGACGACAACGAGATCACCGCGACCCGCCGCGCCGGCGCCAAGATCAAGCCGCGTTAGTGGCGGCTGCGCCGCCGTGTCTCCCTGGCGGTCGACCTGACTCCCACGCGCACTGCGGCACGAACGCTCGGGAACCCCACCGGCAAGGTTTCTGACGAAGCTGCGTGCTGGTTTTCCAGCACGATCGCGCCACAGAATCGCGGCGGCTGATTCCGTGGCGCGATTGGTGCGGGAATCCAGTTCGGAGTTTCGTCAGAACCGGGGGGGCGGCGGGGGTCAGCGGCGGGCGGCGCGGCGGCGGTTCTTGAACTTCGACTTCCAGTAGTCGGCGTTCATCAGGGCGATCACGTCGATCGAGATCTCCTTCGGGCAGGCCGCCTCGCACTCACCGTGGTTGGTGCAGGAACCGAAGTTGGCGTCCATCTCGTCGACCATGGCCTCGACCCGCCGGTACCGCTCGGCCTGCCCCTGGGGCAGCAGGTTGAGGTGGGCGACCTTGGCTCCCGTGAAGAGGTTGGCGGCCCCGTTCGGGCACGCTGCGACGCACGCCCCGCAGCCGATGCACAGCGCCGCCCGCTCGGCGGCATCGGCGACCACCTTGGGGACCGGCGTCAGGTTGGCGTCCGGCGCTCCGCCGGTCGGCGAGGTGATGAAGCCGCCCGCCTCGACGATGCGATCGAGCTCGCTGCGGTCGCACATCAGGTCCTTGACGATGGGAAAGGAAGCAGCCCGCCACGGCTCGACGACGATCTCCGCACCGTCGGCGAACGTGCGCATGTGCAGCTGGCACGTCGCCGTGCCGAGCTGCGGGCCGTGGGCCTGCCCGTTGATCATCAGCGCGCACGAGCCGCAGATGCCCTCGCGGCAGTCGTGCTCGAACGTGATGGCGTCCCGATCGCTCTCCACCAGCCGTTCGTTGAGGACGTCGAGCAGCTCGAGGAACGACGCGTCCTCGCTGATCTCCTCGATGTGATGCGTCTCGAACTGGCCCTTCGCATCTGGACCGGCTTGGCGCCAGATCTTGAGCGTGAGGTTGCGGACGTGACGTGGGCGACCGTCGCCGTCACCGTTGGTGGCGGATGTTGCGCCGGCCCGATCGAGGGTGGTGTCCGAGCTCACGTCGGCACCTCTTCGCTCTCTCGCTCGGGCCCTCGCGCGGATCGTCTCGGGGAACGATCGCTCACTTGTAGCTCCGGGTCTGGAAGTGCACGGCCTCGTACTCCAGCTCCTCCTTGTGGAGCACGGACGCGGTCGGGTCGCCCGTCCACTCCCACGCCGCCACGTGGGCGAACCGCTCGTCGTCGCGCAGCGCCTCGCCCTCATCGGTCTGGTACTCGGCGCGGAAGTGACCGCCGCAGCTCTCCTCGCGCTCCAGCGCGTCGCGACACATCAACATCCCGAGCTCGAAGAAGTCGTCGATCCGTCCGGCCTTCTCCAGCGTCTGGTTGATGCTCGTCCCGCTGCCGGTGACCTTGAGGTCCTTGCGGAACTCGTCGTGCAGCGCCGGGATCTCCGACAGCGCCTTCTCCAAGCCCTGCGCCGTGCGCTCCATGCCGCAGTAGTCCCAGATGATCCGGCCGAGCTGGCGGTGGAAGTAGTCGGGGGCGCGCGTCCCGCCGATCGCCAGGTACCGCGCGAAGCGATCGCCCACCGCCGACTCGGCAGCGGCGAAGGCCGGATGGTCGGTGCCAGGGATCGGCTTGTTGAGCATCGGCGCGAGGTAGTTGCTGATCGTGTTCGGCAGCACGAAGTAACCGTCGGCCAAGCCCTGCATCAGCGCCGAGGCGCCGAGCCGGTTGGCCCCGTGATCGGAGAAGTTCGCCTCACCTGCGGCGTACAGACCCGGCACGTTGGTCATCAGCTCGTAGTCGACCCACAGCCCGCCCATCGTGTAGTGCGACGCCGGGTAGATGCGCATGGGCAGGTCGTACGGATCCTCGCCGGTGATCCGCTCGTACATCTCGAACAGGTTCCCGTAGCGCTCCGCGACGACCGGCTGGCCGAGCCGCCCGATGGCGTCGGCGAAGTCGAGGTACACGCCGTTGCGCTTCGGGCCGACGCCGCGCCCGGAGTCGACCGCCCGCTTGGCGGCCCGCGACGCGATGTCACGCGGGGCGAGGTTGCCGAAGCTCGGATACAGCCGCTCGAGGTAGTAGTCGCGCTCGTCCTCGGGGATCTGGCTCGCCGGGCGAGCATCGTCGGCTTCCTTCGGCACCCACACCCGCCCGTCGTTGCGCAGTGACTCCGACATCAGCGTGAGCTTGGCCTGCAGGTCATCGGACTGCGGGATGCACGTGGGGTGGATCTGCGTGTAGCACGGGTTGGCGAACAGGGCGCCGCGCCGGTGGGCGCGCCATGCCGCCGTGACGTTGCAGTTCATGGCGTTCGTCGACAGGTAGAAGGCGTTGCCGTAGCCGCCCGTCGCGAGCACCACGGCGTGGCCGGCGTGTGAGCGGACCTCGCCGGTGAGAAGGTCGCGGGTGACGATGCCGGCGCAGCGTCCGTCGACGACGACGATGTCGACCAGCTCGGTGCGCGTCCACAGCTTGACGTTGCCCATGCCGACCTGTCGCGACATCTGCTGGTAGGCGCCGAGCAGCAGCTGCTGGCCGGTCTGGCCACCGACGTAGAACGTGCGGCTGACCTGCGCGCCGCCGAAGCTGCGGTTGTCGAGCAGGCCGCCGTACTCGCGGGCGAACGGCACTCCCTGGGCGACGGCCTGGTCGATGATGTTCCCCGACACCTGGGCGAGGCGGTAGACGTTGCCCTCGCGGGCGCGGAAGTCGCCGCCCTTGATCGTGTCGTAGAAGAGACGGTGGATGCTGTCGCCGTCGCCCCGGTAGTTCTTGGCGGCGTTGATGCCGCCCTGCGCCGCGATGGAGTGCGCTCGGCGGGCCGAGTCGTGGAACGTGAACGCCTCGACCTGGTAGCCGAGCTCGGCCAGCGTGGCGGCGGCCGAAGCGCCGGCCAGGCCGGTGCCGACGACGAGCACCTTGAACTTGCGCTTGTTGTTCGGGTTGACGAGCTTGCTATCCGCGATGAAGCGCTGCCACTTCTCCGGCAGCGGACCGGGCGGGATCTTGGCGTCGAGCACGACGTCCGTGGTGCTCGTCGAAGGCCGTTCAAGGGTGTCCGTCATCGCGATGGTCCTCCCTAGATCCCGACGATGCCGGCCTGCACGGCGATCGGGAACGACACGTTGCCCACGACGACGACCGTGGCCAGCCCAGTGGCCAGGCCCCTGCGCCAGCTGTTGAAACGCGGGCTGTTCCAGCCCATCGTCTGGAAGAGGCTCCAGGTGCCGTGGAACAGGTGGATGCCGAGGGCGATGTTGGCGACGATGTACAGCACGGCGACGGGGATGCGCGACAGGCTGGCGTCGACGTTGCGGTACACGGCGCCGCGCACAAAGTCGGGGTTGACCCAGCCCCACGTGAAGTCGGCGAGGTGCCAGAACAGGAAGAGCAGGACGATGGCGCCGGTCCAGCGCATCGTGCGGCTGGCGAAGTTGGCGACGACGTAGTCACGCGGCGACTGGTACTTCTCCGGTCGCGCCCGCCGGTTGATCATCGTCAGCGTGTACGCGGCGTGGACGTGGAGGATCAACGCAACGATCAGAACGGAGCGGAGCAGCCACAACGCGATGGTGCGCGGCAGGATCGGGACGAGCAGCTCGCGCAGGAACTCGCCGTAGACGTCGATGTCGTAGACCCGCTCGCCGCCCTCGGTGACCAGCCCGAGGTACATCTTGAGGTTGCCGATCATGTGGGCGACGACGTAGCCGATGCCGATGATCCCGGTGATCGCCATGACGTACTTCTTGCCGACGGCTGTCGAGTAGAAGTCGAGGAGGAAGGGCTTGCGCTGCTTCGTCGTGGCACCCGTCGCCGTGCCGCTGACCGGCCCCCTGGTGACCGCTTGCGCCATGCAGGCAAGGGTATCCGCCGGCGCTCACGGCCTCCGAAACTCCGCCTGCCGGGAACCGCAGTGGGCGTTGGGGCGTCTCACCTCCATGGGGAGCACACGACACGTTCATCATTGGCTCGTCGCCGGGCTGGTCGTCGCACTGGTGGGTTGCACCGGTGCCGACGACGACTCCGCCGGCGGCGAAGCGGCGGCGACCATCGCGGCCGTCGCCGAGACGACAAGTGGTGCAGGGCGCGACACCGATCAGGCCGCTGGCGGCGCCGCTGCGCCCTCGGCCGAGGTCGCCGGCGGCGACAGCAGCGAGGGCATCGTGGCTCCCGACGCGCAGGTGCCGGGACAGGCGATCGCCATCGAGGCCCACGCCACGCTGCAGGTCGACGATGTGCGGGCGACGGTGGAACGGCTGACGACGGCAGTCATCACGAGGGGCGGCAGGGTCGCCGCCGCCGACGTCGACTACGACCCGCAGCCGGTCGTCGACGAGACCGGGGACGACACGGACGACGTCGACGACTCACGCGCCACGCTCGTGCTCTCGCTCCCACCGGGCGAGTTGCCGTCGATGGCCGAGGCGCTGGCGGAGATCGGGACCGTCACGTCGTTCGACCAGCTGGCCGAGGACGTCACGGAGCAGCTGGCGGACGTCGAGAGTCGGATCGACAACATGCGGGCCAGCGTCGAGCGGGTCCGCGCCCTGCTCGCCGAGGCGGTCGACATCGATGGCATCGTGCGCCTCGAGGCCGAGCTGACCTCGCGCGAGACCGAGCTCGAGCGGCTGCTCGCCGCGCAGCGTCAGCTCGACGACCGGGTGGCGATGTCGACGCTGACGGTCGTCGTCGCCACGACGCCACCAGCGGCCGCAACCGAGGAGGCAGAGGACGACCCGGGCGTCGTCGACGCGCTGGCCGCCGGCTGGAACGCGTTCACGACCGGCCTGTTCACCGTGGCCCTCGTCCTCGCAGCCATCGCCCCGTTCGTGGCAGCTGCCGCGTTGCTCGCTGCGCTCGCCCTGCTCTCGAGGCGCGCCGTCATCCGGCGTCGGCCGCCCGTTCAGCCACCCCTCGTGCCCTGACGCTCTTGCGGGCCGATCTGGGACGGCGCCGACCGCCACCCGTCGGAGGCCAGCACCCAGTCCGCGACGGAGCCGTCGGGGAAGGCGAACATCGCCCGCACCCCCGTGTGGGCGAACGCGTCCGGAAGCACGAGCGGTGACAGCTCGGCGGGCCCCCAGCGGTGCCAGCGACGAGCGGGCGCTTCGACCAGCTCGAGCGGACCGCCGGCCAGCTCGATCAGCCCGTGGACCACACCGTCCTGGGTGAAGCCACCGTCCACGGATACCGCTGCTGCCGTGGCGTACCACTCGAGGTCCCAGGCCATCGCGCTCGGCGTGCCGTAGCCGCGCCCGAGCGCGTCGACCGGGTCGTCGAGTGCGACGGCGTACGTCTCGTTGGTCACCGTCCACTGCTCCATCGGTCGCTCACACACGTGCTCTGCCCACAGGCCATGCGCCTTGACGAGCAGCGGGTCGGCCCGTGGCGGCACGTCCCAGTCGGCGACGTGGAGCAACGGCTGGCCGGCTCTGGCGAGGGCCGCCCAGTACCACCCCGGTCCGGCCGCCGGGCGCCGGTAGGCGGACACGACCCCCGCCCGCCCGCCCGCCAGCCATGCCGTGAACACCAACTCCTCGACGGTGGCATCCGGGTGCGGCAGGTCGTCGACGACGTCCGGCGGGCGACCGGTCACGGTCCGGCAGACTACGGGGATGGCGTCGGAGGGCATTCGCTACCTCAGCCTCGAGTGGCTGGACGAGCTCGGGCGCGTGGTCAGCGAGGACGATCGGTTGCGCCACGTCGCCGGCGAGCACGACATCGGTCTCACCCAGCTCGTCACGGAGGGTCCGGAGGGCGACGTCACCTACCACCTGCAGGTGGTCGACGGCGCAGCTCGCTTCGGATCGGGACCGGCCGACCCCGAGCACGTGCGGATGGAGCAGACGTGGGACGTCGCGGTGGCGGTGGCCACCGACGAGCTGAACGCGCAGGCGGCCTTCGTCAACGGGCACATCAAGCTGTACGGCGACCAGCAGCGGCTGCTCGCCGCACAACCCGTGTTCGGCGCGCTCGACGCCGTGTTCGCCGTCGTCCGGGCACGGACCGAGTACCGCTGAGTCGTGCCAGAGCTGCCCGAGGTCCAGGCCCACGCCGAACGACTGACCACCGACTTCGCCGGACGAGTGTTGCGGCGCTTCGTGCCGCTGACGTTCACCGCGTTGAAGACCGCCGTCCCGGCGCCGGACGAGGCGTACGGACAGCCCCTTCGCGAGATCGGGCGACGTGGGAAGTACCTCCTCGTCGAGTTCGCGCCGGTGACGTTCGTCGTGCACCTGATGCAGGGAGGTCGCCTGCTCGTCGACGCCAAGCAGGCGGTAAAGCCGCGCGGCGGCCAGGCTCGCTTCGTGTTCGACGGTGAAGGAGATGCCGGCGATTCGGCGCTGCTGCTCACCGAGCAGGGCACCGAGCGCAAGGCCGGTGTGTGGTGCCAGCCGACGGCCGGCGTGCTCGGCGCCGCTCCGCTCGACCACCTCGGTCCTGAGGCCGACCACGTCGAGCCGGACGAGCTGCTCGCGCTGTTCCGCCGCAAGTCGATGCGACTGCACGGGTTCCTGCGCGACCAGCGCAGCGTCGCCGGTCTCGGCCGACGGTTGGCCAACGAGGTGTGCCACCGGGCGAAGCTGTCGCCGTTCGCGATGACCGGCAAGCTCGGGACCAACGACGCAGCGACCGTCGTCGTGGCGATCCGCGAGGCATTGGCGGAAGGGCTGGAGTACGAGCGCAGCCGGGTCGAGATGAGCTCGTCGAAGGAACGCCCGGGTCGGGTCCACGGGCGAGCCGGCGAGCCATGCCCGATCTGCGGTGACACCGTGCGCGCCGTCGAGTACTCCGGATACACCGTGAACTACTGCCCGACGTGCCAGACCGGCGGAAAGATCCTCGCCGACAACACGACCAGCAAGTTCCTCAGGTGACGAGACCCGCCCAGTCCGAGGGCACTAGCAGGTTCTCATGTGCCCCCGGTGGATGACACATCCGAAGACGGCCGCTCCGCTACCTTCGCCTCGACCGGCCACCTCGGTCGGGCGGCAGAGGAAGGGTGGATGACCGGAACGATCGGATCAGAGCGTCAGTTCCGGCCGGTCGATCCGCTGATCATCGACGCTCCGAGGCCGATCACCGGGGAACGGTTCTCGCTCCCGCCGATCGGCTTCCGCCCCGACATCGAAGGCCTGCGGGCGCTCGCCGTCGTGCTCGTCGTGGCGTTCCACGCCGATCTCGGCCCGTTCGGCGGCGGGTTCATCGGCGTCGACGTGTTCTTCGTCGTCTCCGGCTTCCTGATCACGTCGCTGCTGCTCGGCGAGGTCGCCCGCACCGGCACCGTGTCGCTGCCCGGCTTCTGGGCTCGCCGAGCCCGGCGACTTCTCCCGGCCTCGTGCGTGGTCATCGTCGCAACCCTCCTCGCCGCGCAGTTCCTGTACGACCCGCTGCTGCTCGGCAACCTCGCCCGCGACGCGGTGGCGGCGTGCAGCTTCGTCATCAACTTCCTCTTCGCGGCCCGGGAAGCGGGCGGCGAGGGCGGCTACTTCGACGCCGAGCTGGCCAAGTCGCCGCTGCTGCACTTCTGGTCGCTGGCCGTCGAGGAACAGTTCTACCTCGTGTGGCCGCTCGTCGTCTGGTGGATCGCCAAGGCCGCCCGGCGGTTCCGCCACGACCTCACGATGGTGATGGCTACGGCGTGGGTGGCGAGCGCGGTGGCGTGCGTCTGGCTGACCGACAGCAACACGCCGTGGGCGTTCTACTCACTGCCGACCCGGGCGTGGGAGCTGCTCACCGGGGCGCTGCTGGCCGTCTCCATCGTCTCCCTGCGCCGCATCCATCGGGCCCTTGTCCTGCCCATGGCCGCCGCCGGGCTGGCGATCATCGCCGTCGCCGCCGTCGGCTACCACGCCTCGACCACCTTCCCCGGCATCGCCGCCGCGGCGCCCGTGCTCGGCACCGCCCTCGTCATCGCCGCCGGCTGTGCCGTCGACGCTCCCAGCGCGCTGCGATCCGGCCTCGGATGCGCACCGCTGCTCTGGGTCGGCCAGCGGTCGTATGCGATCTACCTGTGGCACTGGCCGGCGCTCGTCCTGATCGGCGTCAAGTGGGGGCCGCTGTCGGTCGCCCAGCGCCTGGTGGTGGTGGCCGGCTCGGTGGTCGTCGCAGCAGTGTCGTACTGGCTCGTCGAGAACCCCATCCGCCACTCGTCGTGGCTGTCGCGCCGGCCCCGGCGCAGCCTGCTCGCGGGCGCGTCGATCCTCGCCGTGCCGGCCGTGCTGGCGGCGCTCTTCCTCGCCGTCCCGCGGGACACGACCGGCGGCGGCGCCGAGGCTGCCAGCCTCACGTTGCCGGACCTCGTCGTGCCGGTCGCCCCGGACGGGGCCGTCGGGACGATGACCGTCGCCGCGACCACGCCACCGGCCGAGACGAACGGCTCGACCACGCCGACCACGCCGACCACGTCGGCCGTCACGAACGACTCGGCCGCCTCAACCACGTCGGAGGCGGCGTCGACGTCGGCCGCCGCGACCATGTCGACGGCAGCGCCGACATCGACGACGACGACCGTGCCGGTCGTCGCTGCCCTCGACGCGCTGGTCGACCTGCAGCAGCAACTCCTGGCGCAAGGGTTGACCACCCAGGAGGTGCCGTCGAACATGCGCCCCGGCCTGGGCGACTCCCGCGAGATGCAGCCGACCGTGTACGCCGACGGCTGCGTGCTGGAACGAGGTGACCGGCAGGTGCGCGACTGCGTGTACGGCGTCCCGAGCTCACCGGTGACGGTGGCGATCCTCGGCGACTCCCACGCCGCCCACTGGTTCCCCGCCCTGCAGAAGATCTCGCTCGACCAGGGGTGGCGCCTGCTGTACTTCGCCAAGCAGGGATGCCCGCCCTCCGAGCAGCCGCTGCGCAATGGTGCCGCCCCGGACTGCGACCCGTGGCGCAGAGACGCGCTGGCCAGGATCGCCGCCGAGCGGCCGGCGTTGACCATCCTGACCGGTTACCACTACGAGGCTCCGGAGGGGTCGGCGTACGGCAACAACACCCTGTGGCGCCAAGGCATGAGCACCACGCTCACGGTGCTCGGCGACCTGGCGGCGGACACCCTGATCCTCGGCGACACCCCTACCCAGTACGCCAACATCCCACAGTGCCTCGCCAGCAGCATGAGCTCGGTCGGCAACTGCGTCAGCCAGCGCAGCTACGCCGAACGTCCGGAGCGCTTGCAGGTCGAAGCTGAGCTGGCCGTCCAGTTCGGCGCGCACTTCGTCGACCCCACCGACTGGCTTTGCACGGTCCAGGCCTGCCCCGTGATCATGGGCGATCTGTTGATGTACCGGGACCGCAACCACCTCACGCCCCCTGCGTCCGAAGCCCTCGCCCCGCTCTTGGAAGCCGCCCTCGTCCCGCTTGTGGCGTCCTGAGCTCGCCGGCTGGGCGAGCCGCTCGATCCCCGACCTCGACGGGGTCCGTCGTCCGGGAAGAGCCTCCGATATCATGGGCTATCACCAGAAGGGAGGCCGCGCTGGCTGACGTGCTGATCCGAGACATCCCCGACGACGTCCTCGCCGCGATCGACGCCCAAGCCAAACGGAGCGGCCTCTCGCGCACCGAATACCTCCGCCGGACCCTCGGCCGTGAGCGTCGCGATCCGACCGACGTCACCGTGGACGACCTTCACCGATTCGCCTCGACGTTCCCCGACCTCGCCGACGACGACGTCATGGGTCAAGCCTGGACGTGACGTCCTGGCTCATCGACAAGTCTGCGCTGGTCCGCCTCGCCCACAGTCCCGACGTCGACGAATGGGCGTCGCGGATCCGACGTGGGCTGGTTCTCGTCAGCACCGTGACCCGACTCGAGGTGGGCTACTCGGCCCGGTCGGGCGGAGAGCTGCGTACGAGCATCGTACGCCCACCCATCGCCTCGATGCCCGTCGAGTACCTCACACCCATCATCGAGGACCGCGCCGTCGCTGTGCAGACGCTGCTCGCCGATCATGGCCGCCACCGTGCAGCATCGATCCCGGACCTGCTGATCGCTGCTACTGCGGAGATCCGCCAACTCATCGTCCTGCACGTCGACAAGGACTACGAACTCATCGCCGAGCTCACCGGTCAACCGACCGAGCGGCTCACCCTCACCTGACGCCACCGGTTGAACAGGCGACGATGAAGCCGGTCGGCGTGTTGTGTGTCGCCGTCGTCGGGGCTTGGCTCGCTGGTGTCACCCCCCGTCCACCCGGGCTCAGGCCGGCTACCCGATCAAGCCGAGGTCGCGGACGGCGTCGCGCTCCTCGACGAGCTCGGCGGCGGTAGCGTCGATGCGCCGGCGGCTCAGCTCGTCGATCTCCAGATCCTGGACGATGGCGTAGTCGCCATCGGCACACGTGACGGGGAAGCTGAAGATCAGGGCCTCCGGCACGTCGTAGCTCCCGTCACTGGTGACCCCCATCGAGGTCCAATCCCCCTCCGCCGTACCGTCCACCCACGTGCGGATGTGGTCGACGGCGGCCGATGCTGCCGAAGCCGCCGACGACGCGCCACGGGCTTCGATGATCGCCGCCCCGCGCTTGGCGACCGTTGGGATGAAGGACTGCTCGAGCCACACCTGGTCGCCGATCGCCTCTGCGGCGTTGCGTCCGGAGACCTCGGCATGGAACACGTTGGGGTACTGCGTGGTCGAGTGGTTGCCCCAGATGGCCAGCTTCTTGATGTCGGTGACGGCCACTTCGAGACGCCGGGCGAGCTGGCTCACCGCTCGGTTGTGGTCGAGGCGGGTCATCGCCGTGAACCGGTCTGGGTCCAGATCGGATGCGTTGGCCTGGGCAATCAGGGCATTGGTGTTGGCCGGGTTGCCGACGACGAGCACCTTGACGTCGCGTTTGGCGCTGCGCGACAGCGCCTCGCCCTGCGGTTTGAAGATGCCGCCGTTGGCCGACAGCAGGTCGGAGCGCTCCATGCCCGCCTTGCGCGGCATGGCGCCAACGAGCAGCGCGATGTCGACGTCGCCGAACGCCGTGTCGGCGTCGTCGGTGCACACGACGTCGGCGAGCAGGGGGAAGGCGCAATCATCGAGCTCCATCTGCACGCCCCCCAACGCTCCGAGCGCCGGCGTGATCTCCAGCAGGTGCAACGCCACCGGCGTGTTGGGCCCGAGCATCGAGCCGGAGGCGATGCGGAACAGCAGGCTGTAGCCGATCTGTCCGGCGGCGCCGGTGACGGCCACGCGCACGGGTGACGATGACGAGGTCATGGCGCCCGAGCGTAGGCACGCCGTGTCGCATCGCACCGAACCTGCACTCTGCGGCCAGGTGCCAGGTTTCTGCGCGCTGGGCAGCGCTCTGCGGCTGAGATGCAATCCGACGCGCCGCAGCCGCACTCTGTGGGTGCTGCGCGGTTCGACTTGTCAGATGCCGAGGGCCTGGGCGATCAGGTCGGCGTAGTACCGCCGGCCAGCCGGGTTGACGTGGATGCCGTCCCAGAAGCAATCGCCGGGGCATTGCGGGGCAAGCGCTGCCCAGTCGAGGATCGTGACGTTCGGAAAGCGCTGCGGCAGGGCGTACAGGTTGGCGTTGGTCTCGGCGATCCAGCTGCGATCGGCGTGCGCGGTCAGCACGACCACCTTCGGCACCCCGGTCAGGGCGTTGAAGAAGCCGTCCAACGTCTCGGCGCTCGGGGGACCGTTCGTGCCGAGGTGGATCACGACAGCGCCGCCGAGTTGACCGCTGTCGCGCAGCCCTTCCATCAGACCGATCGACGACTCGACCTGCCTGCTCTCGATGGCATCGACGATGATCCCCCGCTCGGCGAGGTTGGCCGCCGCGCCGAGCATCACGGAGTCGCCGATGGCGATGATCGGTGGAGCTGGCGGGGCGACCACCGGTGGAGTGGTTGGTGGAGTGGTCGTGGCGGCCGGGGTCGTGGCGGCCGGGGTCGTGGTGGCCGGTGTCGTGGTGGCCGGCGCGACGGTGGTCGAGGTCTCCGCAGAGACGACGACCGGTGTGCTCGTGGCGACCGTGTCCGGCGCGGTCGTCGTCGGCTCCGCCGTCGTGCTGGTCTCCTCGGTCGTGGTCGCGGCGTCCGTCGTGGTCAGGGCGTCCGTGGTTCGGGTGCCACCCGAGCCGTCCTCGGTCGTCGAGCTGCGGATCCGGGCCCCGAGGTCCGTGACGACGGCTTCGCCCTCATTGATCGACTGCTCGACGTCGTTGGGGCGCAGCTCGGCCAGGGCGAGGTTGGCCCCGGCGAACACTGTGAGCGCGGCGATCGCCGCTGCGCCCGTGGCGATCAGGCGGCGCGGCACGGGGTCGTGCGAGGCGCGCAGCTGCTTCCACCACCGCCCGACGGCGCCCTTGCGGATCGGCGTCTCGACGAACCGGTACGACAGCTCGGTGACCACGCAGGCGAGCGCCACCGCAAGCACGAACTGTGGCCAGGTGAGCGGGTTGCCGGCGACCCGGCGGATCGCCTGGTAGATCGGCCAGTGGTACAGGTACAGCCCGTAGGAGCGGGTGCCGACCCACAGCAGCACCACGTTGCCGAGGACCGGGCCGGCCTTGGCCTTCTGGTGCGTGACCGCGGCGATCAGCAGCAGGGTGGCGAGGCCGGCGATGAAGAACCCGCCACGGAACAGCCAGGCGTCGGCGCCGCCGGGCTTGACGACAAAGAGGGACCAGCACAGCGCCCCGAGGGCGGCCAGACCGAACACTGCGCAGGCGTCCAGCACCGGAGCCTTGCTGCGCATCGGGCCCCGGATGATCGCCATCGGCCTCCACACCATGGCGAAGGCACCACCGAGCAGCAGGCCGCCGGCGCGGGTGATCGTGCCGAGGTACAGCGTGTCGGTCTTCGAGATGCACCGTTCGCCGAGCTGCCAGTAGGCGCCCGGTGTGATCTCGCACGTGCCGGCGGGTCCCCCATAGAACAGCACGCCCATCAGCACGCTCACGCCGATGGCAGCGCCCAACAGGTACAGGCTCAGGGTGGGGAGGCGCTTGCGGCCGAGGCGCATCAACCCGACCATGACCAGCGGCCAGAGCAGGTAGAATTGCTCCTCCACGGCCAAGCTCCACAGATGGCGGAGCGGGGCGAAGTCCCCCGCCGCCGTGTATCCCTGGCCGACCCAGATCTGGTACCAGTTCGTGACGTACGTCAGCGAGGCGATCACGTCGCCGCGCAGCTGCCCGAGGGCATCGCGGCGGAACAGTGCGGTGTAGACGGTGACGCCGATCAGCAGGACGAACAGCGCCGGCAACAAGCGGCGGGCGCGACGGAGCCAGAACTGACCGAGGTTGACGGAGCCGGACCGCTCGTGCTCCCCGATCAACAGCAGCGTGATCAGATAGCCGCTGATGACGAAGAAGACCTCGACGCCGAGGAAGCCGCCCGGCAGCCACGCGTTGTTGGCGTGGTACACCATGACCGCGGCCACGGCCAGGCCGCGCATGCCGTCCAGACCTGGCAGGTAGGGGATGGAGCTGATGGGCGCCTTCGGTGGCGGCCACTCGAGCGGCCGGACGATCGGCACGGTCTCCGGCGCCGGCTCGACCACCGCCGTCACGGCCGCACCCCCGCCGCCGTGAGGCCGAGGTTGGCGTAGATCTCGCGTGTCGCCGTGCTGCGGTTCAGCGTGTAGAAGTGCAAGCCCGGTGCCCCCGCGGCGAGCAGTTGCGCGCACAGTTGCGACGCCATGTCCACGCCGATCCGGCGCACCTCGGCCGCGTCGTCGACGCCGTCGAGCCGCGTGCGCAACCACCCCGGCACGTTGGCTCCGCTCATCCGGGCCATGCGCTCGACCTGACCGGCGTTGGTCACCGGCATCACACCCGGGATGACCGGCTTGGTGACGCCGAGGGCGGCCAGCTCCTCGACGAGGCGCAGGTACGGCTCGGGCTCGAAGAAGAACTGGGTGACGGCGAAGTCGGCGCGCTGCAGCTTGGCGGCGAGGAAGCGGCGGTCGGTGGCGCGATCGGGCGAGCGCGGGTGCAACTCGGGATGGGCGGCGACGCCGACGCAGAAATCCTCGCCAGCGATGTCGTCGACCAGGTCGAGGGCGAAGGCGTAGTCGCTCGGGCGGGCGTCGGCCGGGTCGGCCGGCGGATCACCGCCGAGGGCGAGAATGTTCTCGATCCCGGCGGCCCGGTATTCGCCGAGGATGGTCGTGATCTCTGCACGCAGATGGCCCTGGCAGGTGAGGTGGGCGACCGGGGTGATGGCGGTCTCCTCGCGCACCCAGGTGACGACCTCGCGGGTCCGCTGGCGGCTACTGCCACCCGCGCCGTAGGTCACCGAGACGAAGCTGGGGGCCAACGGTTCGAGCTCGGCGATGGCGCGACCGAGCGACAGCTGTGCGTTGTCGGACTGCGGCGGAAAGAACTCGAACGAGAACGTCCGCCCAGAGCCGAGGAGATCGGACACCCGGGCCATATGCAGCCCCGAACGCTATCTCGACCCACCCGACCGAGCAGGTCATCCGTGCAGAGCGTGTGAGCCCACGCCGGCCTTGCCGGCCCAGCCGAACGAACGGAGTCTTCGGAGCGAGCGAGGCCACTTGCTAATGGCGGAAGTGGCGCTGGCCGGTGAAGACCATGACGAGGCCGTGCTCGTCGGCAGCGGCGATGACCTCGGCGTCGCGCACGCTGCCACCCGGTTGGATGACGGCAGCCACGCCGGCCGCGGCGGCAGCGTCCAAGCCGTCCCGGAATGGGAAGAACGCATCACTCGCGCACACGCCGCCGACGGCTCGTCGGTCGGCCCGCTGGGCGGCGATGCGCGCCGAGTCGAGCCGGTTCTGCTGACCGGCGCCGATGCCGAACGCCTGACCGTCGCGTGCGAACACGATGGCGTTCGACGACACCGCTGCGCACACGGTCCACGCGAACTGCAGCTCGTCCCACTGCTCGGGTGTCGGGTGCGCCGAGGTGACCACCCACCACGCCGACCGGTCGAGGTCGACCGGGTCGGACCGCTGCACGAGGAACCCGCCATCGATGGTGCGCACGTCGAGGCCTGGTGGACCCGGCGGATCCGCCGTGAGCACCCGCAGGTTGGCCTTCTCGATCAGCGTCGCCAGCGCGGCCTCCTCGAACGCGGGCGCCACCACGACCTCCGTGAACACGGGAGCCAGCGCCGCGGCCAGCGCCTCAGCCACGGGCCTGTTCAACACCACGATCCCGCCGAACGCGCTGACCGGGTCGCAGGCGTTGGCCCGTTCGTAGGCAACGGTGATGTCGTCGGCGACGGCCACCCCGCAGGGGTTGGCGTGCTTGACGATGACGCACGCCGGGCGATCGAAGCGTTGGACCAACCGCCACGCCGCCTCGGCGTCGAACAGGTTGAGGTAGCTGAGGGCCTTGCCGCCGTGCTGGACGGCCGTGTCCCACCAGCCGGTGGCGCCGACGACGCGATAGCGGGCGGCCGACTGGTGCGGGTTCTCGCCGTAGCGCAGCGCCTGCACCTGGACGAGCGCGAGATCCAAGGTGCGCGGCAACGAGGCCGACTCGACGGTCGGAGCGTCTTCGCTGTGCGCCGGCGCCTCACGCTCGTTCAGCCACGCCGCGATCGCCGCGTCGTACGCGGCGGTGGTGGCGAACGCCCGCTGGGAGAGCCGGCGACGGGTGCCGGCGGAGAGCGAGCCGGCCGAACGCAGCTCGGCCAGCACCGGCTCGTAGTCGGACGGATCGACGACCACGCCGACCCGGTGGTGGTTCTTCGCCGCAGCGCGGATCAGCGCTGGCCCGCCGATGTCGATCAGCTCGATTCCGGGATCCGTGGCGAAGGGGTACAGCCCCGACACGACGAGGTCGATCGGCTCGATGCCGTGCGCGTCGAGGTCACGACGGTGATCGGGATCGTCCAGGTCGGCGAGGATGCCACCGTGCACCGCTGGGTGGAGGGTGACCACCCGATGGCCGATGATCGCCGGGTACCCGGTCAGCTCGGCGACATCGGTCACCGGCACACCCGCATCGGCGATCACGCTGGCCGTCCCGCCGCTCGAGGTCAAGCTCCAACCGAGGTCGTGGAGGCCGCCGGCGAGCTCGGCGATGCCCGCCTTGTCGTAGACCGACAGCAGCGCGGCGGGCACGGCGCGCAGGGTAACGAGCGCCTGTCGCAGCCCGGCACGTTGCGCCCCCGGTGACCATCAGTCCGCGTGCTGCGTTGGGCCGACTACGGTCCGTCCAGCCGCAGCGGGTGCGGCCCGATCGACCCCGGGGGTACGAATGGATCTCAGCAAGTTCAAGACATCCGACTGGCTCATCATCGGCGGAGGCATCGCGATGCTGGTCCTGGGACTGGCCTTGAAGTGGGCCAGCTTCGGCGGCTTCAGCGCCGGCGGACCGTTCGACTGGTTCCTCACCGGCGGGCTGGCCTGGCTGCTCACCGTCGGCGCAGGCGTCGTCACCTTCCTGCTCGGCGCCGCCGTGATCAAGGCGAGCACCACCCCGTGGACGCTGATCCTGCTCGCCGCGACCGGGTTGGCGACCCTGCTCATGCTGATCCGCTTGATCATCGGCCCCGGCGACGGCCTCGACCGCGGGGCGGGGATGTACGTGGCGTTCGTCGCGGCAGCCGTCGCATTGGTCGGCTCCGTGATGAAGTTCACGGAGTCCGGCGGCAACCTCAGCGACCTCACCGACACCGGCAAGCTGCGCAATGCGTTCGACCGGCCAGGCGGTGGTGCGCCGCCGCCGCCCCCGCCGCCGAGCGGCGGCATGACGCCTCCGCCCCCGCCGCCTTCGGCCTGAGCGAACTCGCCTTCGCGCAACTGGGCGGGATGCGTCCCGGGCCCTGGGACAGATCCCGCCCAGGAACGGATCGCGCCCAGATGAGGGTGCGGCGGTTCAGTTGACGCCGAGCAGCCCGGCCAGGAGCTCACCGGCTTCGGTCGGGTTCTGACCGATCGCGACGCCGGCCGCCACGAGGGCGTCCATCTTGCCCTGGGCCGTGCCTTTGCCGCCCGACACGATAGCTCCGGCGTGGCCCATCTTGCGGCCGGCCGGCGCCGTGACACCGGCGATGTAGGCGGTCATCGGCTTCGTCACGTTGTCCCGGATGAACTCGGCCGCCTCCTCCTCCGCCGAACCGCCGATCTCGCCGAACATGATCATGGCGTGCGTCTCCGGGTCCGCCTGGAACTCGGCAAGGCAGTCGACGAAGCTCGTGCCGGGGACCGGATCGCCGCCGATGCCGACGCATGTGGACACGCCGATGCCGTTCTGCTGCAGCTCGTACAGGGCCTGGTAGGTCAATGTGCCAGAGCGGCTGACGATGCCGACGTTCGGGCCGTCGGGCGTCGGCAGCTCGGCGATGTGGCTCGGCGTGATGCCGATGTTGCACTTGCCGGGGCTGATGATCCCGGGGCAGTTCGGCCCGAGCAGCCGCGTGGACGGGAACTGGCGGACCAGCGTGTTGTAGATCCGCGCCTCGTCCTGGGCGGGGATGCCCTCCGTGATGCACACGACGAAGCCGATGCCGGCAGCGGCGGCTTCGAGGATCGCCGCCGGCGCGGCTTTCGGTGGCACGGCCACGAACGACGCCGTCGCCCCCGTCGCCCCCACCGCCTCGGCCACGGAGTCGAACACCGGCACACGTCCACCATCGTGCGCGACCACGTCCTGGCCGCCCTTGCCCGGCGTGACGCCGGCGACGACGTTGGTCCCGTACTCCCGGTTGCGCAGGCCGTGGAACCTGCCCTGCCCGCCGGTCAACCCCTGCACGACGACCCGGGTGTTCTGATCGACGAAGATCGCCACCTCAGCCCGCCCGCCGCGTCCCGAAGATTCGGCTTGGCCGGCCCATCAGCCGCCTCCGGTGTCGATTGGGTCGGCGGCTTCGCACCACCGTTGGCGTCGGGTCTGGTCCATCAGCCGCCTCCCTCTGCACCGTTGGCGATCCGGACGGCTTCTCGCGCCGCCTCGAGCATCGTCGGCTTGCTCGTCAGCTTCGAGGGCGGGATGCCGGCGTCGAGGATGATCTGGCGGCCCTCCTCGGCGTTCGTGCCGTCGAGGCGGATCACGATCGGTGCCCTCAGCTCGACCCGCCCGAGGCCCTCCACGATCCCCTTCGCCACCTCCTCGCCGCGCGTGATGCCACCGAAGATGTTGATGAAGATCGAGCGCACCTTCTCGTCGTGGTTGATGACGTCCAGGGCGGACGCCATCACGTCGGCGTTGGCACCGCCGCCGATGTCGAGGAAGTTGGCCGCCCGACCGCCGACCTGGTTGACGACGTCGAGCGTGCTCATGGCCAGCCCGGCGCCGTTGGCGATGATGCCGACCGACCCGTCGAGACCGATGTACTGCAGGCCGCGCTCCTTGGCCAGCTGCTCTCGCTCGTCGAGCACCTCGGTCTTGGCGAACTCCTCCCACTCCGGGTGGCGGAACGCAGCGTTGCCGTCGAGGCTGACCTTGGCGTCGAGGGCGTGCACCTCACCATCCGGCTTGAGGATCAGCGGGTTGATCTCGGCGAGGTCGCAATCACCCTCCGTGAAGCACCGATACAGCGCCACGAGCATGTCGGCCACACCGTCCACCGCCCGCTCCGGGATGCGTGCCTCGACGGCGGCCTGGCGGGCGATGTCCCGGGACAACCCGTCAACGGGGTCGATGTGCAGCTTGACGATCGCTTCTGGGTCGTTCGCAGCCACGTCCTCGATGTCCACGCCGCCCTGGGCGGACAGCATCAGCAGGTGTTGCTTGGCCGCCCGGTCGAGCGTGAAGCTGGCGTAGTACTCCTCGTCGATGTCGGACGCGTGCTCGACCCACACCCGCTCGACGCGATGACCCTTGATGTCCATGCCGAGGATGTTCCCGGCGTGCTGGCGCACCTCTTCGGCGTCGTTGGCCAGCTTGATGCCGCCGGCCTTACCCCGCCCGCCGACCTGCACCTGGGCCTTGACCACGACCGGATAGCCGGCCGCCTCGGCCTGCTCGACGGCCTCCACCACGGTCTGGGCGACGCCCCCTGCGCTGACCGGGATGCCGTAGCGGGCGAAGTACTGCTTGCCCTGGTACTCAAACAGGTCCACGCGCGTGGTCTCCTTCAGGTTCGGCGCAGGACCCTAGGCCGTCGCCGAGGGACCGGCCCAACCCGCGGCCAGACTGCGAGGATGGACGTCCCGCTGGCCGCCCGAGACCAGGTGCCAGGTTCCCCGCTGCGCCCGACGCGACTGCGCTCACCCCTGGCCAGGGCCGTCGTCCCGGTGTTCGGCGGCATCGCCGTGCTGGCGCTGATCTTCCTCGCCACGTGGGGCATGGCCGTGCTGATCGCGGGGGGCGACGCCGACTCCAGCGAGCGCCTGGCCCCGACCGAGTTCCAGCTCGGCTCCGTCGAACGGTTCGCCGAGGAGATCGCCGAGGCGGGACCCATCGTCCTGCCCGATCTCGACACCGACAGCGGTGAGCGTACGCTCGTCGTCGACCACCGGGGGGACGACCCGACGCGCGGGTGGGTCGTGTACTGGGCCTACCCAGCCGCCGGGGACCCGTCGTGCGTGGTCACCCAGATCGAGGGCACGAGCACGTTCGAGGACTGCGACGGCGTCCAGCTCGACGTCGACGAACTGCAGCGACCGGACGGCGTGCGGCCCCGAGTCGTCGATCGGCGGACCCTGTGGATCGACCTGCGCGCCGGCGACACGACATCGACAACGACCGGGTGAAGCCGGCGTCAGGTTCTGACGAAGATCTGTACTGGATTACCAGCACGATCGCGCCACGGAATCGACGAACCGTCAGGCTCGGGTGGTGGCGGCGACGAGGCGAGTGGCGAACTCCTCGCTGTGGGCCTCCAGCTGCGACCGGTGCAGGGCGAGGCCGCCGACGACCGACGCGCCGGTGGCCTCGACGGAACCGGTCAGCTTGTCCAGGCTGCGGCCGGGGTTGAGGGCGAACGTGCAGAACACCGCCGCCTGCTTGCCGCGCATCGCCGGGAGGTTGGAGATCGCGGCGGCCGCCCACGGCGTCTGGCCGACCACGAACAACCCGTGCACCCACGTGCCGACGAGCACGATGTCGGCGTCCTGGATCGCGGCGTAGTCCGGCTGGCGCAGGCGGGTGATCCCGGTGATCGACCAGCCCTCGGCCTCCAGGTCGGTGGCGATCAGCTCGCCGGCGCGCCACGTGTTGCCGGTCAGACTCTCGATCAGCATCGCTGCCCTCACGGTCGAGATTGAACCACGCGCTCAGCGTCGCATGCGGCGCAGCGGAGCCCAGGCGAGGTCAAGGTGCTTCGTGCCGACGCCGGGGAAGTTGACCGTCGCCTCGGCCGAGTCGCCGTGACGCTGGAGATCGATGACCACGCCCTCGCCAAACGCGGGGTGCTCGACGTCGTCGCCGATGGCCAGACCGAGCTGACCGGCGTCGGAGGGCTGTGGCGCGCTGCGCCGGCCGGCGGCGAGCGCGGCATCGACGACGCGCTCGCGGTGGGCTTCGGTGCGCTCGTCGTCACGGTCGTCACGATCGTCCCGGCGGGGCGCACCTCGCCCGCGCCGGTAGGGCGGCGGCGAGTCCCACCCGGAGCGCGGACGCAGGCTCTGGCGCCCGTAGGTCGTGCGACCGGTCACGTTGCCGCGTGATTCGATCAGCTCCTCCGGGATCTCCTCGATGAACCGCGACGGCGGGTTGTACTGCGTCGAGCCGTACAGGCTCCGGCTCCAGGCGTGCGTGATGAACAACCGATCGCGGGCGCGGGTGATCCCGACGTAGGCCAGCCGCCGCTCCTCCTCCAGCTCCTCCGGCTCGGTCAGTGCCCGGGTGTGCGGGAAGATCCCCTCCTCCACGCCGATCAGGAAGACGACCGGGAACTCCAGGCCCTTCGCCGAGTGCAGGGTCATCAGCACGACCTGGTCGTCGTCGCTGATGTCGTCGGTGTCGGCGACGAGCGAAACCTGTTCGAGAAACTCGTCGATGCGGGTGAACTCGCGCGCCGAGCCGACGAGCTCCATGAGGTTCTCGAGACGGCCGGCCGATTCCACGGTGTCCTCGATCTCCAGCTCGGCGAGGTAGCCGGAACGGTCAAGCGCGGCGTGCAGGACGTCGCCGGGACCGACGGCGTCGTCGGTCGGCGCCCCGGCGTCGACGTCGGCGCCATCCGCCTCGTCAGCGTCGCCACCGACGTCACGCCCGATGAGGGCGTTGAGCTCACCGACCAGCCTGACGAACGACTCGATGCCGCGATTGGCAGGACCGGTGACCCCGGCCTCGTCGCTACGCCGCAGCGCCTCGAGGAAACCGACTCCCTCAACGGCGGCGAACGCGTCGAGCTTGGCGATGCTCGCCTCGCCGACACCGCGCTTGGGCACGTTGAGGACCCGCTTGACGCTGACCTCGTCGGCCGGGTTGACGACGGCGCGCAGGTACGCCATCGCGTCCTTGACCTCGCGCCGGTCGTAGAAGCGGGTGCCGCCGACGACCTTGTACGGCACGCCGAGGCGCATCATCGCTTCCTCGACCACACGGCTCTGGGCGTTGGTGCGGTAGAGCACGGCCAGCTCCCGCCAGTTCATCGTGCCGTCGTCGTGCAGGTGACGAGCGGTCGAGGCGACGTAGGTGGCCTCGTCACCCTCATCCTCGGCGTGGTACCGGACGACGCGGTCGCCGCGCCCGGCGTCGGTCCACAGGTTCTTCGGCTTGCGCGCCGCGTTGTTGGCGATCACCGCGTTGGCCGCGTCGAGGATCGTCTGGGTGCTGCGGTAGTTCTGGTCGAGGACGACGGTGGTGACCTCGGGAAACGCTTCCTCGAACTGCAAGATGTTGCGAAAGTCGGCGCCGCGAAACCGGTACACCGACTGGTCCGTGTCACCGACGACGGTCACGTTGTGGTGCCCGCCAGCCAGGAGCAGGACGATCTCGTTCTGCGACTGGTTGGTGTCCTGGTACTCGTCGACCAGCAGGTGCTGGAACCGCTGGCGGTAGTGATCGAGCACGTCCGAGTTTGCGCGCAGCAACCGGACGGCGTTGACGAGCAGGTCGTCGAAGTCCATCGCCCCAGCCTTGAGCAGCCGGGCCTGGTACTCCCGGAACACCTCGGCGTGCTTGCGGTCGAAGATGTTGCTCGCCCTCGCTTCGGCGGCGGGAGGATCGATCAGCTCGTTCTTCCACAGGCTGATCAGCCCGTGCACGCCACGCGGCGTGAACCGCTTGGCGTCGAGGTGGAGGTCACGGATCACGTACCCCGTCAGCCGCACCGCATCGGCCTGGTCATAGATCGAGAACTGGCGCGGATAGCCGAGCCGGTCGGCGTTGGCCCGCAGGATGCGCACGCACGCCGAGTGGAACGTGCTGACCCACATGGTGCGGGCCACCGGACCGACCAGCGCGGCGACGCGCTGGCGCATCTCGTCGGCCGCCTTGTTGGTGAACGTGATGGCCAGGATCTGGCTGGGGTGCACGCCCTCGTGGATGAGGTGCGCGATGCGGTGGGTGAGCACCCTGGTCTTGCCGGACCCGGCGCCGGCGACGACGAGCAGCGGACCGTCACGGTGCACGACGGCGTCGAGCTGGTCCGGGTTCAGCCCGTCGGTCGGCGCCATGTCGCCGCCCATCCTACGAATCGGCTGCCACGTGAGAGGCGAGAGGTGAGAGGTGAGAGCGACAGGCGCGCTCACCGCTCACCTCGCAGCACTCACTCTTTCCTCGCAGCCCTGCCGGACGTCACCTCACGACGACGACGGGGCAGTGGGCGTGGGCGGTGACCTCGAGGCCCGTGGCACCGACGATCAGTTCGACGAGGCCGCTGCGCCCCCGAGTGCCGATGACCACGAGATCGGCCTCGCGGGATGCCTCGATGAGGGCGAACGCGCCCGTCCCGGCGGCGACCACCGGGACGATCGCCGCGCCGTTCGGGGCGACGCCGGTGCCGTCGGTGACCTCGGCGATCGCCGTTCGCAGCGCGTCGTCATCGTCCGAGACCTCGTCGTCGGATTCGACACCCGGCTCGCGCACCGGGCCGGCCGCGACGCCCGGCACGAAGTCGGCGTGGGACACCTGCACCTCGCTGACGCCGGGCAGCCGCACTGCCCAGCGCAGCGCAGCGAGGGACGGCGCGTCGGGTGCGTGGTCGTGGCCCTCGTCGACACCCACGACGACCCGGCGCACCGGCAGCCGCAACTCGCCACGCACGACGACGACCGGCACGTCTGTGTGGTGGATCACGTAGTGCGCCGTCGAACCAAGGAGCAGTGACGCCTTGGTCGACCCACCGTGCCCGACGACGACCGTCGATTCCGTCCCCACCTCGTCGGCCAGATCCACCAGGCTGCGCCCGGCATGGCCCGTGACGAGGCGGGCCGTGACCCTCGGATCGGCGCACTCGCGCACGCTGTCGTCGAGGAACTCCCTGGCCATGCCCTCGACGTCGATGGCGTCGACCGGCGAGACCGCCTCGTAGGCGCTGGTGATCGGCACCTCCCAGCTGTGCGCCACGATGATCTGCTCGTGCTCCGTGGCCACCGAACGGGCCCACGCGAGGGCGTCCCGGGCGTGGTCCGATCCGTCCAGTCCCACCAGGTAGGTCGTCACGGCGCAGACCCTGGCACACGTCGCGGCCGGGCGCTACCACCCGTCGAGGTCACGCGCCGTGGGTGCCGAGGTGGAAGCCGACCGACGCACCGCCGCCGGGTCGATCGACGATCGAAACCGTCCCGCCGTGACGCTCAGCGAGGTCGCGCACGATCGACAGGCCGAGCCCGGACCCGGGAAACGAGCGGGCCGACTCGGATCGGTAGAAGCGGTCGAACACCCGGCGACGGTCGTCCGGTGAGATCCCCGGCCCACGGTCGTGGACGACCACCCCGCCGTCGGCGACGACGACGTCGATCGGACCACCCGTGTGGTCGAACTTGGCGGCGTTGTCGACGAGGTTCGAGATCGCCCGCTCGACTGCCGGCGGCGGCGCCTCGACGACCGAGGAGTCGGCCGTGACGACGATGGCGCGGCCGTGGCGCCGCTCGGCGCGCATCGCGATCTCGCGAGCCAGCTCGCCGAGCTCGATCCGTTCGGCGAACGCGTCGTCGATCGACCCGCGCGCGACCGCGACGATCTCCTCGACCAGCGAGACGAGCTGTTCGGTCTCCGCCTCCAGGTCGTCGAGCACGCGACGGCGGGTGTCGACGTCGAGATCGGGGTGCCGCCTGAGCACGGCGAGGTTCGTGCGCACGCTCGTCAACGGCGTGCGCAGCTCGTGCCCGGCGTCCTCGACGAGGCGCTGCTGGTCGACGCGCGACGTGGCGAGCGCGCCGAGCATCCCGTTGAACGCCGTACCGAGACGGCCGACCTCGTCGCGGCCAGCGACCGGCACATCGACGTCGAGCCGACCCGACTGTTGCACGTCGGTGGCAGCCCGGGTCAAGCGCTTCAGGGGGGCCGTCACGGTGAGTGCGATCAGCCACCCGACGACGGCGGCGGCGGCGGTCACCAGCGCGACCACCCAGATCGTTCGCTGGCGCAGGTCGCCGAGCACGCGACCGTTCTCCTCCAGGGAACGACCCACCTGGATGGCGCCTCGGTTGCTGCCGTAGCTGAGCATCCGCACTTCGCCGTTGACCAGCTCGATTCGCTCGAAGGCGCGATCGGCCTCCCGCGCCAAGACTTTCTGCGCGCCCGGACCGGGGGCCACCGCGGGGTCGGCGTTGGTCTGCAGGATGGTCCCCGCGCTGTCGATGACCTGGATGACGAAGATCTCCAGCTCGTCGGGGATCCCCGACTCGATGCTGTCGGTGGCGGCGATGATCCCCAGCCGTTGGACCAGAGAGCGGTCGATCTCCTCCAGCAGGCGGGCATCGGTGGCCCGGTAGGAGATCATCCCGACGGAGATCGTCGCCGCCGCGGCCACGACGGCGAGCGCCGTCGCCACCCGCCACTGCAGACTCATGAACGGCTCACGGCGATTGGCGCGCCGCGTAGCCGACGCCGCGCACGGTCTGGATCAGCCGGGACTCACCTTCTGCTTCCGTCTTGCGCCGCAGGTACCCGATGTACACGGCGAGGTTCTTGGAGTCCGGCCCGAAGTCGTAGTGCCAGATCCGGTCGTAGATCGTCGAGTGGTCGAGCACGACGCTCTGGTTGCGCACCAGCAGCTCGAGGAGTTCGAACTCCGTCTTCGAGAGGTCGAGCTCGCGCTCGTCACGCCAAGCGCGGCGGGCCGCCGGGTCGATGCGCAGGTCGGCCAATCGCAACGTCTCCGCCTCCGCATCCTCCGGGCGGGCACGGCGCAGCAACGCCCGCAGACGAGCCAGCAGCTCGTCGAGCTCGAACGGCTTGGGCAGGTAGTCGTCGGCCCCGGCGTCGAGGCCGGCGACGCGGTCGCGTGTCTCCGTGCGGGCCGTGAGCATGAGGATCGGCACGCGGTTGCCCTCGGCGCGCAGCACCTTGCACACCGTCAGACCGTCGACGATCGGCATCGAGACGTCGAGCACGACGACGTCCGGCGTCGCCTTGCCGGCGGCATCGAGCGCCTCGGCGCCGTTGCCGACGGCGAGGACGTCGTAGCCCTCCAGGCCGAGCGCCCGCACCAGCGACTCCCGCACGGCCCGGTCATCCTCGGCGAGCAGCAGGGTGTTGGCAGCCATGAGCCTCCCAGTCTGGCAAGTCCTGGTGAGGGGAGGGTGTGAGGGCCACGTCGTCCGGCGAACTCACGACCTCTGCGTGTCGTCTTCACATCTCGTCCACATCGCCGCCGGATGCTGACGACCACCCCTGAGAAAGGAACATGAGATGAACCGCACCTGGATGGTCCGCATCGGTGTGTCATTGCTCGTCGCCGCGTCGCTGGTCGCCGTAGCCGGCGTGGCGTACCGCGTCGGCGACCGCGATGACGTCGGCCGCGTCGCACGCGAGGTCGTCGTCGGCGAGGACGGCGCACGCACTGTCATCGTGTCGGATGGCTGGAGGGACGGGTGGCACGGGCCCGGGTTCGGCTTCCTGTTCTTCCCACTCGTCGTGGTCGGCGTGATCCTCCTCGTGCGCTCCCGGCGCGACCGCTGGGGCAGCTGGCCGGGGCGGGACGAGGCGATGCGCGACTGGCACCGCCGCCAGCACACGCCGGACGTGCCAGCGCCACCGAGCGCGCCCGGAGCATGATCGGACCATGACGCACGTGCTCGTCGTCGACGACGAGCCGACGATCGTCGAGATCGTGCGTGACTACCTCGTCGACGCCGGGTACAGGGTGTCGTCGGCTCGTTCGGGCGAGGAGGCCCTGCGGCTCGTCCGCTCGGTCGTCCCCGACCTGATCGTGCTCGACCTCGGGCTGCCCGGCGTCGACGGGCTCGACGTCGCCCGCACGGTGCGCCGCACGTCGTCGGTGCCGATCATCGTCCTCACGGCGCGCAGCGACGAGACCGACCGGATCGTCGGGCTCGAGCTCGGGGCCGACGACTACATGGTCAAGCCGTTCAGCCCGCGTGAGCTGTTGGCCCGCATCCGGGCCGTGCTGCGCCGCAGCACCTCCGCCGTCGACGATGTTCGACCGGTGGTCGTCGGCGGGCTCGCCGTCGATCCGCAGCAGCGATCGGTCGAGGTCGACGGCCACCCGACGCAGTTGACGGCGACGGAGTTCGACCTGCTCGCCCGCATGGCGAGCGCACCCGGCCGGGTGTTCACCCGCAGCCAGCTGATGGAGGTCATCCACGGTGTCAGCGTCGATGCCGGCGCCCGGGCCATCGACGCCCACGTCAAGAACCTGCGCCGCAAGATCGAGGTCGAACCGCACCGACCACGTCGCCTGCTCACCGTGCACGGTGTCGGTTACCGCTTGGTCGCCGATGCGTGAGGACGCCCGGTGGTGGCGGCGGCGGTTCCTCCGCGTCGCGCTCGTCGTCTCCGCGATCTGGGCGACGAGCGGGTTGTTGTTCGGCTGGCTCGGTCGCTGGAACGACGGCGAAGGGGCCGACGACCGGCGGGGCTCACCGGCGGTGGTGTTCGCCGTCGTCGGCACGGCCATCGTCGCCACGTTCGTCGCCTACCGGCGGCTGGCCCGGCCGGTCAGCGAGCTGCTGGAGGGTGCCGAGCGGGTCGGGGCGGGCGAGTACTCGACCCGGGTCCATCCGGCCGGCCCGCGGTCGGTGCGCACCCTTTGTGCGGCCTTCAACGAGATGGCCGGGCGCCTCGACGCCACCGAGCAATCGCGACGCCGCTTTCTCGCCGACGTGACCCACGAGCTGCGCACCCCGCTGACCGTCCTGCAGGCGGAGGTCGAGGCGCAGCTCGACGGCATCCATCCCCGCGATGACGCCCACCTGCTGCTGCTGCGCGACCAGACCCGCACGCTGGAGCGACTGGTCGAGGATCTGCGGACGCTGGCGCTCGGCGAAGCCGGCCAACTGACCCTGCACCGCGAGCTCGTGCCGGTCGGCATCGTGGTCGACGACGCCGTGGCGGCGATCGGTGGGTCGGCGACGCCGCGCGGGGTCACGGTCAGCGCGCTCCCCGTTGCGCTCGAGGTCGAGGTCGACGTCGATCGGGTGCGCATCGGCCAGGTGCTCGGCAACCTGCTGACCAACGCCGTGCGCCACACGCCATCGGGCGGCACGGTCGTGGTCGATGTTGCCGTCGGCTCAGGTCACGTCGAGGTCTGCGTCGCCGACTCCGGCCCCGGGCTCGGCGACGACGCGCACGCCGTGTTCGACCGGTTCCATGCGTCGGCCGACTCCGGCGGCACCGGCCTCGGGCTGGCCATCGCCCGCCAGCTCGTCGAGGCCCACGGCGGCCGCCTCGACGGCGCCACCCAACCCGGCGGCGGCGCCGTGTTCACCATCCGTCTCCCGCTGCCGTGATCCGGCTCGGACGAGGCTGGGTCGCGCCGCGCGCCACCCATCCGCGGCAGAACCCGCCATCGGCGGCAGAACCGGCTCGGTCGCTGACGTCATCCACCGCCGCTCCCCCGTCTGGGGCGGGTACCGTCGGCGCGAACAGAGAGGGGGCGAGCATGTCCGGAACGACCGACTCGCCAGTGGGCCTGCACCACGTGGCGTACGCCTGCAAGGACGTCGAGGCGACGAACCACTTCTACGAGGACCTGATGGGCTTCCCACTGGTGCACACCGAGCTGGAGCACTTCGACGGGGGCGGGTACCTGCGCCACGTCTTCTACGACCTCGGCGACGGCACGTGCATCGCCTTCTTCGACCTCAAGGGCGTCGGCGAGCGGGAGGACTGGTCGAGCGCAGTGTCGGAGGGCAACGGGCTGCCGGTGTGGGTCAACCACATCGCGTTCAAGGCCGACCAGTCCAAGCAGGACGAGGTGCGGGCGAGGATGACCGCGGCCGGCATCGAGCCGACCATGGACCTCGACCACGGCTGGTGCCAGTCCGTCTACTACCTCGACCCCAACGGGATCATGGTCGAGTTCTGCCGTGACACGCCGGGCTTCGAGCCCGACCCCGTCGCCGCCAAGCGCTTGCTCACGGCGACCGAGGCGGTCGCGCCAGGCTGACGCCGCTCGTCAGAGGATGCGGACCGGCAGCTCTCTCGGGCCGCGGATCTGACCGACGCTCCAACGCACCGGGCCGGCCAGCTCGAAGTCGGGGAAGCGGACGAGGAACTCCTCCACCGCCACCAGCACCTCGAGGCGGGCGAGGTTGGAGCCGAGGCAGCGGTGGATGCCGAGCCCGAACGCGGCGTGGCGGTTCTCCAGCCGGTCGATGACCACCTCATCGGCCCGGTCGAACAGCGCCGGGTCACGGTTGGCGGCCGGGAACGGCAGCAACACCCACTCGTCGGTCTTCATCGGGCACCCGTGGAAGTCGTGGTCGTGCGCGACCATCCGGGCCATCGTGACGGGTGCGTACGCCCGCAGCAGCTCCTCGATCGCGGTCGGCATCAGCTCGGGCTCGGCGACCAGCCGCCGGCGGTCCTGCGGGTTGAGGGCGAGGTGCCAGATGCTCGACCCGATCGCGCTCCAGGTGGTGTCGATGCCGGCGAGGAGGAGCAGGACGATCGAGCCACGCACGTGCTCGGGACTCAGCTTCTGGCCAGCGAGCTCGACATCGAGGAGGTACGAGATGAGGTCGTCCTGCGGCTCCTGACGGTGGCGCTCGATGTGCACGTCGAGGTACGCATCGAGCTGCTCGAAGTTCTTGCGCCGCTCGTCCGGGTGCAGGTTGACGCCCTCCAGCGAGTTGTGGACGAACGTCCGGAACTGCTCGTCGTCCTCCACCGGCAGGCCGAGCATGCGGGCGATCACGTTGACCGGGATGTGCTGGGCGTACTGCACGGCCGCATCGATGACCGTCTCCCCCGCCGTGATGTCGCCCATGTCGTCGAGGCGCCGGCGACACAGCTTGCGCACCTCGGGCTCCCACGGCTCGATCTGCTTCGGCGCGAACGGCGGCAGCAGCAGGCGGCGGGCGAGCTGGTGGAACGGCGGGTCGCTGGTGATCGGCGGTGCCCCGCCGATCGGCGCCACCGCCTCGATCGGCGACGTGCTGACGACGACCGACCGGCTGGTGAAGTTGTCCGTGTCGTAGGCCACCTCGCGCACCAGCTCGGCGGTCAGCGGCGCCCACATCCCGCCGTACCGGTCGCTGTGCGCCACCGGGCAGCCGGACGTGCGCAGCTCATCCCAGATCTCGTGGGCCTGCGGGTTGTAGGCCGGGTCGGCGTGGTCGAGATCGGTCGCCCAATCGGTGACCGGCCCGTAGATGCCCGTCGGCGCGCCGTACCCGGCCTCGCCGGAGTGGCCGTGGTTCTGATCGCCAGTCCCCCTGTCGCCCGTCTTCGCGTCGCCCATCTTCTGGTCACTGGTGACCGCCTTCTGGTCAAGCGTCACGTCACGCTCCCGTCTCGTCGAGAGTGATGGCGTACTCCGGGCAGTTGGCCACGGCAAGCCGCGCCTTCTCCTCCAGCTCCGGCGTCACGGTGCCGTCGCCGATGACGACCGCCTGGCCGTAGTCGTCGACGTCGAACAGCTCGGGCGCCAGTGCGTAGCAGCGATTGTGCCCCTGGCACTTCTCCGCATCGACCCGCACCTGCATCCCCCGCAGCGTACGCCGCGCGATCGACAGGTCGACCGCTCGGCCGGTTTCCTACGATGCACCGATGGCCGACAGTTCGACGGCGTTCCTGCCCGTGGCCACCGACCGGCTGCGCATCCGCACCCTCGTGCCGGCCGACGCCGAGGCGTTCGCGGCCTATCGGTCCGACCCGGACGTGGCGCGCTACCAGAGCTGGTCGGCGCCATATCCGCTGGCGTCGGCGCGCCAGCTGATCGACGGCCAGCCGCAGCTCGATGGACCGACCGCCGGCGAGTGGGTGCAGTTGGCCATCGAGGCCGACGGCGTGCTGGTCGGTGACGTCGCCGTCGGGCTCAGCGGCGACGGTCACACCGCAACGATCGGGTACACGCTCGTCCCTGCTCACCAGGGCAAGGGTCTGGCCACCGAGGCTGTCGCTGCGGTCGTCGACAGGCTGTTCGAGCACAGCGGCGTCCACCGTGTGGAGGCTTCCGTCGACCCGCGCAACATCGCCTCCGCTCGCATCGTCGAGCAGGTCGGGTTCGACTTCGAGGGAACGGCCGTGTCGTCGGTGCTGGCCGACGGGGAGTGGACCGACGACGACCGGTATGCGCTGACCGCTGATGCCCACGAGGCGTGGGGCCAGCGTGTCCGCACGGCAGTCAAGGAGGTGCACCTGCGCGAGGTCACGGCGGGCAACGCCCGAGCCCTGCTCGCTCTGCGCACCCATCGCACACAGCAGCGCTTCGTTGCCCCAATGGCGGCATCGTTCGCCAACGCCCTGGCTCCCGAGGTCGTCCATGGCGCGGCCCTGGTGCCGTGGCTGCGCGGCATCGAGGCCGACGGCGAGCTGGTCGGGTTCATGATGATCGCCGAAGGCACACCGACGTCTCCCGAGCCGCACCTCTGGCGGTTGCTGATCGACCGCCGACATCAGCGGCGGGGCATTGGCAGCGCGGCCCTGCGACTGCTCTTCGAACGCCTGCGCGCCGAGGGCCACTGGGCGCTGAACGTCAGCTGGGTTCCGGGTCCTGGCGGACCAGCACCCATGTACCTCGCGATGGGGTTCGTCCCGACCGGCGAGATCGACGAGGACGAGATCGTCGCCCGCCTCGACCTGCAGGGCTCGCACGGCTCGCATGGCTCGCAGGGCTCGCAGGGCTCGCAGGGCTGAGGCTGCCCGTGGCTGAGGCCGGCCACCGCGCCGTCAACCTGTCCAACTGGGAGAGTCGGGTCGCCCACCACGTCGCGGGCTACGGCATCGACCGGCTCCTCGCCGACCCCGACGCCCTGTCCGCCGTGGTCGCCTTCGATCAGCCGCGCCTCGGCGACCTCCACGGCCTCGACGTGGTGCACCTGCAGTGCCACATCGGCACGGACACGATCTCGCTGGCCCGCCTCGGTGGGCGGGTCAGCGGGCTCGACTTCTCACCGTCGGCACTGACCGCGGCGCGCGACGTGGCTGCCCGGGCCGCCCTCGACGTCGAGTTCGTCGAGTCGGATGTCGACCACGCTGTCGACGCGCTCGGCCCCGAACGGTTCGACCTCGTATACACCGGCATCGGTGCGATCAACTGGCTGCCGTCGATCGCCCGCTGGGCCGACGTCGTCGTCCGGCTGCTGCGCCCCGGCGGGCGGCTGTTCATGCGCGAGGGCCACCCGATGATGCAGACATTGAGCGATCCTCGGCCCGACGGCCTGCTGGTCATCGAGTACCCGTACTTCGAGACGGCGTCCGGCACGACGTTCCGCGAGGTCACGAGCTACGTCGACCACGAGGGCGAGCTGGCTCAGCCCGAGACGATCGAGTTCAACCACGGCCTTGGCGAGGTCGTCACCGCGCTCCTCGATTCGGGGATGACGCTGACCCAGCTGGTCGAACACGACAGCGTCCCGTGGAACTCCCTGGGCGAGGCGATGATCGAGGGGGACGACGAGGAGTGGCGGCTGCTCGGAGGCGCAGAGCGGCTGCCGCTCTCGTACACGCTGCAGGCCGTGAAGACGCGCGGAGTGGGCGGCTCCGCCGCCATGTCGGTGGGCGGCTCCGCCGCCATGTCGGTGGGCGGCTCCGCCGCCATGTCGGTGGGCGGCCGACCTGACGACTCGCGCCCGCTGCGGACGGGGCCACAGCGGTCACGGTGGTCCCAATACGTTGGCGCGGTGGAGCTCGGGGCGGAGGTCGACCGGCGGTACGCGGCCCAGGTCGAGTACGGCGGGCGGGCCCGGGCCGTCCACTCCATCCAGCCCGTGGTCTCGGTCCTGGTCATCACGTACCGGCACGCCGCGTTCATCCGCCAATGCCTCGACGGGATCCTCGCCCAGCGGACCGACTTCCCATTCGAGGTGGTCATCGGCGAGGACGGCAGCGACGACGGCACCGCAGAGATCTGCGTGGAGTACGCCGACGCCCACCCGGCCACCATCCGTCTGTTCCCACGCGACCGTGCACTCACCCAGCTGCCACTTGACGAGGGAGCCATCGTCCCGATCAAGCGATTGAACGGCCGATTCACTCGCCTCGCCGCCCGCGCCGACGTGATCGCCTTCTGCGAGGGTGACGACCACTGGACCGATCCCGAGAAGTTGCAGCGCCAGTACGACGTGTTGCGGCACGACCCGACCGTGTCGGTCGTCGTCCACGAGGCGGCCGTCGAATGGACGTCGGACGAGCCGCAACCGTGGCAGTACGCCCACGCCGTGTCGACCCGGTTGTCAACGGAGGACGTGATCTGGGACCCCGGCACTCCGACGTGCACCGTGATGATGCGCAACTCCGGACTCGAGGACCCGCGGTTCCTCGAGTGGTCGTGCCGGACGCTCAGCGTCGACTACCTGACACGGGCGGTGGCCAGCTTCTACGGCGACACCTTCGTCATCGACCGGGAGATGGCGGTCCATCGCAAGCATCCCGGTGGGTTGAGTCAGTCGCCTGCCTACCGCGACCGGTTGCGTCTCGCCGAGAGCACGCGCAACCTCTACCTCGGCATCCGTGATCTCAGCCCGCCCGACCGGCGGACGTTGACCAACCCCAAGCTGGCCGGCGTGACGGGGAAGCTGGCGCTCGCCGAGCTGCGCGCCCACCGGCTCAAGCCAGCCGGGCGTCACGCCGCCGAGGCTGTCGGGTTCGCCCTCGCCGCTCCCGGCGAGCTACTCCGTCAGCGGCGCAGGGTCTTGCGGCCGCTCGCCGACGCCGTCCGACCCACTGCCTGACGACCGGCCCGCTTCGGCCACCGAGCCACTGACTGACAACCTGACCGCTTCGGCCCCCAACCGCAGCGCGGAGGCATCATCAGGCCGGCCGTGTCCGGCCCAGCGAGCGGAGCGAGCCACCAGCACGGATCACGTCGATCGATTTGAGGGCGACGATGCCCGGGTCGATGGCGAACAGGTCGCCATCGACCGTTCGCCCGCCGGCCCACGCCACGTACGCCGCCGGCAGGTCGGCGCCGGCGAGGTGGGCGAACGGGTAGTTGCCGCCGATCCGCACGTTGAGATCGAGCACGGCCACGTCGTCGCCATGGACGAAGACGTCGACATCGAGTGCGCCGACGTGGCCGAGCTCGTCGGCCAACGCACGGCCGGCGGCGTGCAGGCGGGGGGCGTCGACCGTCACGGCGGCGTCGGTCTCCCCCGCTCGCATGGCCAACTTGCGGTGGGCGAGCACGCATTGGAACCGACCGGCGAAGTCGTTGACCACCGTCAGCCCGTGCTCGACGCCACGCACACCCTCTTGCACCACCACGTCGTCTGACCCACCCGGTTCGGCCAGGTACGTGGAACGCAGGTCACGGTGCACCTTGCGGTGCAGCAGCTCGATCTCGTCGGCCTCGCTCGTCGACCACGTGGCGATCGAACCGGTCCCGCGCCGCGGCTTCACGAAGACCCGATCCGCTCCGGCCCCGAGCCATCCCGCAGCCTCCGCCGGATCGAGCGTCGTGCGCGGCGCGGTCAAACCCGCCCTGCGCGCGATGTCGACGGTGGCCAGCTTGTCCTGGCACAGCGCGATGACATCGGGGGCCGACACGGCGACGCGCACGCCGGCCGCCGCAAAACGACTGATGGCGCCGGCGAGCACCGGCAGCTCGAGGTCGAAGACCGGGACCACGAGAGCGATCTGCTCGCGCCGGCACACATCGAGCAGGAAGTCGATGTAGCCGTCGCTCGCCAGCGGCGGTGCGACGACCGCCAGGTCGGCGACCACCATGGCCGTCGCCTCGGCTTGGGAGTTGGTGGCGACCACCAACCCCTCTGGTGCCACGGCGTGGCGGAACCACTCAACGAGGTACGAGCGCCGACCGGCGCACGTGATCAGCACGTTCATGGGATCACCCTGGCGACGATGCGCTCGCTCATGTCAGCACCTCATCGTGGGCTGTAGCGCCGAGAAGGAGCGCACCAGGTACTCGGCCATGAGAGACAAGACCGTGCTGCTGATCCACTCGATCGAAGACTCCGTCGTTCATGAGCCAAGAGCGTCGACGACGATCGAGACAACGAGATCGACCTGCCCGTCGGTCATCGTGTGGAACGAGGGCAGGCACAGGATGCGCGCCGCAACGTCGTCGGCGACCGCGAGCCGCACCGGCTGCACGTAGTTCAGCTCGTTGAGGCCGGGCGAGAAGTACCGGCGCGGCATGACGTCCCTGGCGACAAGGGCATCGTGGACCTGCTCGCGATGGCCGGTGTCCTCGAACAGCACGGGCACGTAGGCGCGGTTCGGGTCGGCGCCCTCCCGGTCGGACTGGAACGTCAACCGCCCCTGCCGGCACAGACCGTCGAAGCCGGCGGCGTACAGCTCGTAGATCTCGCTGCGGCGAGCGAGCAGGGCGTCCAGGTGCGCCAGGTTGCACAGGCCCATCGCAGCGTGCAGCTCGGAGCCCTTGGCGTTGATCCCCACCCCGTCGAACCGCGTGAAGTCGACGTGCCCGAAGTTGCGCATCCGCCCCATCGATTCGCGCAGCCCCATCGACTCAGTGAACAGACCACCACCCTCCACGGTGTGGAACAGCTTGGTGGCGTGGAAGCTGCACGTCGTGACGTCGCCGTAGGAGAAGACCGAACGGCCGCCGTACGACGTGGCGAAGCTGTGCGCGCCGTCGTAGATCAAGGCCAACCCGCGCTGCGCGGCGAGCGCGGCGAGCGCGTCGACGTCGCACGGCGTGCCGAAGACGTGGGTGGCCAAGATGGCAGACGTCCGCGGCGTGATCGCCGCGTCGACGGCCGCCGGGTCGAGCGAGAACGTGCCGGCCTCGATGTCGGCGAACACGGGAGTGCAGCCCTCCCACACGACTGCGCTCGTGGTCGCGACGTAGGAGAACGGCGTCGTCACCACGTCGCCGGCGACGCCGAGGGCCTTGATCGCCACCTGCAACGCGACCGTGCCGTTGGCGACGAACAGCGGGACGGCGACGTCGAGCCGCGCCGCCAGCGCGGCCTCCAGCTCGTGGACCAGCGGCCCGTTGTTGGTCAGCCAGCAGCGTTCGTAGATGCCGTCCAGGTACGCGTCGTACTCCCGGCGGGGCGGGAGGAACGGCTGCGTGACGGGGATCACGGTGCGCCGCCGTCGACTCGCCACTGGTGCTGGCCGACGGTGGTCGCCACGTCACATGCTCGGGATCTGGCGGGTGTCCACGACGAGCGGCGTCTTGTTCGTCGTCGGGCTGGTCACCAGCTCGTGCACCGTGACGAAGCGGACATCCCGTTCGACGGGTCCACCGGCGAGCACGTCGGTCAGGGCCTGGCGCTTCACATCCAGGTCGCCGGGCGCTGGGGCATCCGCCGGGACGACGAGCACGTCGACGCGGGTGCGTCGCTCGGCGTTCAGCGAGAGCTGGATCTGGAATGCCGTTGCACCGTCGACGACAGGGGCGAAGTCGCGCTCCGTCATCGACCGATGGTCGACGCGAAACGTGTATGCGCCGCGACCCTGCAGCTCGACGCACGGCTGGCCGTCCACCGTGACGAGGCGACCGCGATCACCGTTGCGGTAGCGCAGCACGGGAAACCGACGTTTGATCGTGTTGGTCACGACGATGTTGCCGATGCCGTCAGCGTCCGGGTCCTCGATCTCGATGTGCACGATCTCGTGGACGATCCGGTACTGCGCCCCGTCCCGGCTGAGATCGCACCATCCCCACGAGCCGTTCTCCACGGATGCGTACACGCCGTAGACCTGCTCGACGCCGAGTGCGCGGCGCAGCTCGTCCAGGTAGTCGGACGACATGACCTCGCCGCCGAAGGCGAGGCGCGGGATGCGCACGTCGAGTCCGTTGGCGCTGACGTAGGCGGCGAACTGGAACAGTCGCGACGGCGTGCCGACCGCCATGTCGGGCCCGAGGCGACGGCAGAAGTTGACGACGAACTCGTCCGGTGTGATCGCGCCGAGCCCGATCGACGTGGCGTCGCAGCGCTCCAGCAGGTCGTCGAAGATCGACGCCGACCGGTAGAGGTGCTTGTAGTTGAAGAGGTTGACGGCGACCGTCGTCGGCGTGAAGATCCCGGCCGCCAGCAGGTGGTCGGCCATCGCCTGGCGCTGGCGGCGGTTCTCGTCGATGCCGAGCGGCACGAGCAACGCCTCCGACAACGTGCCACCGGTACGCAGCAGGTACACGCCGGTCTGCTCGCGGCGCAGGTCGAAGTTGCGTTCGATCAGTGAGCGCAGCTCGGCCCGGCCGATGATCGGCACGTCGGCGAATTGCTCACACCCGTCGACGTGACCGGCGAGGAACGGTGACGAACGAACCTCGTGGAACAGCCACTCCAGCTCCTCCGGCGTGCTCACGGACCACCACCCTCAGGCCCCCGCCCCCGCCCATCCTGAGGCCCCGGCCGCCGCCCACCCGGCGCGATGAGGGATGAGTGGTCATACGACGCACATCGCTCATCGCTGGGCCGGGCTCCCGAGGGCGATGAGCGATGTGCGGCCAGACGGCACTCATCGCTCATCGCGTGGTGCGCTCACGGCTCATCGCGCTGGTTCGGTGGCGATCATCGTCGGGACCAGGACGGCGCGATCGCCGGCGACGTTGATCACCGACTCCGCCGACGCCCGGAACAGGCCGGGCCCGAAGGGCACCCCGTCGAAGCCGGGCAGCAGTCCGACGACATGCGCTGGCTGTTCGACCAGCTCGCCTGCATCCGTGAGCATCGGCATCGGCACGACGAGCTGTGGGACGAACGCCTGCGCCGCCCGGTCGTCCGACTCGTGCTCGACGGCGTGGAGCCAGGTCGGCGGATCGCACGCCGCGCCGACCAGCAGGTCGATCCCCCGGCCCGAGCTGTTGCGCTTGAGCACCCAGTCAGCGGGCTCGGCGCGCAGCCGATCGGCGATCGAGGGGTCGCCGGCGTGGAACGTCGGGATGATGTGGTCCGACAACACGTCGACCGAGGCGGGGTCGAGCAGGTCGGACATGATCGAGCGATCCCCCAGGACGGCGAGCATGCGCTTGTCGTGGCCGAGGATCAAGGTCCGCACGTCGTTGAACGTGCGGTCGCAGGCCACAAGGGCCGCGAACAGATCGGGCGGCATCTCGAGCAGCTCGTCTCGCTCCAGCTCGAGGATGAACTGGGCGACCGGCTCGCTCCCGTCGACGATCACGCCACGCTCGACGCGCAGCTGGTCCGGCCGGCGAGCTCGGGCGTCGATGCCGACACGGCGCAACTCGTCGACGAGGAGGAAGATCTCGTTGCCGCCCTCCCGGTCGAGGAGGACCACGAGCGGCCCCGGCTCGAAGCGCGACGCAAGGGCATCGATCGCCTGCCGCAGACCCACCACGGCCCGCACCGCGGCACCGGTCAGGTAGCCAAGACCTTCGACCACTTCGTTGGTGTAGTAGCTGCACAGGAACCCGTTCGTGGGGAACCGGGCGTTGACCTCGCAGACCTGGGCGACGCCGTCGACGTCGATCAGGAAGTCCGGGCGCAGCGCGCCGGTGCGATACGGGAGGCCATCGACTCGCTCGAGTAGCTCGACGAGGGGGCCAGGCAGGGCCAGCACCCGGCGCAGCCGGCCGTCGGAGAGGTACCGCGCGATGACCCGCTCGATGCCGACGGCGATGGCGCGGTACAGACGGTCGAGGAGGGCGGCGTCGGGCGCGCCGAGGGTCAGCGGATACGGCGCGGTGCGATCGGCGTACCACCCCATCGACGGTGCGACCGAGCGCACCGCCTTGTCCAGCTCGGCCCGATCACGGCGGAAAGTGGCTGCGTCCGGCGGCCACACCGGCACCGTCGGGCGCATCGGGGCGTTACACCATCTGGACGGCGCGGGCACCGAGACCGGCGCGATCGAGCTGGTCGACGATCGACTGCATGGCGGCCGTCTTGTGCTCGAGGTAGGTCGCCACGGTGGAGCGCACGGCGCCGGCATCGAGTGTTCGGCCGGCACCGACGAGGTACGCCTCGATGGCGTCGACGGCATGACGGAAGTGATCCAGCTCGGTGCCGTCGCAGTGCACCTCGATCCACAGCAGTGCCCTGCGCCGATCGACATCGGACCAGCCACGCGCGATCAACCAGTCGTTGAACAGTGGCCGCAGCAGCTCGACCTCGGCGTGGGTGTAGATCTCGTGGACGACCGTGGCCAGGATGCCGGTCAACAGGTCGTCCTCGACCAGGTTGCAACGGTCCTTCCACTGCTTGAACGCGGCCGCCTCCGGCGTGAGGTAGCGCTTCGATTGCCACTCGTCGCCGCCGCTCAGCGTGGTCGCCATCGCATAGAAGAGGTCGGCGTGCAGCAGGCCGTTGCCGACGCCGAGGTCCTCGTCGCAGATCCGGTGCAGGCTGACGAGCGAGCGGACCAGTGCGGCGGGGTCAGCCACTGCGCCGTCACGTAGCTGCAGAGTGATCCGGTTGCCGAGCCCGGACACGCACATCGCGCTGTGGTTGGTCATGCTCCACGAACGGAAGTACCAGCGCAGGCCCTCGTCACCCGGCGACAGCTCGATGACCTGGCGGAACGCGTCCTCGATCGTCTCCAGCGAGTGGTGCGCCGACGGCGTCGAGATGGCGTCGGTCAGCGCGCGGCGCAAAACAGCGTCAACGACGTCATCCAGCTCGACGCTGATGAGCTGCTGCAACTGAGGTTCCACCGTCCGCATGCTGTCCTTTCGAGTTTTGGTCTGGCCGTTCGGAGCTCTTGGCGAGGTGCCGCCTCTCCGGCCGCGCTGGTCAGCTCGCTCGATCGATCGGGTTGTCTACCACAATCGAACGGCGAAACGGTGGAACCCCAGGTCAGCTTCGTCCCTCCCGTTGGAGCGCAGCCCGGCGGCGCCGGCGTGGCTGTCTCGGGGTCCGTCTCCGCGAGGATCGGGTCGTGATCTCGACCGGCGGCGGCGCACGCACGCTCTTCGGCGCCACCGCCGCGCTGCGCCAGCTGCTCGACCGTCGGACGCAGCGACGGCTGGTCCTGTGCGTCGTCGCATCGGTCGGGATCGCGCTCATCGAGATCGCCGGGCTGGTGGTCATCATCCCCCTTTTGACGATCCTCGCCGAGGGCAGCCTGCCCACACAGGGCGTGTCGGCCGAGATCGTCGGGTGGACGGGATCGAGCGACCCGGACACGGTCGTGCTGATCCTCACGGCCGTCGCCTTCGGGTGCTTCGCGCTGCGTGCTGCGTCGACGCTCGTCGTGCGCTGGTGGATCTTCGGGCGGATCTTCGAAGACGAGGCGCGCACCTCGGCCCGGCTGCTGCGTCGTTTCCTGTCCGCGCCGTACGTCTTCCACCTGCGCACCAACTCGACCCAGCTCCTGCGCACGCTGACGTTGAGCGTCGACCAGACCTACAGCCGGGTGATCATCGGGCTGATCACGATCGCCGTCGAGCTGGTGGTCGCGGTGGGCACGGCGGTCGTGCTGGCGATCAGTGAACCGCTGGCGGCGCTCGCCCTGGTGGTGTACTTCGCGGTGGCGACCCTCGCCATCGCCCGCGCCGTGTCGGCCCGCAGCCGGCGCGTCGGGCTGCGCTTCCAGCAGCACAACGCCGAGGTGCTGAAGGAGGCGACCCAGGCCTTCGGAGCGTTCAAGCACATCCAGCTCGGCGGGCACGAGGACCACTTCGTGGCCCGCTTGGAGGAGGTCCGCCGGCAGTCGTCGGACACCAAGCGCAAGATCCAGTTTCTCGCCGAGGTGCCGAGGCAGTACTTCGAGCTGGCCTTCGTCGTCGGGATCGGCCTGATGATCATGATCGTCTCGGTGCTCCAGGGCTCGTCGTCGGTCGTCGCCGCCATCGGCTTGTTCGCCGTCGCCGGGTTCCGTCTGCTCCCCGGGCTGGTGCGCATCTCCAACAGCAACCAGAACATGCAGAGCGCGCTGCCGGCGCTGCAGCTCGTGCTCGATGCGTTGGCGCTGCCGGCGATGCCGGCCGACCCGGTGTCGATCGATCCGGCCGACGTGTTCACCGAGCAGTTGCGGGTGCACGATGTCTCGTTTCGCTACCCGGAGACCGAGGTCGACGCCCTGCGCGACATCGACCTGGAGGTCGCTCCCGGCGACTCCGTCGCGCTGGTCGGCCCGTCGGGCGCCGGGAAGAGCACGTTGATCGACGTGATCATCGGCCTCCACCCGCCGACCAGCGGTGAGGTGCTGATCGACGGCCGGCCGGCCGGCGACATCCGCACTGCGTGGCAGCGCGGCATCGGGTTGGTCCCGCAGGACATCTTCCTGCTCGACGCCACGATCGCCGAGAACATCGCCTTCGGTGACCGCCTCGACGAGATCGACAAGGCGCAGTTGGACGAGACCGTCGCCATGGCCCAGCTCGACGACCTGGTCGCCGAGCTGCCGGCGGGACTGCAAACGATCGTCGGCGAACGGGGCGTGCGGCTGTCCGGCGGCCAACGCCAACGGCTCGGCATCGCCAGGGCGCTGTACGGCCGGCCCCGCCTGCTGGTGCTGGACGAGGCGACCTCGGCGCTCGACTCGGTGACCGAGGCGCGGATCACCGGGACGCTGCGTGGGCTGCGCGGCCGCCTGACGATGATCACGATCGCCCATCGCCTGTCAACGGTGCGCGCCGCCGACCGGCTGGTGCTGATGGACGAGGGGCGGATCATCGACACAGGTCCGTTCGAGCAGCTGCGCGACCGCAACACGTCGTTCCGCCACCTCGTCGAGGTCGCCGAGATGACCTCGTCCCTCCGAACCGACACCAACGGCTGATACCGCGACCGAAGCGAGCCACCAGCACACCCTGCCCCTCTACCCTTGGCCGTCTGTGAGCCACCGGTACCTGTGGACGCCACTTGCGCTCGGCCCGGTGATGACGCGCAACCGGATCGTGTTCTCGGCGCACCTCACGAACTACGCCCGAGACGGCCTCCCGACCGAGCAGCACGCCGCCTACTACGAGGCGCGGGCGGCGGGCGGGACGGGCTTGATCGTGACCGAGGAGCACTCGACGCACCCCACCGACTGGCCCTACGAGAAGCTGATCCACGGGTTCCACCGCGACGTCATCCCCGGCTATCGGCGGATCACGGAGGCCGTGCACCGCCACGGCGTCCCGATCTTCGCCCAGATCAACCACAACGGTGGGCAGGCGTCGTCGATGTACACCCGCCTGCCGGTCTGGGCGCCTTCGGCCGTCGCCGACCCGTTGTTCCGGGAGGTCCCGAAGGCGGTCACGCAGGCCGAGATCGACGAGATCGTCGCCGGCTACGCGCTCGTCGCCGAGCACTGCGCCGAAGGCGGCTTCGACGGCATCGAGCTGCAGTGCAGCCACTCGTCCATCGTGCGTGGCTTCCTGTCGCTGTCGACCAACCGCCGCACCGACGGGTACGGCGGCAGCCTCGAGCACCGAGTTCGGCTGCTGCACGAGATCGTCGCCGCCGTGCGCCGCGTGATCGGCCATCGCCTGGCCCTCGGCGTTCGGCTGTGCGGGGACGAGCTGATCGACGGCGGGACGACGATCGGCGAGGCCGTCGAGGTCGCCCGGATGATCGAGGCGAAGGGTCAGGTGGACTACATCAACACGTCGATCGGTGTGGCCACCGCCACGCTGTACATGATCGAGGCGTCGATGCACGTGCCTCCCGGGTACGCGCTGTTCATCCCCTCTGCGATCCGGGAAGCCGTCGACCTGCCGGTGGTCGGCGTCGGCCGTTTCAAGGACCCGCTGCAGGCCGAGCGGGCGCTGGCGGAGGGCCATTGCGACCTCGTCGGCGTCGTCCGCGGCCAGATCGCCGACGCCGACTTCGCGGCCAAAGCGAGGGCCGGGGCGACCGAGGAGATCCGCCTCTGCCTGTCCTGCAACCAAGAGTGCGTCGGCCGGATGGGGCTCAACCGCTGGCTCGGCTGCATCGAGAACCCGACCACCGGCAAGGAATCCCGGTCTGTCCGCAGCCCCATGGGGGCTGCGGACCCAGGGGGCCCCATCCCCGTGCGGCTCGCTGGCGCTGGCGCGCCCGGGCGTCCGCTTCGCGTCCGCAGCAACCAACTCACAACGGCAGGATCGTCCGGACAGAACGATGTGCTGGTCGTCGGGGCGGGCCCGGGGGGTTTGCAGGCGGCGATCAGCGCGGCGCGCCACGGTCACCGGGTGACGGTGTGGGAGCGCAACGCGCAACCCGGGGGGCAGGTGCGCCTGGCGGCGCTGGTCCCCAACCGCGCCGAGCTCGGCGACATGATCCGCAACCAGGTCAGCGAGTGTCGGCGGTTGGGCGTGCGCATCGAGTGCGGCGTCAAGGCGACGGTGGAGCGGATCCGAGGTCACGCCCCGAGCCACGTGATCGTCGCCACCGGGGCGATCCCCGCTCGCCCGTGGTGGATCGGTGGTGAGGTGACCAACGCCTGCGACGTGTGCGACGTGCTGGCCGGTACGGCCACGCCGACGGGACGCGTCGCGGTGATCGACGAGCTCGGCTTCCACCAGGCCACGTCGGTCGCGGAGCTGCTGGCCGATCGTGGCTGTTCGGTCGAGATCATCACGCCGGGGATGGTCGTCGGCCAAGACCTCGGCATCACCCTCGACCTCGAGCAGTGGTGGATGCGAGCGATGGCCAAGGGCATCGTGCAGTCGACCGATCTCGTGCCGATGGGATTCGACGGCATCACCCTGACGCTGCTCCACCACCCGACCGGCGAGAACGAGGAGCGCACACCCGACTGGGTCGTCTTGGCTGTGCCAGCGATCCCCGCCGACGACCTGTACCACGAGCTGCGGGCGGCGGGGATCTCCGTCGACCGGGTCGGCGACTGCGTCGCGCCTCGCCGCGCCCACGCCGCGGTCGTCGAGGGCGAGCGAGCCGGCACCGATGTGCCATCGCGCCCGGCTCCGCCCGACGCCGCGCCCGTGCAGACGTCTGCCACCAGAACCCGCTTGGCGTTCCGGCGCCGCCGACCATCGCCGGACGCCGAACTCGTCGGATGAGCTGGCTGTCCGCGCTGACGGATTGGCTGGAGGACGTCGCCAGCCAATGGTGGTTCCTGATCGTGATCTTCGGCATCGCCCTGCTCGACTCCGTCATCCCGCTCGTGCCGAGCGAGACGACGGTCATCATCGGCGGCGTGGCGGCCGGCTCTGGCGACCAGAACCTGGCGCTCGTGATCCTGGCCGGAGCGCTCGGCGCGCTGTGCGGCGACAACGTGGCGTATGCCGTTGGCCGCAGCTTGGCGCCATGGTTCTACCGGCGGGCGGAGCAGCGGGACAAGACCAGGCGCCGGCTCGACTGGGCGCGCACCCAGATCCGAGCGCGCGGAGGCCTGCTGTTGATCACTGCCCGGTTCGTCCCGGGCGGCCGCACGGCGCTGACGCTCACCTCCGGCGTCACCCACCAGCCGTGGGGGTGGTTTGCCGGATGGATCGCCATCGCCGCCGTGATCTGGGCGACGTACGCAGCCGTCCTCGGGGCGATCTTCGGCAGCACGTTCCAGGACAACCACACGCTGGCGTTCCTGCTCGCGTTCGCCGCCGCGCTCGGCATCACCGTCGTCATCGAGATCGTCCGTCACGTCCGCAGCCGACCGGCAGAGCACGGCCCACCACCGCTGCCGTGATCTCGGCCTTCCTGTCGCAGGCCGATCGCGGCGCCCGATCAGTCCTCGACCGGAGCGGTCAGCGCCTTCCAGAACGCGATCTTGTCATCGCCCGGGCCGTAGAACTCGCGGATGTGCGCTTCCTCGTCGTAGCCAAGCTGTCGATAGAACGACCTCGCTCGCTCGTAGCCGTCGAGGCTCGACGTTTCGACGATCAGCACGCGAGCGACGGCGGCCCCCCGGCTGCGCAGCGCATCCTCGACCTGCGCGACCAGCGTGCTGCCCAGGCCGGCTCGATGCTGCCCGGGCCTGACAGCCAGGAGTAGAGGTTCCACATCCGATGGGCGAACGGCTCGGGCGCGTAGTACGCAGCACCCGCAACGTGCCCGTGCGCATCGTCGACCACCACCCACGCGTGTCCTCGAGACTGCCGTCGAGATGGCCGCCGAGCATTTCGTCGAAGCCGCCCATGTCCTCGCGCTCGAACATGCCGTTGTCGAGCGCGAGGCCCCTGATCGCACCGGCATCGGCGGCGCTGGCGGCACGAACGGTGGACGCCACGACATCGGTTCGGATGAACGGTGATTCCACGTCGGCAGTCTCGCCGCACCGCACGGCTGAGCAGTCGTTGTTTTGGGTGACCGAGCTCTCGATCCATGGCGAGATCCGTGACCCCGATCCAGAACTCCACGCGGCCGCCTACCCTGGCCGACGTGTTGGCGGTCGTTCCGGTGCGCGACGGGGTGGTGCCCGCCGGCGGTGCGGAGACCGTCGCCGAGTGCGGCGGCCGGACCCTGCTCGTCGGGTCGTCGCCCGACGACGACGCCCTCGCCGGGGTCGGCCGTGACGTCCAAGTGCTCGAGCTCGGTGCGTTCGCGGCGGGCCGGTGGTCCGACGCGCTGGCGCCGCTCCTGGCTGACGAACACCTCGTCGTGCTGCCCGGATCACCGGACGGTCGCGACCTCGCGCCGCGGCTGGCCCACGCCCTCGACCGTCCGCTGCTGGCTGGCGCGATCCGCGTGTCGGCGATCGCGGCGCAGCTGGCCAGGGGGACGCACCTGCACGACTTCACCATCTCGGGTCCGGTGGTCGTCACGCTGCAGCCGGGAGTGCGCGGCATCGTCGTCGACCCTGCATCCGAGTGCCTGGTGAGGGGGCTCCCCGCACCGGACACTCGGTCGGCCCGAAACGCTCGGATCTCTTCCGCTCGGGACGCGACGGTGGTCGAGGTGTTGCCGCCCGATGTGGCGACGATGGACCTGATCGAGGCGGACCGGATCTTCGGCGGCGGCGCCGGCCTCGAGGACGAAGAGCGCTTCGTGCAACTGACGGCAGTCGCCAGCGCGCTCGGCGCGTCGATGGGTGCCACACGCGTCATCACCGACCGCGGCTGGGTCGCCCACCAGCGCCAGATCGGCACGACGGGCGTGGTCGTCGACCCGACGCTGTACGTCGCGCTCGGCGTCAGCGGCGCCGTCCAACACACCGCGGGGCTGGGCACGCCCGACCACATCGTCAGCGTCAACACCGATGCCCACTGCCCGATGATGCAGCTTGCGGACCTGGCCGTCGTCGCCGATGCCAACGCTGTCCTGGACGAGCTCGTCCGCTTGCTGACACCCTCGCCGCAGCCGATCGGCGTCGCTGCTGACTGAGCGCGACTACGACGTCGTGGTGGTCGGCGCCGGGCCGGCCGGCTCGTGCGCCGCCACGGTGCTGGCCAGGGCCGGCCGACGCGTGCTGCTGTTGGAGCGGGGGCCCTTCGCCGGGAGCAAGAACATGTACGGCGGGGTCGTCTACCCCCGCGTGCTCGACGGGCTGCACCCCGGATGGTGGGAATCGGCGCCCGTCCAGCGTTGGGTCACCCGCCGCTCGACCATGCTGCTCACGGCGGACCAGGCCGTCACCGTCGACTTCCGTTGCGCCAGCTGGGGTCGCCCGCCGTACAACGGCGCCACTGCGCTGCGTCCGGACTTCGACCACTGGCTGGCCGGTCTGGCCGAGGCCGACGGCGCCGAGCTCGTCTGCTCGACCACCGCGACCGGCTTGTTGCGCAACCCGGACGGCACGGTCGTCGGCGTGCGCACCGACCGGCCGGACGGCGACGTGCGGGCCGGCGTGGTCATCGCCTGCGACGGCGTGAACAGCTTCCTGGCCAAGGAGGCCGGGCTGTTCGAGCACGACGACGCCGACCACTACACGCTCGGTGTCAAGGAGACGCTCGGCCTGCCGAAGGACGTCATCGACGAGCGGTTCAACGTGCGCGACCGGGCCGGCGTGGACATCGAGATCGTCGGCGGCACCGGCGCCGTGAACGGCGGGGCGTTCGTGTACACCAACCTCGACACCGTCGCCGTCGGCGTCGTCCTGAAGCTGCCGGCGCTCGCCGCCCAGCAGCGCCGCCCGGAGGACATCATCGCCACGCTCAAGAGCCATCCGGCGATCGCGCCGCTCGTCGAGGGAGGCGAGGTGAAGGAGTACTCGGCGCACCTGATCCCGGAGGCGGGCCTGGCGATGATGCCGCAGCTAGCCGGCGACGGGCTGCTGGTCGCCGGTGATGCGGCGGCGATGTGCCTGGCGGCCGGCATCTGGCTGGAGGGCGTCAACTTCGCCATGGCCAGCGGGATGGCCGCCGGCGAGGCGGCCGACGCTGCATTGTCCATCGGGGACACGTCGAAGGCTGGCCTGGCCGGGTACGTGCGGCGGCTGTCCGACAACTTCGTGCTGCGCGACCATCGCAAGCTGCGCCGCGCTCCCGAGCTGGTGCTGTCGGACCGCGTTCAGCACGTCTACCCGCAGCTCGTCGCCAACACGGTCGAGGCAATGTTCCGCGTCGACAACCCGCACCCCAAGCCGGGATTGCGGCACATCCTCACCGCCCAGCGCAAGCGCCTCGGGATCCGACGCCGCGACCTCCTCCGCGACGCGATCACCGGCTGGAGGACGTTCGGATGAGCGATCGCGACTGGCTCGTGTCGTTCGACGACGTCATCGCTACGACGCGCTTCGACGTGGCTGAGCGTGCCCACATCGTCGTCGACGGCGACGTCTGTCGGGATTGCAGCACGCGCGACTGCGTCGTCGCCTGCCCGGCGAAGCTCTTCGTGCCGACTGCCGACGGCGGGATCCTCTTCAACTACGAGCAGTGCTTCGAGTGTGGCACCTGCTACCTCGTGTGCAACGAGGAGGGCGCCATCTCGTGGTCGTACCCGGAGGGTGGTCACGGCGTGGTGTTCCGCCGGTCGTGATCGTCGTCGCCCGCAAGTGGCCGACCGGTGACGTCGGCGACGAGCGGTGGTCCGCCGTGTCGGAATCCGACCGCGCCGCGCTGGAGGTCGGGCTGCGCCTGGCCGAGGCGAGCGGCGACTCGGTCACCGTCGTCACGGTCGGCGGGTCGGGAGCCGATCCGTCGCTGCGCGAGGCGTTGGCCGTCGGTGCGGTGCGTGCCGTACGCATCGACTCGTCGGCCGATCTGCGCAGTGATGCCGTCGCGTGGGCCATCGCCGAGGTGGCACGCGACGCGCGATGGGTCGTCTGTGGCGATGCCTCGTCGGACCGTGGATCGGGGGCGGTCCCGGCGTTCCTTGCCGCCGAGCTCGGCGCAGCCCAGGCGCTCGGACTCGTGACCGTCGAGGCGGATCGCGGAGACGGCGGAGATGGAGAGACGGTGCGAGCGGTGCGCCGCCTCGACGGCGGGCGGCGCGAGGTGCTCAGCGTGGCGGCGCCCGCGGTGCTGTCGGTCGAAGGGTCGGTCGCCCGGCTGCGCCGCGCCGCCCTGACGGCGAAGGTGGGCACCCGCACGATGCCGATCGAGGTGCTGGCGGGTCCGTCCGGGCCGCTCGACGAGCCGGCCGCCGTCGTGGCCTACCGGCCTCGGCCACGAGCCATGCCCGTGCCCGCCGGGGATGCACTGGCCCGCGTGCGCACACTGACCGACCTCGCCGGCGGTCCGGTGGGACACGGTGAGGTCGTCACGCTCGACCCACCGGCCGCGGCGGCCAAGATCCTCGCCACCCTCACCACCTGGGGCTACCGATAGGTGCAACGCCGGCCGCACTGTGCGGTCCAGCGGCAGGTCGGACGGTGAGGCAGTACCGTCGCCGGGGTGCGCCTGACGGACCAGACGTGGCCGGACACCGCGGCTGCGTGCCCGGTCGTGGGCGTGCCGGTCGGATCCTGCGAGCAGCACGGCCCACACCTGCCGCTCGGCACGGACACCGTCATCGCCGAGGCACTCGTCGGGCGCCTGGCGGCCCTGCGCCCCTCGATCGTCATCGGCCCGACCTTGACGGTGACGGCCAGTGGCGAGCACGCCGGCTTCGCCGGCACGTTGTCCATCGGGAGCGACGTGCTGTCCTCGATGATCGTCGAGCTCGTCCGCTCGGCCGACTGGTCCGGCGGCGTCGTCCTCGTCAACGGGCACGGCGGGAACCGTGAGGCGGTCGATCGGGCCGTCGCCGTGCTGCGCTCGGAACGCCGGCCCGTGCTGGCGTGGTGGCCGTCGCTGGCCGGCGGCGATGCCCATGCCGGCCGCACCGAGACGTCGATCATGCTGACCCTGCGACCGGACCTCGTGCGCCAGGACCGCGCCGTCGTCGGCGAGACCGCTCCGCTCCCCCAGTTGATGGGCCGGCTGCGCGCCGGCGGCGTGGCCGTGGTCGAACGGTCCGGCGTGCTCGGCGACCCCACTGGCGCCACTCGAGCAGAGGGCGAGACCATCCTGCGCCGACTGACCGACGACCTCGTCGCCGCGTTCGACCGCTGGAACGCCGGCCGGTGACGTCGTACTCGCTCGATCGTTCGACCCGCCGACCGTCGGGCAGTGATGTCGTCGTCGGCGGATCGCCGCTGCGGCTGTTCCGGCTGACACCAGCCGGTGCCGAGGTGTTCGACCGGATCAGCGCCGGTGAGCAGATCGCCCCGTCACCCGCCGTCGACGGCTTGATCGACCGGCTGCTCGACGCCGGTGCGATCCATCCCCATCCGCGATCATCGCCGTACACGTCGGCCGACGTCGCGGTCGTCGTCCCCGCCCATGTGCTCGGCGACACGGCGCTGACGGAGATCGTGCGGTGCTGCCCAGGCGTGGCCGCCGTGATCGCCGTCGACGACGCCTCCGACCCGCCGATCGCCTCGGTCGACGGCGCTCGTGTGCTGCGACTGCGCACGAACGCCGGGCCGGCTGTCGCCCGCAACGCCGGTCTGGGGGCGGTGACCACACCCCTCGTCGCTTTCGTCGACACCGACGTGCGCCTGCAGCCCGGCTGGCTCGACCCGCTCGTCGCCCACTTCGCCGACGAACGCGTGGGGCTCGTCGCCCCCCGTGTCGCCAGCGCCGCCGGCGCCGGCTCGGTCGCGCAGTACGAGCAGGGTCACTCCCCACTTGATCTCGGACCGGAACCGGGGCGCATCGGCCCCGGGACACGCCTCAGCTACGTGCCTGCCGCGGCGATCGTCGTGCGCACCGAAGCGCTGCGCGCAATCGGTGGGTTCGACCGCACGTTGCGCTTCGGCGAGGACGTCGACGCGGTGTGGCGGTTGGTCGCAGCCGGATGGCGGTGCCGGTACGAACCGGCGGTGTGCATCGAGCACCGACCGCGTGGCACCTGGCGCGGGCTCGTCACCCAGCGCATCGGCTACGGGTCGGCCGCCGCGCCGTTGGCGCGCCGTCACCCCGGCGCGCTGGCGCCGGTGCGGATCAGCGGCTGGAGCGGCGGCGTCTGGTGGTTGGTCGCGTCGGGGCATCCGGTCGTCGCCGCGGCGGTGGCGGCGGGAACGGCGGGCGCGCTGGTGCGCAAGTTGCCTGGGCTTCCGGCGCGAGAGTCAATGCGGCTGACCCTCGTCGGTCATCTCGGCGCCGGCCGGCTGCTCGCCGATGCGGCCCGTCGGGCCTGGTGGCCGGTGATCCTTGCCGGTGCGGTGGTGTCGAGACAGGCGCGACGCATCGCCGTGCTCGCCGCGCTGCCGGCACTGTCGAACGGCGGCGTCCCACGGCTCCTCGACGACGTCACCTACGGGCTCGGGGTCTGGAAGGGCGTGCTCGCCGAGCGTCAGCTCGGGCCGCTGCTGCCGGCGTTCCCCCGCTGGCCGGGACGCGCCTCCGACTGACATCTGCACCGGTACCGTCGGCGGGCGTGACGTTGCGGCTCACCGTCGAACGCGACCCGTGGTGGAGGCACGCCGAACGGGTGGCCCGCGACGCACCAGGCCTCGTCCCGGTCGTCAAGGGCAAGGGGTACGGGTTCGGTCGGGCGCGGCTCGCCGAACTGGCCGGCAAGCTCGCCGACACCATCGCCGTCGGGACGGTCCACGAGCTCGCCGGCCTCCCGGCTGGCCTGACGCCCGTCGTGTTGACACCGAGCCTGCGACCGCCCGTCGACCCGGCGCCGATCCTCACTGTCGGCTCGCTGCGCCACATCGCCGCGCTGGACGGTTGGCGGGGACGAGTGCTGGTCAAGCTGGCGTCGTCGATGCGGCGCTACGGCACCAGCCGCGACGAGCTCGGCGCCATGGTCTCGACCGCCCAGCGGTCGGGTCTCGAAGTCGTCGGGTTCAGCGTGCACCCGCCCGTCGCGGGCAGCGACGACGAGCACCTGGACGACATCGCCGCATGGATGAACGTGCTCGACCCGACCGACGAGGTGTGGGTCAGCCACCTCTCGCTCGATGGCTACGCCGCACTCCGTGACGCGTGGCCCGACCACAGGTTCCGCATCCGCTTGGGAACGGCGCTGTGGCACGGAGACAAGCGGTACCTGCAGTTGGGAGCCGATGTGCTGGACGTGCGGCCGACTCGGGTCGACGACCGAGTCGGCTACCGGCAGCTGCCCGTCCCCTGCGACGGGCACCTCGTGATGGTCGGCGCCGGGACGGCCCACGGCGTGCAGGCTCGGCCCGACGGCCTGAGCCCGTTGCACTTCGGTCGGCGGCGACTGGCGTTGCTCGAGCCGCCGCACATGCACACCTCGATGGTCGTCGTCCCGAGCGGCGAGCCGATGCCTGCCGTCGGTCAGTGGATCGACGTCCAGTGCCCTCTGATCACCGCCTACCCAGACGAATGGGTGTGGACCGATGGCTGAGCCGGTGCGGACGGCGGTGGCGCCGAACGTGGGGCCGGGCGCCGGGCGTCTGCCCGGCCCGGACGTGGTGCGTGCTGTCGCCCTGATCGGCGTGGTCGTGATCAACTTCCACGGCTACTTGATCCTGCGCGGCTCACCGCGAGGCGACAGCGCCCTCGATGACCTCTTCGACCCGTGGACCGGGCCGCTGTCGACACGCTTTGCGGCGACGTTCGTGCTCGTCGCCGGCGTCGGCGTCACGCTGCTCACCCGGCGGTCGATCGGCAACCGGGCAGCCGTGCTGGCGAAGCGGCTGACACTCGTCCGCCGTGGCCTCGTGTTGTACGTCGGCGGCCTGTGGCTCGACACGATCTGGGCGGGGACCATCCTGCCGTTCTACGGGGCCATGTTCATCGTCGGCGCCGGGCTCTTCACGTTGCGCTCGCGCTGGGTCCTGACGGTGGGGGCCGGAGCGGCGGTGGCTGCGGCGGCGCTGCGCTGGCGGGCCACGCAGTCGCGACTCGACGGGAACAGCGTCGACTGGTTCTTCGCTCCAGGCGGGCTGCTGCAGTGGTTGGCCGACGTCTTCGTCAACGGAACCCATCCGCTGCTGCCGTGGCTGGCGTTCTTCTGCACGGGCATCGTGCTCGGGCGGCTGCTCACCACCGCAGCATGGCGGCCGATCGTCATCAGCGCAGGAGCTGTGCTCGTCGGCCTTGCGACGCTGGTCTCGGCGATGGTGCCGGCTGGACCGCTGGCGTCGATCCTCTCGAGCACCGACCCCTTCGACCGCGGCCTGCTGTACACGGCCAGCGCGCTCGGCACCGCGCTGATCGCCTTCGGAGTGCTGACGTGGCTCGCCGACCGCTTCACGGCCAGCGCGCCGATCGACCTACTGCGCGATGCCGGCGCGATGACGCTGACGCTGTACGTCGGCCACGCGCTCGTGTTCAACCTCGTCGTCGACTGGCTCGGGTGGATCCGCCCGACCGGGCTGGACACGGCGCTGGCGTTCGCCGCCGGCTTCTGGCTCGTCGCCATCACCCTGGCTGCCTGGTACCACCGCCGCTTCGGCATCGGCCCGGTCGAGCGCGCCTACCGCCTCATCGGCGGCTGACCCCCCCGAAACCCCACATCGGGTTCTGACGAAGCTTCATACTGGATCTCCAGTACGTAATCGCCACGAAACCACCCAGCGCCGGTCCGCCGCCGTTCGTGGCGCGATCGTGCTGGGTTTCCCGCACGAAGTTTCGTCAGAACCCGGCTGGGGTGGTCAGAGGAGCTCGTCAAAGGTGTTGCAGCGGTTGGGGTCGGCGGTGTCGAAGCCGCGGCGAAACCACGAGACCCGCTGCTCGGACGAGCCGTGGGTCCACGACTCGGGATCGATGCGTCCCTGGGTCTGCTGCTGGATGCGGTCGTCGCCGACGGCTTCCGCCGCGCCGATCGCTTCGCTGATCTCGCCCTGGTCGAGCAGCCCTCGATCGTCGGCGTTGCGCGCCCACGCGCCGGCGAAGCAGTCGGCCTGCAGCTCGAGCGCTATCGAGTACTCGTTGGCCCGATCCGGATCCTGCGACGAGAGCTGGTTGGCGCGGTCGCTGATCCCGGTCAGGTTCTGCACGTGGTGGCCGTACTCGTGGGCGACGATGTACTGCGCGGCGAGGTCGCCGGTGGCGCCGAACTGGTCCTGCAGCTGGGTCAGGAAGTCGAGGTCGAAGTACACCGTGCTGTCGGCCGGGCAGTAGAACGGCCCGACCTGCGACGACGCCTGCCCGCAGCCGGTCCCCACAGCGCCCGAGAAGAAGTCCGTGAACGTCTCCTGGTACTGGCCGCCGAAGGCGGCGGGGAACGCCTGGATCCAGTACTCCGCCACGTCGTCGGTGGCTCCGCAGATGATCTGCTCGAGCTCCGTCTCACACCGCACCACGCCGACCCCGACGTCACCGGCGTTGCCGGTGCCGGTACCCGTGTCGACGGCGCCCTGGCCGCCACCGAGCAGGCGGGGCAGGAAGATCGCCGCGGCCAGCACCAGCAACCCGATCAGTCCGCCCCCGGCCTTCATCGGGATGCCACCGCCACCGCCGCCGAGCCCCGGGATCCCGAACCCACCGCCGCCGCCCTGGCCCCTGCGGTCGCGGACCCGACCGGTGCTCGTACTGCGGATCCTGGTCACGCCGCCACCGTACTGTCGCTCTATCGCCGGCGAGCGCCGGCCGACTGGCTCGCCCGCCTGATCGCCTGGTCGCGCTGCATCCCGCGCACGGCGACGGCGCCAGCACCGATCAGCGGGCCGCGATCGCCCAGACGGGTCGGCGTGATGCGGGCGTGGCGGCTGTAGGGCAGGCGGCACAGCGTGCTCAGCTCGTCCTGCGCGGCATTGAAGAACGTGGCCGCGAACCCAAGCGCGACGCCGCCGCCGACGACCACCAGCTCGAGGTCGAGGAGGTTGCACAGCGAGGCCACGCCGCGACCGACGATGCGGCCCGTGCGCTGCATGATCTCGTACGTCGGCTGGCTCGGTGAGCGCCCCGTGATCGCCTCGATCGCCACGCCGGACGCCTCGGCCTCGAGACAGCCGCGAGCCCCGCATCCGCAGCGACGACCGTTGGGGTCGACGATCATGTGGCCGACGTGTCCGGCGTTGCCGGAGGCGCCGTCGACCAGCTCGCCGTCGATGACGATGCCGCCGCCGATCCCGGTCGACACGGTGAGCACGCAGTAGTTGGCGTAGCCCTTGGCGGCGCCCTGCCAGCCCTCGGCCAATGCCAGCGCCTTGCCGTCGAGGTCGCCGTACACCCGCTTGCCGGTCAGCTCGATCATCCGCTCGCGCAGTGGAAACTCGCGCCAGGCGGGCAGGTTGACGGGCGACACCGTCTCGCACTCACGGGTGATCGGGCCGGCCGATCCGATCCCGACGGCGGAGAGCCGCACGTCGTGGCGCTCGACGGCCTCCAGTTGCTGCTCGACGATGCCGGCCAGCGCCTTGAAGTGGGCCTCCGGCCCAACGTTGTCGTCGACCAGCACGACCGCGCGATCGACCAGCTGACCGTGCGGCGAGACGAGCCCTGCGGCGAACTTCGTCCCGCCGATGTCGACAGCGAGCACGACGGGTTGGCGCTTCGGTTGCTCCATCGGCACCGTCTCGTCGGGGTCGTGGGCGACGTGGTGCGGGCCGGCGGCTGGCGGGATCGGCGGTGGGAAGGCGGGTGCGGTCACGTCATTCGTTCGGGAGGGCGAGTCGTTCGGGATGGCTAGGGTTCGCCCATGGCTGCGGCCGTGGGTCACGTTCGGGTACCGCCGCCTTGAGCGGCGGGCGGGGGTTCATGTTCCCACGTACGGCGACGGGTCGTTCCTCCCTGGTGCCGCCGCCACCGTGGCACTACAGCGGCACCATGTTGACCATCGAGCTGCGCGCCGATCCGGCAGCCGTCGCCGAGCTGCTCCCCGCGCCGCTGCAACCGGCCGAGGACGACCCGGGCGCCGTCGCCGTCATCTGGGCCGACTGGCAGAGCTGCAGCGATTCGTTCGAGGAGCTGCTCGACCCGGTGCGCGCCCAATACCTGGAGACGTTCGTCGTCGTGCGATGCACGTATCGCGGCGAGACGTACAGCCGATGCGTCTACATCTGGGTCGACCGCGACTTCGCGATGGTCCGCGGCCACCACCAGGGCTACCCCAAGAAGCTCGGCGAGCTGTTCGTCACGCGGCCCGTCAACGTCGGCGTCGCCGGCCCGCGACTTGCACCCGGCGGTCGCTTCGGCGCCACATGCTCGGCGTACGGCCGGCGGCTGATCGACGCCACGTTCACGATCACCGGAACCGCGCCGTCGGCCGGCTTCGTCAACGGCCACCCGATGCTCCACCACCGCGTGTTCCCGGCGATCGAGGGCGACGGCACCGACTCGCTGCACGAGCTCGTGACGATGCGCGGGTACGACGTCGAGGTCGGGCCGTGCTACTCGGGGGAAGCCACGATCGAGTTCCACGAGTCGCCGGTCGAGGAGCTCACGAGGTTGGCGCCGATCGAGGTGCTCGGCGGGTTCTGGCAGGAGGTCGGTACGAACTGGCGGGCCGGGACGACGTTGGAGCGCTCGTGACGGACACGGGTGAGCACCGGCTCGGCCCGACCGACGCCGACATCGCTGACCCCGACACCTACGTCGCCGGTGTTCCCCACGCCACGTTCCGACGGCTGCGAGCCGAGGATCCCGTCAGCTGGTGGGCGCAGGACCACGCCGGTGGGCGGGGGTTCTGGGCGGTCACCCGCCACGCCGACCTGCTGGCCGTCAGCCGCGACGTCGAGCGCTTCTCGAGCGCCAAGGGCATCCGGCTCGAGGAGATGGACGAGGAGCAGACCGAGGCCCGGCGCACGATGATGGAGCTCGACCCTCCGCAGCACACCGCCTACCGACGCCTCGTCTCCAAGCCGTTCAGCCGGCGGGAGGTGTACGCCTACGAGCAGGCCATCCGGTTGCTCGCCCGGTCCGTCGTCGAGGAGGCGCTGACTGGCGGGACGCGCTTCGACTTCGTCGACCGCATCGCGAAGCAACTACCGATGCGCATGCTCGGCACGCTGCTCGGTGTGCCGCAAGACCATGGCCCGTGGCTCGTCGAGCGGGGCGATGCGTTGCTGGGCAACACCGATCCCGAGTTCACGACCCATCCGGTCGGGCTGGTCGACACCGAGGAGTTCCGGCTGATGCCGTTTCGCAGCCCCGCCGGAATCGAGCTGTTCCGGTACGCCCAGGAGCAGGCGACGGTGCGGCGCGAGCATCCCACGGACGACGTGATCAGCGACCTGCTGCGCCCGAAGGTCGACGGCGAGGAGCTCAGCGAACACGAGTTCAACAACTTCTTCACGCTGCTCGTGGCGGCCGGCAACGACACGACGCGCTACACGATGACGGCGGGGATGCTGGCGCTGATGGAGCGGCCGGACCTGCTGGACGAGCTGCGCGACGGCGTCGAGCGGGGCGACGACGAGCTGCTGTCGTCAGCGGTCGAAGAGGTGCTGCGCTGGGGATCGGTGACGATGCACTTCCGACGCACCGCGACGGTCGACACGACGCTCGGTGGTCGTGAGGTGAAGGCCGGCGACAAGGTGGTGATGTGGTTCGTCTCGGCGAACTACGACGAGGACGTGTTCGCCGACCCGTTCACGTTCGACCTCCGCCGCAGCCCCAACCCGCAGGTCGCGTTCGGGCTGCAGAGCCCGCACCTGTGCCTTGGCGCACAGCTCGCCCGGCTGGAGATCAAGGTGCTGCTGCAGGAGCTGCTCCCCCGCCTCGCCGACGCCAGGGTGGTCGG
>JBPCJW010000143.1:0-22913 GCA_051004915.1 Ilumatobacteraceae bacterium
GGCGGCTGCTGGGCGGCGACGAACAGCTGGCTGATGCCGGGGTACGACACCCCGACCATCCCGACCCGGTTGTTGAGCACCCACGGCTGGGCGGCGATCGCCTCGATCGCGTCGTAGCCGTCGAGCAACTGGGCGTCCTCGAAGAACCGCCATGAGCCACCGCTGCACCCGCTGCCGCGCATGTTGACGCCGATGTAGGCGTACCCGAGTGCCGGGAACAGTTGCGGGAAGCCGAAGGCGGAGGGGTTCGACGGGTCGTAGCCCGAGTACTCGACCACGGTTGGGTAGGGGCCGGCCTCCGGCGGGCCGGGCAGCACCACGTTGATCGACAGCGTCGTGCCGTCGCGGGTCTGCAGGTAGCCGAAGCCGCCGGCAGGCAAGGTCTGCCCGGCGTAGAACGACGGCGGCGGGACCACGTCGAGCGGCGCCACCTTGAAGCTCTCGGAGGTCGCCGTCGCGTTGCGCACGCTGTACACGTCGGCGGGGACCGTGCGGAAGAGCAGCGATCCGAGGTCGTCGACCGAGCCCGCCGCGACGACATCTCCGGTGACGTCGGCGACCAGCTCCAAGGTGTCGCCGGGCTCGGCATCGAGCACCGCCGCCTGCTCCCACCCCGGCTGCACGGTCCACGTCGCCGGCGGCAGCGGCACCGTCGTCTCGGGTTCCGTCGTCTCGGGTTCCGTCGTCCCAGGCTCCGTCGTCTGCGGTTCGGTCGTCTCCGGTTCCGTCGTGGAAGGTTCCGTCGTCACAGGTTCCGTCGTCGTGCCGGGTGCCGCCGTCGTGACCGCAGCTGAAGTCGTCCCCGACCCGCGGGGATCGTCGTTGCCGGAGCAGGCGACGAGGGCGAGGGCGGCGGACACGAGCAGCGCAACGGAGGGCGAGCGGGGCATCGGGTGATCCTCGCAGCAGATCGGGCGATGTGGGGTGTCGGCCCGATCGGTGTCGCCGGCAGCGCAAGGTACCGTCGTCGGGTGCCGGACCTGACGCCTGACCTGACCACCCCTGACCTGACGACGATGCTCCACGACGTGCGGTCGCTGGTCGAGGTCGAGTCGCCTTCTCACGACCTGTCGGCCATCTCGGCGTCGGCGGCGGCGGTGGCCGAGCTGATCGAGCGACGGCTCGGCACGCCGGCCGAGCTCGTCGCCGGGGGCGCCGGCCCACACGTCCACTGGCGGGGAGGCGGCGAGCCACGCGTCCTCCTCGTCGGGCATCACGACACCGTGTTCCCCGCCGGCGCGCTGGCTACGAGGCCGTTCGCCATCGCCGACGGGCGAGCCACCGGCCCGGGCGTGTTCGACATGAAGGGCGGCATCGTCATCGCCCTGCACGCCCTTGCCGCCTTGTCGGACCGCAGCGGTGTCGAGCTGCTCGTGACGTCCGACGAGGAGGTCGGCTCGGCCACCTCGAGGGCGTTGATCGAGGAGCGCGCCGTCGCCTGCGGTGCCGTCCTCGTGCTCGAGCCGGCGGCCGACGGTGGTGCGCTGAAGATCGGGCGCAAGGGCACCGGCACGTTCGAAGTCGTCGTCGGGGGCCGCGCCGCGCACGCCGGGCTGGAGCCCGAACGCGGCGTCAACGCCCTGGTCGAAGCGGCGCACCAGGTGCTGGCGATCGCCGCGCTGGGTGACCCCGACAGGGCCACGATCGTCACGCCCACGGTCGCCAGCGCCGGCACCGCCGACAACGTGGTGCCGGCCGAAGCCCGAGTGCGTGTCGACGTGCGCGTCGCCGAGCCGGACGAGGGCGACCGCCTGGTCGCCGCGTTCGCGGCGCTGGCGCCGGTCGACCCTGCGGCGACGCTGGAGGTGCGGGGCGGCCTGAACCGCCCGCCGATGGCCGAGTCGGCGACGGCCGAGCTGTTCGCGCTGGCGTCCAAGGTCGCCGCCGACGCTGGGCTGCTGGAACCGATCGGTGTCGCCGTCGGCGGTGGCAGCGACGGCAACTTCACGGCCGCCCTCGGCATCCCGACGCTCGACGGGCTCGGCGCGACCGGCGGCGGTGCCCACGCCGACCACGAGCACCTCATCGTCGCCGATCTCCCCGACCGCACCCGCCTCCTGACCGCCCTCGTGCACGCCCTCCAACACCGCTGACCCAGGCTGACCGGCGCCTTCGGTCCGAGGCTTTGACGTCATCGGAGGGCTTCCGTCCCAGACGGGGTGCCGGAAACCCTCGGGTGACCTGAAAGCCTCGGATCTCAGGGCGTCGGGTGGGTGTCGGAGGGAGCCGCGTCGGCGGGGGGGTCGAGCTCGGGGATCGTGCCCTGGGCGAGCGTGCCGGCCTGGCGATACACGTCGAGCTTGGCCCGGGAGTCCTCGATGTCGAGGTTCCGCATCGTCAGCTGGCCGATGCGGTCGAGCGGTCCGAACGCCGCGTCCTCGGCCCGTTCCATCGTCAGTCGGTCCGGTGCGTACGTCAGGTTCGGGCCCGTCGTGTCGAGGATCGAGTAGTCGTCGCCGCGCCGCAGGCGCAGCGCTACCTCGCCCGTCACTGCCGCCCCCACCCAGCGCAGCAGCGGCTCGCGCAGCATCAGGCTCTGCGGGTCGAACCACCGGCCCTCGTACAGCAGCCGCCCCAGCCGGCGACCCATCGTGCGGTAGTTCTCGATCGTCCCCTCGTTGTGGATCGCCGTGACCAGCCGCTCGTAGGCGATGTGCAGCAACGCCAAACCCGGCGCCTCGTAGATGCCGCGGCTCTTGGCCTCGATGATCCGGTTCTCGATCTGATCGCTCGTGCCGAGGCCGTGGCGACCACCGATCGCGTTCGCCTCGATGACCAGCTCCACATGATCGTCGAACGCTCGACCGTCGAGGGCGACCGGCCAGCCCTCCTCGAACTGCACGGTCACGTCCTCCGTCTCGACAGCGACGTCGGGCGACCACGACGCCACGCCCATGATCGGCTCGACGATCTCGACGCCGGTCGACAGCTCCTCCAGCGCCTTCGCCTCGTGCGACGCGCCCCAGATGTTGGCGTCCGTCGAGTACGCCTTGTCCTTCGCATCCCGGTACGACAACCCCCGCTGCACGAGGAACTCGCTCATCTCGGCCCGCCCGCCCAGCTCGGCCACGAACCGCTCGTCGAGCCACGGTTTGTAGATCCGCAGCGCCGGGTTGACGAGCAGCCCGTAGCGGTAGAAGCGCTCGATGTCGTTGCCCTTGTAGGTGCTGCCATCGCCCCAGATGTCGACGCCGTCGTCGTGCATCGCCCGCACGAGCAGCGTGCCGGTGACGGCCCTGCCGAGCGGGGTGGTGTTGAAGTACGTCCGGCCGGCGGTCGTGATGTGGAACGCCCCGCACTGCAACGCCAGCAAACCCTCACGCACCAACTCGCGGCGGCAGTCGACGATGCGGGCGGCCTGCGCGCCGTACTCGATCGCCCGAGCCGGCACGCCACCCAGGTCCGGCTCGTCGTACTGGCCGAGGTCAGCGGTGTAGGCGTACGGCTGGGCGCCCCGCTCTCGCATCCAGGCCACGGCGACCGACGTGTCGAGCCCGCCCGAGAAGGCGATCCCCACCCGCTCGCCGACGGGCAACGCAGTGAGCACGCGGGTCACGGCGTCGCGCCCTCTGCGTTGGCAACAACGACATCCTCGGCAGTTGGTGCCGACACAGCGCCGCGCACGGCGGATCGATAGGTGCCCGATAGCGAGGCCACCGACACCACCGCCGTGGCGACGGCGATCGCCAACTCGACCAAACCCAGGCGGGCAACGCGACCCAGATCGCCGACGGCGATCGCTGCGCCGCCGACGCTGGCCGCCAACCCGTACCAGGCCAGCCGCCGGACGTTGTTCAGCGTCGCCGCGATCATCGCCACGATCGGCACGAACGGCAGCAGGAGCACGGGGAACGGGCGTGGCTCGGCGCTCGGGCCCAACCACCACGTGGACAGCCCCAGCTCGCGGCTCGTCTTCCACGCCGCCGACCACGCCACCAACGCCAGCACCCACGTCGCGACGACGATCAGCCGCCACCCGGGCGTGAGCTGGCCAGGCTGCGGCGGCCGACCCGACGACCACCAGCGGCGTGCCGCCAACCATGGCGGCGGAAGCGCCTGTGTCGGTGCCTGTGTCGGAGTGGGTGTCGGTGTCGGTGGTGGCGGCGGCGGAACGGACGTCTCCACCTGGGGCACTGTACGGGCGTCGTCCCTGCTCCGACGCCGGCCCTGCGAGCACCGCCGCTACCCTGCGCCGACGTGAACGGGCCGGCGGCGGGCGACGGCGGCTCGCCGGACGTCCTGTCGATCTTCTTTCCCATGTGGAACGAGGAGGAGTACCTCGGCCGGGCCCTCGAGGCGGCCCGTCGCGTGTGCCAGCGGATGGTCGCCGACGGCGCCATCGCCGACTACGAGCTGATCATCGTCGACGACGCCTCCACCGACCGCACCCCGGAGCTGGCCGACCAGGCGGCGGCCGTCGATCCGCACGTGCGCGTCGTCCACCACGCCCGCAACCGCAAGCTCGGGGGCAGCATCAAGTCTGGCTTCGCCACCGCCCGCGGCGATCTCATCCTGTACTCCGACGCTGACCTGCCGTTCGACATGGAGGAGCTGCCCCGAGCGATCCGCCTGCTGCGTGAGTACGACGCCCACATCGTCAGCGCCTACCGCCTCGACCGCACCGGCGAGGGCTACACCCGGGCGATCTACACGTTCTTCTACAACGTGCTGGTGCGCACGATGTTCGGGGTCAAGGCGCGGGACATCAACTTCGCCTTCAAGCTCTGCCGGCGGGAGATCTTCGACCACGTCGAGCTGCGCGCCGAGGGCTCGTTCATCGACGCCGAGCTGGTCATCAGGGCGATCAAGCTGGGCTACCAGGTCGTCCAGTTCGGGGTCGACTACTTCCCCCGGACGATCGGCGAATCGACGCTCAGCTCCCCCGGGATCATCGCCACGATCGTGCGCGAGATGAGCGGCCTGCGCCGCGAGCTGCAGGCGATCAGACCCCTCTCCGAGGCGGCGCGACCGCTCCCGCCGACGGCGGGTCAGCGGTAGGGTGACGCGCTGCAATCGCCGTCGCCCACCTGAGATCGATGCCTCCCAGCCCCGCCCGCCGCAACACCAAACTCGCCCCTGCTCTGGCCTCGTTCGCCCTGGTGGGGACGGTCCTGGTGGCCGGCGCGGCAAGCGACGCGATCGGCGGGGGCGATGACGCCGACCGCGGGTCGTCGTCCAGCGGTCCGACCGCCGGCATCGTCGCCGCCACCACCAGCACCGTCGCGGTCACCACGACCACCCTCGTCACGACCACGTCGACCACCGCGCCGCCTGTCAAGACCAACCTCTCGGAGACGATGGGCGCCGGTTCGTTCGGCGACGAGGTCACGGCCGTCCAGCAGCGCCTCAAGGACCTCGGCTTCGATCCGGGCCCGATCGATGGGGACTTCGGCAGCCTCACCCGCGCCTCCGTGTGGGCGTTCGAGAAGCTGGTCATGCAGACGCCCCGCTCGGCGGCCACCGGGAGGGTGACCAACGAGATGTGGCAGCTGATGCAGGAGCCACTGCAGTTCATGCCGCGCCGTCCGGACGCCGCGTCGGTCAACCACACCGAGATCTACCTGCCGGAGCAGGTGGTCATCTTCTTCCGAGAGGACCGCGCCGCGCTCATCTCCCACATGTCGAGCGGCACTGGTGACGAGTGGTGCCAAGAGGTCACGATCAGCCCCGGCGAGGTTGGCAACGAGACCGGCGTCGAGCCGTTGAAGCGAGGCGAGTGCGGTGTCTCCAAGACCCCGGGCGGGGTGTTCACGTTCGATCGACTGCGGACGGGCGCGCGTGAGAGCGCGCTCGGCACGTTGTGGAACCCCATGTACTTCAACTTCGGCATCGCCATCCACGGCGCGTTGAACGTGCCGCTCGAGCCGGCATCGCACGGCTGCATCCGCATCCCGATGACGCTGGCGGAGTACTTCCAGACGATCGCTGCCGTGGGTGACCAGGTGTTCGTGTTCGACGGCGTGGAGGAGCCGGAGGCCTACGACGAGAACGAGAAGTCGATGATCTTCAACCGGCTCGACCCGAACTACAGCACGACCACCACCTCGACGATCGCCCCGACCACGGTGCCCCTGCCTCCGGCCGAGACGGCACCACCCGAGACTGCACCGGTGACACCAGCAGCCACGGTTCCGGCCACTGCCGCGCCGACGCAAGCGCCGGCCGTCCAGGAACCAGCGCCGGCCGTACAGGAACCAGCGGCGGCCGTACAGGAACCAGCGGCGGGCGGCGGCGCAAACGGTTCGGGTGGTGGCGGTCAGGGTGCTGGTGGTGGCGGTGGGCAGCCGGCGCCGACCCAGCCCGCACCGACCCAGCCCGCACCGACCCAGCCCGCACCGACCCAGCCCGCACCGACCCGGCCCGCACCGACCCAGCCGGCATCGACCCGGCCCGCACCGACGCAGCCTCCACCTCCGCCGCCGACCCAGGCGACCGCCGCACCGACGACGGCGCCACCGGCGACCACCGTCGCCGCCACGGCTGGCAGCGGTGTGACCTCCTCGACCTGAGCGTCGTCGCCTCGGCTGGCAACCCGCCGGTTCATCAGCGCGCCCGCAGGACCACCTTGCGGCCGATCACCTGCTCGAGCAGGTTGCGTCGTTCGTTCGCGGCGTGCAGCTCCAGCTCGATGTCGGCCCCCGGCTCGGCTTCCACCACGACGAGTGCTCGATCTCGGTGCACCTCGACCTGCACCCCCCGCACGTCGCCGCGGTGACTGCGGTCGAGCCCGATGGCCAGGCGCAGGATCGCCGCCAGCGTTCGCACGAGCTGCTGGTTGGCCGGCGCCAACCCGGCGAACTCGGCGTGCGACGAGCGCGGCTCGCTCTTGCGGTGGTATCTGGCGATCTGCGCGATCACCTCGATCTCGGCGTCGGTCAGGCCAGCCAGCTCGCTGTTGCGGATGACGTAGTACGCGTGGAGGTGGTGTTTGCTGTGCGCGACGACCAAGCCGACGTTGGCGAGGAGCGCCCCGGCCTCCAGGTACTCCCGTGCCGTCGAGTCCAAGCCGTGCACCGGCGCCAACCCGTCGAACAGCGCGACCGCCAGCCTGGCGACGTGGCCCGAGTGCTTGGGGTCGTCGTCGCACCTCGCGGCGAGTTGATCGATGCTGCGGCGCGAGACATCGCGCAAGTGGTGCAGGCTCATGCCGGTGCCGACACCGGGTCGTCCGGCGATCCGGCTCAGCGTGTCGACCAGCACGCCCTCGCGCAGCGCACCTTCGCTGTAGGTCAGCTCGTCGATCCCGAACGTCTTCATCACGCCCTGCAAGATCAGGGATCCGGCGACGATGATGTCGGCTCGGGCAGCCTCCAGACCCTGCACCCTGAGCCGCCGCGACGCGGTCCGATGCCCGAGCATCTCGTCGACCACACCGTCGAGTGCCCTGCGCGTCAGGCGGGCGCAGTTGTACGTCCGCAGCGGCTCGGCGCCGGTCGCGGCGTGGGCGATGCGGGTCAGCGTCTCCGCCGTCCCCGACGAGGCGATCGCCACCTCGAAGCCGTGCTCCTCGACGGCCCGCTCGAAGTGGCTGAGAATGCCCCGCACGTGGGTCCGGCAGGCTGCCACCGCCTTGGCGCTGACCGTGCCGCCGGGGAACCACCGGTCGGTCAGGCGTACCGCGCCGAGCTTGAAGCTGCGGGCGGCCAGAGTGTCGCCGCGCTGGCCGAGGAGCACTTCGGTGGAGCCGCCGCCGATGTCGACGAGGAAGAGGCGCTGGTCGAACACCGGCACGGCCTGCAGCACCCCGAGGTGGATCAGCCTGGCCTCCTCGATCCCGGAGATGACCTCGATCTCGACGCCGGCTTCGTCCCGGGCGCGACGCAGGAAGACGGGGGCGTCGGCTGCCTCCCGCACGGCGCTGGTCGCAACCGCCCGCAATGTGGCACCGAAGCTGTCGGCGATCTGGCGCATCCGGCCGAGGGCGGCGATGCCCCGATCCATCGCGTCCCGCGACAGCTCCTTCATGTCACCGCCGCCGTGGCCGAGCCGGACGACCTCCTTTTCGCTCGTCAGCGTCTCGAAGCGATCGCCGGCGACCGGACGGGCGACCACCAGGTGGAAGCTGTTCGTGCCGACGTCGAGCGCAGCCAGCACGTCGCCGGGCGCGCCGTCAGTCATCGAGGCGTTCGATGCAGACGGAGATGCCGTTGAGCACGCCTTCACGGAAGCTGGCGATCTTCTCGAACCCGCTGCCGTTGATGTCGTCGGACGAACCTGTGTCACCGACGACGAGGGCGGTCTGGATCGCCTCGTCCAGGTCGCCGGGAGAGATCACGACGCTGCGCGTCGCCTGGTTGTCGCGCGGGATGATGTCGGCCGCCCACGCGCCGGTGAGGCAGTCGGAGACGAGCGCCCGCTCCTCGCCTTCGAGCGGGCTGTCGAGGGCCCGCTGGGCAGCCTCGCTCCACGCCATGCCGAGCACGTAGCCCACTGCGAAATCCCCGAAGCGCTCGTACACGTCCAGCCCGAAGCTCTCGTCGAAGAACACCTGCCCGGTCGCAGGGCAGTGCACGGCGCCGACGGCGATGTCGCCGGCCGGTTCCTGGCACGTCACCTCGTTCGGGTCGTTGATCGGCACCAGCCGCAGGACCGGCAGCTGTGCGCCCTGCGCGGTCAGCGCCTGCGGCCAGTACAGGTTGAGGTCCTCGACGAGGAAGCCACCGACCTGACCCGCTCCGTACCCGAACGGCGCGTTGCCGTCGGGGTCGCTGTCGAGCGGGCTGAACACGTTCGGGACGAGGGGCAGCGGCTCGTCGAGCAGATCGATGCAGCTCTCGACGCCACCGACGTAGCCGACCTGGAACGCTCCGACCCGGTCGAAGGCCGAGCCATGTCCCCCCGAGTCGAGCTGGTCGATGCCGATCGGGTCACGCACCGTGATCATGGCGATCAACCCGGTGCGCACGTCCGCATCCGCGAACGCCACGCCGGTGGCCTCGCCGCGCACGGCGCGGGCGACCCATGCACCCGCGAAGCAGTCGGCCTGCTGCTCGGTCGAGATGGTCGGCAGGTCGCGATCGAGATCGCCGGCTCTGGCCTGGACGACGTGGCCGTACTCGTGGGCCAACACGACGCCGAGGATCGGGGGTCCGAACTCGTTGGCGAGCTCGACCAGGACCCCCCCGTCCCCTTCGTCGTAGACGAGGAAGTCGCCCTCCTCGCAGAAGAACGCGCCGTACTGGCTGATCTCCTCGTAGGTCGTCGGCTCGCTCGTCCCGCAGCCGGGGATCGGGGTGGTGCGCTGGGGGTAGGCGGCGTACACCGAACCGGCGAGCGGCGTGTATGGCGATCCGTAGTGCACCGGGAACTGCTCGCCCCACCATCGTTCGAGGTCGGCGAGGGCGGCGCGGACCAGGTCGTCCCATGGTCGGGCCGACTTGGCTTCACCGACGTCCAGCACGTCGCGCGCCGGGAGGGCAGGCGCCGTCGTGCTCGGTCCGGTCGTTGCGGGTTGCGTCGTGGCAGGTTGTGTCGTGGCAGGTTGTGTCGTTGCGGGTTGTGTCGTGGCCGGCTCGGTCGTCTCCGGCACCGTCGTCGGCGCCATGGTGGATGAAGGTGTCGTCGTCGCTTGGCGGGCGGACTCTGTCTGCACGCCCTGGCTCACGCCGCAGGCGGCGACCAGCGACGCAGACACGAACCACGCGCTCGGGGCGAGCCAGGCACGGCGCGCCATCAGCGGACGAGCTGCTCCAACTCGCCGATCTCGTCGGCCTGGCTGGTGAGGATGGCTGCTGCGAAGTCGCGCACCTCCTGCACCTCGGCGCCGGCGACTGCCTGCTCGGCCATGTGCATGCCCCCCTCGTGGTGGGCCACCATCAGCTCGACGAATCGCTCGTCGGCAACCGCGCCGCGGGTCGCGCCGAACGCATCGAGCTCGGCTTCCGTGGCCATCCCGGGCATCTCGCCGAACGGCACCGGCACGCCCATCCACGCCATGGCTTCCTCGGTCTCGGCGGCCTCCGGCGCACCGAAGTCGCGCAGCAGCTGGATCATTCGGCCGATGTCGATGTTCTGCCCCGTGATGATGTTGCGGGCGACGGTGCGGAGGCCCGCGTCGGTGTCCGGCAGCGCAAGGAACAGGTAGCTCATCTGCGCGGCCTGCTCGTGGTGGGCGCGCATGTCGTGGAGGAAGCCGATGTCGACATCGCCGGCGGCGGTGTCGTTGCCGACATCGGCGACGAGCCAGCCGATCATGCCGGCGACCAGCGCCATCGCCACCAGCATTCCGACCACGTTGACCGGATGCTGCCACCAGGACAGGACGATCTCGTCGTCGTCGTCGTCGACGACCTGTTCGGCGAGGCGAGCTGCGTCGACCGGCTCGATCCGCACGTCCATCGCAGAAGTCTGCCAGCGCGCGCGACGCGACCACCGCGTCGTGACGATCGCTGACGTGGTTCTTACCTCCGGCTGATCGCCGGACGCGACGGGTCGTTAGCGTCGCGGCGATGGGCGCCCAGGCGGTCACCGGCGAGGTCGTCTTGCCCCCGATGAAGTTGGCGCGGCAGCGGGGCCGGCCACGCGACCAGGACTCTGCCGACACCCGGCTGCGCATCCTCAACGTCGCGATGGCGATGTTCGCCCGCGACGGCTACGAGGTGACGACCAACCGCTCCATCGCCGAAGCCAGCGGGGCGATCTACCACTACTTCGCGTCGAAGGCCGAGCTGTACGCAGCGGTGTTCGAGGCGGTCGTCGACCGGGTGTTCTCGGTGTTCGAGACGGCGATCGTCGAGCGCTCGACTCTCGTCGAGCAGTACGCCGCTGTGCTCGACGTCGTCGCCATGCACAACCGCCAGGACCCGACGCTGCCGGCGTTCGTCGTCGGTGTGGCCAGCGACGCGCAGCGCCACCCCGAGCTCGACGATCTGCTGCGACCATCGAGGCGACGCTCGGCGACGTTCTTCCGGTGCCTCGTCCGCCAGGCCGCCGACCGTGGTGAGCTGCCGCCAGGTACGGACCTGCGGGCGGTGGAGGACCTGTTGAACGCCGTCGTGTCGGGTCTCGCCCGGCTGTCGGCGGTGACCGGCGACCCCCGCCGTCACGCCACCGCAGTGGATGCGCTGCAGCGGTTCCTCGCGGGCACGCTGATGACGCGCTAGCGGCTCGCTTCGCTCGCGTGTCTCCCTGGCGGTCGACCTGAGCGTTCGTGCTCGCTGCGGTCGGGGGCCGAAGCTCACGCGCGCGGCCTCGGTTGATGGTCGGGCTGAGCGTTCGGTCTGTGCGTCAGCCGGAGGTCGGCGGCGCAGCGGGTACTGTTGTCGCGGCCGCACCGGACGGGTCGTACCCGACGGAGATCGTGTTGTCGTCCGTGATCGTGGCGACGAAGCTCGCCGTCGTGCCGTCCGAGGCCGTGGCCGTGCAGGTGTAGGTCGTGTTGACGTCCTTGTTCGCCGGCTCTGCGCACGTGGCGTCGTCGAAGGTCAGCCCACCGAAGTTCTGCGCCGTCTGCTCGTCGTCCTCGATCAGCTCCTCGGCCTTGCCCTTGAAGTCGGCGGTGTCCGGCGAACACGCCGCAAGACTGACGACCCCGACGATGGCGAGGGCGACGAGAGCGGCCGAGGAGGGCTGGCGAAGTCGATGCATGCGGTCGCGACGCTAGCTGCCGCCGGTCGGGGTCAACCCGGCAACGGGGTGGACCCGTGGGGCGGCGCGCAACCGGTCGTACGTCACGGCGGCGAGCGCAAGCCAGACGAGCACGAAGCCGACCAGGCGGTCGGCCGGCATCGGCTCACCGTAGATCACCCAGCCGAGCAAGAGGTTGATCGTCGGCACCAGGTACTGCAGCGCGCCGAGCAGCGTGAACGGCACGCGCTGGGCGGCGACCGCGAAGAGCAGCAGCGGAACCGCCGTGACGACGCCGGTCAGGGAGACGAGGATCCACTCGACGCCCGTCGCCGTGGCGGGAATGCTGTCGGCGCGACCGGCGAACACCACCACGACGACCGCCGCCGGCACGGCCAGCACGAACGTCTCCCCGGCCAGGCTCTCCACCGCCCCGAGCGGGATCTGTCGCTTGAGCAACCCGTAGACGGCCCACGTGACCGAGATGATCATCGCCACGACGGGCAGGCGGCCGAACGAGATCGTCAACACGACCACTGCGACGCCGGCCAGCACGAGGGCGAGGCGCTGCAACCGGCTGGCGTGCTCGCCGAGCACGATCACGCCGAGCAGCATCGTGAACAGCGGGGCGAGGAAGTAGCCGAGGGCGGTCTCGAGGATCCTGCCGTTGACGACGGCCCACACGTAGGCGGTCCAGTTGGCAGTGAGGAGGACGGCGGCGACGGTGAGGCGCAGGAGGACCACTCGGTCGCGGAAGGCGGCGGCCATGACGCCCCAGCGGGCCCGGACCGTGATGACGATGGCCATGACGACGGTCGCCAGGGCGATCCGCCAGCCGATCAGCTCGAACGGGTCGAAGCCGGTCAGCGACTTCCAGTAGATCGTCAGCAGGCCCCAGACGCTGAAGGCGGCGATCGCTGCCCGCAGCCCGACGGTCAGCTCGTGATCAGGCCGGCCGTCGTGCACGTTGGCCGACGCTACGCAGTGCCATCACACGGTCCAACGCTGTTGGTGCCTGCGCTGTGAGACGGGTCGAGGTCATCCCGTACCCTGGGCGGATGAACCCCCGGCAGGAGTGGCGACAGGCCTACGAGGCGTCGAAGCTGCGCGACACCCCGTTCACCACGATGTCGGGCATCCCGCTCGAGCCGGTGTATGGCCCGGAGGACGCCGAACATCCCGGCGTCTACCCGTACACCCGCGGGCCGTACGCGTCGATGTACCGCTCGAAGCTGTGGACGATGCGCATGTTCGCCGGGTTCGGCACGGCGGAGGACACGAACTGGCGGTTCAAGGAGATCATTCGCGCCGGTGGTGACGGGCTGTCGACGGCGTTCGACATGCCGACGCTGCTCGGCATCGACTCCGACGACGTGATGGCGCTCGGCGAGGTCGGGCGTTGCGGCGTGGCCATCGACAGCCTGGCCGACATGGAGGACCTCTACGCCGGCATCGATCTCGCCACGACCACGACGTCGATGACGATCAACTCGCCGGCGGCGGTGATCTTCGCCATGTTCGTGGCCCAGGCCGAGCGGGCGGGGGTGTCGCGCGCCCTGCTCGGCGGGACGTTGCAGAACGACATCTTGAAGGAGTACCAGGCGCAGAAGGAGTTCGTGTTCCCGCCGCGGCCGTCGATGCGGCTGGTGCGCGACACGATCACGTTCACGGCGGTGGAGATGCCCCGCTGGCACTCGGTGTCGATCTCCGGGTACCACATCCGCGAGGCGGGGTCGACGGCGGCCGAGGAGCTGGCGTTCACGCTGGCCAACGGGTTCGCCTACGTCGAGCTGGCGCTGGCCGCCGGGTTGGCGGTCGACGCGTTCGCGCCGCGGTTGTCGTTCTTCTTCAACGCTCACATCGACTTCTTCGAGGAGATCGCCAAGTACCGGGCGGCGCGACGGATCTGGGCGCGATGGATGCGCGAGCGCTACGGCGCGCAGGCCGAGCGGTCGATGCAGCTGCGCTTCCACACCCAGACGGCCGGCGTGTCGCTGACCGCCCAGCAGCCCGAGGTGAACATCGTGCGCACGGCGATCGAGGGGCTGGCCGGCGTGCTCGGTGGAACGCAGTCGCTGCACACCAACTCGATGGACGAGGCGATGGCGCTGCCGACGGAGAAGGCGGCGCGCATCGCCCTGCGCACGCAGCAGGTGATCGCCAACGAGACGAACGTGACGGCGGTCGCCGACCCGCTCGGAGGGTCGTGGTTCGTCGGGGAGCTGACCGACGAGATGGAGCGCCAGGCCGAAGAGCTGTTCGCTCACCTCGACTCGGTCGGCGGTGGGTCGATGCTCGAGGGCTGCATTCGCGGGATCGAGGACAACTGGTTCCAGGGAAAGATCGCCGACTCGGCGTACGAGCTGGAGCGGGCGTTCAACGAGGGGCGCCGGACGATCGTTGGGATCAACCGGTTCACGGAGGGCAACGACGACGACCCGCTCGACATCCTGCAGATCACGCACGAGGACGAGGCCCGGCAGTTGAAGCGGCTGGAGCAAGTGCGCCAGGACCGCAGTCAGGGGGCGGTCGACGCCGCCCTGGACCGGGTGCGGGCGGACGCCGCCGACCCCGAGGTGAACTTGATGCCGACCCTGATCGACGCCGTCGGCCAGTACGCCACCCTTGGCGAAGTGATGCACGCCCTCGGCGACATCTTCGGCAAGCACACCGAAGTCCCCACCATCTGATCCGGGGCTTTCGCGTCACCCGAGGGTTTGCTGCACCCCTGCCGGCACGCAAACCCTCGGACCGGCCACCGTGACCGCCCGCCGGCGCAAGTGGTACAGCGCCGCCAGCTCCTCGACGAGCCCCTCGACGTCGTCCAGCTCCAGGGCCGTCACCCGCTCCACCTGCCAGCCGACCATGTGCACCTGGCGGAGTCGCCTGGCGTCGCGTGCCGCCCCGTCGAGCGTCGAGTGCTCCGGATGGATGTCGAGCTCGACGCCCCAGCGGATCGCAGGCACGGCGAGGTCGATGCGCACCGTGCGCCCGTCCGGCAACCGCTGCAGCCGAGTCTGTCCTTCTACCGGGACGCCGCGCCGGCGGAGCGCATCGGCGACGACGACCTCGGCGTGCGACTCGAACGGGATGTTGTCGAGCTGGTGGAGGTTGCGCATGAATGTGATGGAGCCGCGCCGGTTCCGGTGCTGCAGCCGGCGGCCGATCGCGACGAGGTCGCCGGCCGCGAGCCGATCGTCATGCAGGAGTTGGTGCAGGACGGAGAGGTGATCGAGCGGCCGAAGATCAGCGGCCAGATCGAAGGCAAGGCGAGCCCACGATGCGACGGTCACGCCATCGTCGGTCACCCGTCGATCGCTCGGATGCAACGACGTCGTCTGGCGGAACCGCACCCCTGTGACTGGCGACACCTTGGCCCCGTGACGGATCGAGAAGTGGATCGCCGACGATGCCGGCATCCTGCGCAGGCCGAGCATCGCGCCGGCCGTCGGCCCGGTGACGAACCCGGCCGGGTGCGCGGCAGCCAGTGCGACACACCGTTGCTCGAGTGTCGGTGGGGTGGACGCCACTGTGAACACGCCTTTGTGCACGGGCCGGAGCACACCTCGAGCGAGGAGACGTAGCTGGGTCTTGCGCCCGACGTCCTCCTCTCTCAGCCGTTTGGTCGTGATGACACCGTGGTGGCTGGCGAGCCAGTGCATGGCAGATGGGGTGAGCTCGGACATCGACGGTCTCCTCGTAGCGTGCGTCTACGGGGGATGTCGGTGCGCCTGACGATACGACAGGGGTGCGCGACCTCGTGGTCGGAGGGTTTGCCGCACCCCGTCCGGGCTGGAAACCCTCGGGTGCCGTGAAAGCCTCGGAGCTAGGCGCGGCGGTAGCGGGATTCGGCGAAGCAGTACAGGCCGAACAGCACGAGGCCGACGGCGGTGGCCCAGAGCACGATGCGGCCCCAGGACTCGTCGGCCAACGTCTGCAGCGCGCCGGAGATGCCCTTGCTCTCGTTCGGGTCGTACTGCACGGCGGCGACGATGAAGAAGATGCCCGAAATCGCGAACACGACGCCCCGCGCCGCGTACCCCGCTCGGCCGATCGCCTCGATGCCCTTTGACGACCGCCCAGGGGGCGGCGACAGCCGTTCCATGAACTCGGCCTTCAGGGCGTACTTGTACAACTGGTACAGCGCGATGCCGATCAACACGACACCGAGCAGGCCGACGAGGAGCCGGCCGGCCGGCAGATCGAACAGGAACGACGACGCCTGCTGCGGGTCCTGGTTGCCCGACTCCTGCGACGTGGTCGCCCCGTCCCAGGAATCCATCGCCACCTTCACGGCGGTCACGACGAGCACGGCGTACACGATGCCCTTGCCGAGGAACTCCAGCCGGTCCTTGGCCTCGTCACCCTCGACCGGGTCGCCGACGGCCGCCTGGATGAACCGCCACAGGCTCAGCGCCACGAGGCCCACGATCAACGCCACGAGCAGGAACTTGCCGAACGGTTGCTCGGCCAGCTTGGCGAACGCCCCCGTCTGGCTGACCTCCTCGCTCGACGTCTGACCACGAGCGAACTGGATGGCCAGGATCCCGAGGATCAGGTACAGGACTCCGCGGGCGGCGATGCCGACCCGGCCCAATGGCTCGCGCCACCTCCGGGCCGCCTGCTGCCCCGAAGCGGCGGTTGCGGCAACACTCATGAGGCTCGTTGTACCACGCGCGGGCGACGCCCAAGCGTGACAACATCACGACCGTGTCGACCCCCACCGTCCTCGTCGACGACGCACCGGCGGCTCGCACCGCCGAGTTGCTCTGCGCATTCCTGCACGCCGCGATCGTCGAGCGCGGGCGGGCGACGATCGCCGTTTCCGGAGGTTCGACCGCACCGCCCATGCTCGAGGTGCTGACCCGAGCCGAACTGCCCTGGGATTCGATCGACATCTTCCAGGTCGACGAGCGCGTGGCGCCAGACGGCGACCCAGCCCGCAACGCCAACGCGCTGGCCCCCGTCCCCGGTCGCCACCACCTGATGCCCGTCACCGACCCAGATCTCGAGGCCGCCGCCCGGCGCTATGCCGCCGAGCTGCCTGCGCGCTTCGACGTGGTGCACCTCGGCGTCGGGCCCGACGGCCACACGGCCTCGTGGCCCCCCGGCGATCCTGTCATCGACGACACCCGGCCGGTCGCCCTCTCCGGCACGTACCAGGGACACGTGCGGATGACGCTGACGCCGCCGGTCGTCGAGGCCGCAGGCGCCCGCGTCGTGCTCGTCATGGGCGTCGACAAAGCGCCCTCGATCGCCGAGTGGTTGGGCGGTCACGCCGACCCGTCGAGCCTGCCGGTCGCCCGTGTCACCTTCGCCGGGACGACGCTCGTGCTCGATCCGGACGCCGCCTCACAACTGCCGAACGCAACGGCGTCGCCCCCGTGAAGCTCGAGGTCGGGTGCTCCATGGAGCTGGCGACGCCCTTTCCGACACCGGCGATCCTCATGCGGCGTCCGCGCAGCGGCGACGGTCAGTGGATCGTGTCCGATCGGTACTCGATCGAACCCGAGGTCCCGGTCATCGAGTACACCGACGGCTACGGCAACCTGTGCCAGCGCCTCGTCGTGCCGCCCGTTCCGGACGGGTCGGTGCACCTGACGGTCGAGGCCACCGTCGTCACCGCCGACGAGGTCGATGTCGACCACACGATGCCGCGCGCGCCGATCGAGCTGGTGCCCGACTGGGTCGTGCAGTTCCTGCTGCCCAGCCGCTACTGCCCGTCGGACCAACTCGGCGACGCCGCGCTGCAGATCACCGCCGGCGCGCTCCCCGGCTACCCGCAGGCGGAGGCCATCCGGGCCTGGATCAAGCGCGAGATCACCTACCAGTACGGGTCGAGCAACCCGTCGACCTCGGGGCTCGACACCTACCAGTCGCGCATCGGCGTGTGCCGGGACTTCGCCCACCTCGGCATCGCGCTGTGCCGCAGCCTCGAGCTGCCGGCGCGGATGGTCGTCGGCTACCTCCACGAGCTGGAACCGATGGACCAGCACGCCTGGTTCGAGGTGTACCTCGGCAACCGGTGGTTCACGTTCGACGCGACGCAAGCCGAACCGCGTGGCAATCGCGTCGCGGTGGCCTACGGCCGCGACGCCGCCGACGTGGCGCTGATCACCCAGTTCGGCCCGCTCGAGCTGCGTCGCATGGACGTCTTCGTGCGGGCTGCCGGCTCGCCGATCTCGGAAACGTGAGTCACACGGGTTGCAGCAGCAGCACGGCCAGCGGGGGGATGGTGAGCGGCACGGAGTACTCGCAGCCGTGCCAGGGTTGGTCTTCTGCCTCGACCTGGCCGAGGTTGCCCATCCCGCTGCCGCCGTAGAGGTCGGAGTCGGAGTTGAGGAGCTCCCTCCACGCGCCACCGATCGGGACGCCGATCCGGTAGCCGTAGTGCACCGTCGGCGTGGCGTTGACCACGATCGCCACCGGCTTGGCCTGGTCGGTCGGGTCGCAGCGCAGCCAGGCGAACACGCTGTGGGTCTCGTCGTCGCCGACGATCCACTTGAACCCGGCCGGGTCGCTGTCCCCTCTGGCCAGCGCCGGGTGCCGCCGGTACGCCTCGTCCAACGCCTGCACCCAGTGGCGCACCCCGGCGTGTCGCCCGTCGTCGTGCAGCGACCAGTCGATCGCCCCTTCGTGTGCCCACTCCAGCGGTGCCGCCATCTCGCCGCCCATGAACAACAGCTTCTTCCCCGGCTGCCCCCACATCAGGCCGAACAGCAACCGCAGGTTGGCGAAGCGCTGCCACTCGTCGCCCGGCATCTTGCCGAGCAGCGATCCCTTGCCGTGCACGACCTCGTCGTGCGACAGCGGGAGCACGTACCGCTCGGTGAAGGCGTACATGCTGCGGAACGTGATCTCGTCGTGGTGGAACCGGCGGTGCACAGGCTCTCGCCGCAAGTACTGCAGCGTGTCGTGCATCCACCCCATGTCCCACTTGTACGAGAACCCCAGCCCGCCCTCGCTCGTCGCCCCGGTGACCATCGGCCACGCCGTCGACTCCTCGGCGATCGTCACGACGTCCGGGAATTCGGCGGCCACCGCATCGTTGAGCTGGCGCAGGAAGTCGACGGCCTCGAGGTTCTCTCGCCCCCCGTATCGGTTGGGCACCCATTCGCCCTCATTGCGCGAGTAGTCGAGGTACAGCATCGACGCCACGGCGTCGACCCGCAGTCCATCGACGTGGTAGCGGTCGAGCCACGACAGGGCGCTCGAGATGAGGAACGAGCGAACCTCGCTCCGGCCGAAGTTGAAGATCGCCGACGTCCAATCCGGGTGGTAGCCCTGGCGCGGATCGGCGTGCTCGTAGAGGTGGGTGCCGTCGAAGCGGGCCAGCCCGTGGGGGTCCATCGGGAAGTGCGACGGGACCCAGTCGAGGATCACGCTGACGCCGCGCTGGTGCAGGTGGTCGACGAGCTGCATCAGGTGCTGCGGCGAGCCGTAGCGGGCGCTCGGCGCGAAGTGGCCGGTCGTCTGATACCCCCACGACCCGTAGAAGGGGTGCTCCATGACGGGCATCAGCTCGACGTGGGTGAAGCCGTGCGCCAGCGCATGGTCGGCGAGCGGCTCGGCCAGTTCGTCGTAGCGGGCAAACCGCCGGCCGGGCGTGACGTGCCTGCCCCATGATCCGAGGTGCACCTCGTAGATCGACATCGGCGCGTCCGGTGTGACGGTGGCCGCCCGCCGGGCCATCCACGGCCCGTCGCCCCACTCGTAGTCGAGGTCGGCGATCACCGACGCTGTCGACGGCGGCTCGTTGTCGGCCGCCGCGACCGGGTCGGACTTCTCGATCCGCTCACCGGTGCTGCTGGTCACGGCCAACCGGTACGACTGGCCGGGCCGGGCGCCCTCGACGCGCCGTGACCACAGGCCTGACCCGCCAACGTGGTCCATCCGCTGGCCGGTCCACCCGTCGAAGTCACCGAGCACGTCGACGGCTGCGGCGTTCGGCGCCCAGACGGCGAACCACGTGCCGGCGTCGTCGGGGTGGGCGCCGAGGCAGCGGTGCAGGTGACGGTGCGTCCCCTCGTTGAAGAGGTGGAGATCCACCTCGCCGAGCGGGCTGGGCGGTGGGCCAGAAGTTGGTGGAACGGTTCCAGTGGTCGGCATGGTCACCTCGTCCTGGCGCTGAGCAGGCGGGCTCGGCGGCGGACGTCGCCGCACATCATGTCCGAGATCGGGGCGCGCGACCGACGGCGCCAGGTGGTCGGCCCGATCCGGCCGGGCGTGTTGTGCGGTTCGACTTCGCCCGTCAGGTCGTCGAGGTCGGCGACGACGAGGTAGGCGTCGCTGGCGGCGAGCCGTTCGAGCACCGCATCGAAGAGGCCGGCCTCGTCAGCCGCGAGCGGATGGCCGACCGTCTTGGCCAACCGGTTCCGGTAGCTGGCGAGGTCCTGGCCGGCGACGGCCGCGGCGAAGGCCGGCATGTCGTGGGTCCGCACACCGGCCACCGACCGCGCCGGGATCGGCGCCAGCCCGTCTCCGGTGAGCCCATCCACTGCGAGATGGAACTGCTCCTCGTACAGCCCGAGGGCATCCCACGTGGCGAGCGCGGCGCGGATCTCGGGCGGCACGGTGCCCAGATCCTCCCCGACGACCGTCGTCGCCGTGGCCGCCGCTTCGGCGGCGATGACGGCCAGCAGCTCCTCGCGCGGGTAGCGGACGTACGTGCCGTCCTCTGGTCCGGAGCCGGCAGGGATCCACCACAGCCGGTGGACGCCCATCACGTGGTCGATGCGCAACACCGACGCGTGCGCGCCGGCCCGCGCAACGAGCTGGCGCCAGAGCAAGTGGCCGTTGCGCCGTCCAGCCCACGGCAGTTGGGGAGGAAATCCCCAGTTCTGGCCACCGGCGAACAGCAGGTCCGGTGGTGCACCGACCGTCATGGCGGATGCGAACAGCTCGCCGTAGGCCCACGTCTCGAAGCCGGCCGGGTGGCTGCCGATCGGCAGGTCGAGGGCGAGCCGAGCACGACCAGGCCGCTCGACGGCACGGAGCTGCTCGGAGGCGAGGTGCTGCGCCAGCAGGTGGCTGCGCCTGACCAGTTCCACCGGGTGCTCGGCGTCGATCGGGTCCGGTCGAGCGGCGCGGAACCGGGCGTACTCCACGACGTCCGGCTGCTCCAGGGCGTACGCGTCGATCGCCTGCCGCGTCGCCGGGGCGAGGTCATCGGCGGCGCGCAGCAGCTGCGCCCTGCGCCGCCGGCCGAGCGCCCGCCAGTCGATCGTCGCGCCCATGGCCGGCACTTCGGCGGGCGGCAGCGAGGCGTCGTCGAGGTACGCCTCGTTCCAGTGCAGGCGGCTGAGTGGCGAGTACGGGCTGGGGTCGAACGGAACGTCGAGGAAGGCGGCGTACAGCGGCAACGTGGCCAGCAGGTCGAGGCCGAGCGCGGGCAGCCTGGCGGCAAGGTCGGCGAGGTGACCGTAGGAGGGCAGCGGTGACGAGCGCTCCCAGAGCGCATACGCCGGGACGAACAGCCCGGCCCGCCCGGCAAGATCGGGATCACGGGGCATCGCGGCCGGCGCCACCACCACGGTCGCGTCATCGTCACCGGCCGGTCCCGTCGTGCGGAGCCGGTGGCAGCCGTAGGGAACGTCCTGCGGCACCGTCGCATGACGGCCGTGCACGGCGAGGCCGACGGTCGTGCCGTCGGCGAGCACCAGCTCGGCGGCTCGGGCGTCACCGACGGGCACGTCGGGCGGCGCGGCAGCTGGGCCGCCGACGACGATCACTGGTTCGAGCTGCCTTCCGGTCGGCGCGCCGGCGCGGTCGTCGAGCAACACGTCGACAACGTGGCGCAGCGTCGGCTCGGGCGTGCGGTGGTCCCGGCCGTCGACGTCCACGTAGGACGTCTCCACGCCCAGCGCCTGCGCCCGCCGGCGCAGCTCATCGCCCGCGATCATCTCCTGCTGATCACCGCTGGGCTGCTGCCCGCAGCACGACCATCGAGCGATCGACGAGGGTCATCACCTCGCCAGCCAAGACCTCCGTGTCCGGCTCGTTGGTCTGGTCAGTGTCGAGCTCGACGACCCACGGCCGGACGAACGGCGCGGCCGGGATCCTCCACTCGATGGGCGATTCGCTGGCGTTGAACATGACGAAGAAGTCGTCGTCGAGGATCTTCCGACCGAAGGCGTCGGGCGTCGGGATGGCGGCGCCGTTGAAGAACACGCCGACCGCCCTGGCGAACCCGTTCTCCCAGTCGTCGTCGCTCATCGTCTGGCCGTCAGGCCGGAACCACGCCAGGTCGTCGATGCCGCGGATCCGCCGGCCCTGGAACCATCGTCGGCGGCGGAACACGGCGTGGTGTTGGCGCAGGGCGGTGATCTGCCGGCACCATTCGAGGAGGTCCTCGTCGACGTTGTCCCAGTCCAACCACGAGATCTCGCTGTCCTGGCAGTAGGCGTTGTTGTTGCCCTGCTGCGTGCGCCCGATCTCGTCACCGCCGAGGAGCATCGGCACCCCCTGCGACAGCATCAGCGTGGTCAGCAGGTTGCGCTGCTGGCGGGCGCGCAGGCGGCGCACCACCGGGTCGTCCGTAGGACCTTCCACGCCGCAGTTCCACGAGCGGTTGTACGAATCGCCGTCCCGGTTGTCCTCGCCGTTGGCCTCGTTGTGCTTGTCGTTGTAGGACACCAGGTCGGCGAGCGGGAACCCGTCGTGGGCCGTGACGAAGTTGACCGACGCGGTCGGGCGGCGCGTGTCGGCCTGGTACAGGTCCGAGCTGCCGGTCAAGCGATAGCCGAACTCGGCGAGCGTCGCCGGCTGGCCGCGCCAGAAGTCGCGGATCGTGTCGCGGTATCGGCCGTTCCACTCCGACCACAGCGGTGGGAAGTTGCCGACCTGGTACCCGCCCTCGCCGACGTCCCACGGCTCGGCGATCAGCTTGACCTGGGAGACGACGGGGTCCTGCTGCACGAGGTCGAAGAACGCCGACAGCCGGTCTACTGCGAACAGCTCCCTGGCCAGCGTCGATGCGAGGTCGAAGCGGAAGCCGTCGACGTGCATCTCGGTGACCCAGTAGCGCAGCGAGTCCATGATCAGCTGCAGCGAGTGCGGGTTGCCGACGTTGAGGGAGTTCCCGGTGCCGGTGTAGTCCATGTAGAACTTCTCGTCGTCCTCGACGAGGCGGTAGTACGCCGGGTTGTCGATGCCCTTGAAGCTCAGCGTCGGGCCGAGGTGGTTGCCCTCGGCGGTGTGGTTGTAGACCACGTCGAGGATCACCTCGATCCCGGCCTGGTGCATCGTCTTGAACTCCTGCACCTGGCTCGGCACCGGCCCGCGGGCGTGGGTCGAGGCGTACCCGTTGTGCGGGGCGAGGAAGGCGATGGAGTTGTAGCCCCAGTAGT
>JBPCJW010000144.1:0-10559 GCA_051004915.1 Ilumatobacteraceae bacterium
CTGAAGCCAGTCCACCCAACGTGCCCACCCCTCTCGGACCTCACGACAGCAGGCTCCGAACCAACCAGGTTCCCGCCAACAGCCCCCGGCGACAACGCCGGCGGGCGCCGCGGCGCGCCCCCACTCCAGGCCTCCGGCCCGGACCAACCTCGTCGGAGCGTCCCACCACCACTTGACGGCTCAACACTCCACAGGTATGCCGTTCCTCCCGCCAGCGGCCGCTCGTCCGCGATGTCCGAATTCGCGCGTCCGCAAACGCGCGGCCTACCAGCGCTGAGGGCATCCTCCAAGCGCCGGTATCCCCGCTCGCACCTGCAAGCGCGACATGCCGCCGCCCGGTCCGAATGGGTTGCGAAGACGCGCCAGATCGACGGCTCGGCGCTAGCGTCGGCGCCCGGCTCCTTAGCAGATGTGCAGCACCAACGAAGTCCGGCTCGACGCAAACGTCGCACAGAACGTCGACACACCGGCTTCCGAAACAATGGGGACAACGCTCCGGGCGAGCGCCCGGCGGAACGTGACTGAAGGGGCAATGTAGACATCGACGGCTGGTTCGACCCGACACCGCGGCCGCTGTGGTGGCAGCTGCCTACCGGCCTGCTGCTCGCCGCCGGCGTGGTATCGATGACCCGCCGGTTCCGGCTGCGCCGCGTCAGCAGACTGAGCCCCGGCGAACAGCTCGCCCCGCCCACCACCACCGAAGCCGCCGTCACCGCCCGTCGAACGCTTCTCTATCCTGCAGCAAATTGCTGCGCACCGTCACCTCCTACGCCTGCGAAGTACGCGCCACCGGTGCGCGCCGTCGAGCTCGCCGAGGACCGCATCGAGGTCGTGTTCACCGCCCCGGCACCGTTGCCGCCAAATGGCTGGTCGACTGTCCGCCCGAGCTCTGCCCGCTCGGTAGTGATCAACGCGGCGCAGTTTGTTGAGCTCTACGTCCTTCGACTCGTGCGAACAGTTCGCACATGATCTCGACATGCCCGTCCTCGGCTCGACGCGACCTGTTGCCGTAGTGATCCTGCATCCATTCTGTCGAGTGGCCCATCAGGTTGCGAATCACGACGGGGTCGACACGCGCGTCGTCGAGGATCGCCTTGGCCGTGTGGCGCAGCTCTCCCGGTGACGCAATGGGCACGCCGGCCCGCACACACAGCGCCGCTAGTTCGCCTCTCGCGTTGCGTGGGTTCCACGGACCGCCGAAGACGGTTGGGAAGAGCAGTCCGGGGTCGGGGTCCGACCAGCGCCTCGCGGCGATTCTGAGTTCGGCGACGCGAGCGACCTGCCCGCGCAGCGCGGCTAGCGCCGGCGGAGGGACGATGAGCGGACGGGCAGCATTCACCGTCTTGAGGTTGGCGGCGCCTTCCACAAGCACGGCGCGCCCACGTTCGAGCCGTACTGCGCGCCGCAGCATCAGCTCACCGGTATCCCAATCAATGGCGTCGAAGCACACGCCGAGTGCCTCCCCTGGACGCATGGTCGTGGAGAGCATGAGTCGGAACGCGGCACCGAGGCGGCCGTCGTCGCAGACAGCCCACAGCCTGCGGGCATCGTCGGTGCTCAACGCGCGGCGGGCTCGACCCGTCGCCTTGCCGGCTGGTAACTCGGCGTACTGAGCGGGGTTGCGGTGTAGCTGCTCGCGTCGGACGGCGGCGTCGACTGCTTGGACCAAGGTTTCGCGGTACAGCTTCATGGATCGTCGTCCGAGCGGCTTGCCTCGTCCGTGCACGCCAGTAGCGATGTGCTCGAGTCCGCGCTCGACGCGGGCAGTGTTGAGCTTCGTCAGACGGTCCCGACCGAACTCGGCGCCTAGCACGCGCACCGCTAGTTCGTAGTTCTCCCGACTCTTCGGTGCGAGGTTGCGGTTCGGCACAACGCGCTGCGCCCACTGGTCGAGCAGCGACTGAACCGTCGCGTTGCCATCCGGAGACACGATTCCACGGTCAACCTCGGCGCGCATCGTGTTGAGCTTGGCGAGCACGGCGGCCTTCGTGGCCCCGCGCACCTTGCGGCGTCCCCCGTCGACGCTCAGCAACCCAACCCAGCCGCCACGCTCACGGTCCTGGAACACTGAGCCCTCGCCGTTCGAGCGCTTCGTCCGCTTTTTACCGGCCACGACCACTGACCTCCTGCTTGCCCGGTGGGGAGCAACCTGGGGAGCAACAATAGCTACCCACCGTTAACAAGGATTGCCACCGATTGACTTCTGAGCTGGCCTTTCAGGCTTCGAGCGGGCAGTCGACGTTGCTTTGGGAGCAGGAGGTCGGGGGTTCAAATCCCCCCTCCCCGACCCGATCTAGCTGGTGTGATAGGGTTTCCACTCAGCAGCCGGATCGCCGATGTATCGGAGATGTATCAGAACCCGGGGCCGGTTGCTGATACAGAGGAGGTGCATTGACATGGGTTGGAAGGCGACGGGAGCGCCAACCGTCCGCAAGCAGCGCGACAAGTGGGTCGTGCGGATCGACGGCATCGACACCGCCACGGGCAAGGCCAGGCCTCGCCAGCTCGGCACGTACCAATCGCAGCGATCCGCGCTGACGGCCGCCCGGTCCGGTCAGGCCGAACGGCGCGGCACGGCGCGCGGCACCCTGAGCTGGCTTGTGCGCCGCTACGTCGCCGGCCGCACCGACATCACGCAGAAGTCCCGGGAGAGCTACGAGTGGGCGATCCCGCACATCGAAGCCGGCCTCGGCGCCATCGCCGTCTCGCGCCTCGACCGGGAGGACGTCGCCGAGTGGATCGAGGGCCTGGCTGCCGGCGGCGAGCTGTCCAGGCGGAGCGTGCAGATCTGCCGCACCGTCTTGCGCGCCGCCCTCGCCGAGGCGGTCGACGAGGGGATCATCTCGCGCAGCCCGGCTGCTCGCGTTGCGCTCCCCCGGTCGGTCGCCAAGCCGGTCAAGGTCAAGGAGCTCGACGCCTGGGAGCACGCCGACGTCAGCCGATTCCTCGAGGCGACTGCCGACCACCGCTGGGCCGTCGGTTTCCGCCTCGGCGTGCTCTACGGGCTGCGCCGCAGTGAGGTGCTCGCCCTGCACTGGGACGACCTCGATGGTGAAGCGAAGACGTTGCGCATCGACCGGAGAGTGGTCGCTGTGGCCAAGGGTGCGGCGTGGAGCGACGCCAAGAACGAGCGGTCGCGTCGGCGGATCCCGCTCGACGACGACACGCTGCGGGCGCTCAAACGCCGCCGGGTCGAGCAGGCGACCGAACGACTGCTCGCGGGCGCGTCATGGCACCCCGACGATCTGATCATCGCCACGCGCCACGGGCAGCTGGTGCTGCCGCGCTCCTACGATCGGGCGCTGGCGCTGGCGATCGAGAAGGCCGGTGTCCCTCGCCTGACGTCGCACGGCCTGCGTCACACGGCGGCGACCCACATGGTCGCCGGCGCGACCGATGTCGGCCAGCTCCGGGCGATTGCCGACATCCTCGGCCACAGCCCCGACATGCTCATGAAGACCTACGCCCACGCCATGCCGGCAAGCACCTCGGCCGTGGTGCAGGGGATCGCCGACCGCAACCGCTGACGCCGCACCGCGCCGGGTTCGCGACGACGGAAGCTCGAGACGTCCGGGAGTTCTGGCGGTCGCCGCAAGCGGTGAGGATCACAGCAGTGGTGGTCACGGATGAGGACGCCGAGCTGTATCGCAAGTACGGCGACGAGCTGGTCCGCTTCGCGTCGGCCGTGGTCGGTCCAGGCGGGGCCGAGGACGTCGTAGCGACTGCGGTGCTGCGCTGCTTCGCGACTCCGGGCTGGCCATCGGTCGGTAACCGGCGGGCCTACCTGTACCGCGCCGTGCTGAACCAGGCGGTGAAGATGCGCAACGCGACCGAATGGCGGCTCGATCTCGCCGCCGCCGACTCAGCGGCGGCGTGCGGGCCCGACGCTGGCGTTGGCGTGGACGTGATCCGGGCCGATGCGCCGCCTCACGGAGCGGACACCGTGGCCAAACTGCTTCATGAGTGGTGGCGGCCGGATCGGCCGCCCGGCGGCGACCACCTCGCCCCGGATCGCCGGCACCTGGACCGACCACCACCAGCAGGGCTGTTCAACGGCGATGGTCGCCTCCACCAACGAACACGTCGACGCCAACCAGCTCGTCGAGCTGGCCGAGCGGCAGTCGTGGCGGCTCATGCTGGTCGGCGATCCCCTACAGCTGCAAGCCGTCGGACGGGGCGGCATGTTCGCCGAGCTGTGCGCCTGCGCACGCGTCGAAACCCTCGAACAGCTGCACCGCTTCACCAACCGCTGGGAAGCCGCTGCGTCCCTCCGGTTGCGATCTGGAGACCCCTGCGCGTTGGACTCGTACGAGTACCACGAGCGGATCATCCCCGGCACCCTCGGCTTCGTCGACGACGACGGTCGTTCCGGCCGGCCACGAGTACGCCGCTCGACGCGCTCGCCTCGGGCGAACTGCTCTCGGAGGCGGCCTACGAGGAGCTGCTCGCCCCGGTGACCGTCGGCCTCGGCGACAACACCGCCGAGAAGTACCGAGTCATGGGGTTCAACCTCGGAACGGCTGGATCTTCATGGGTCCCGGCCTGCAAGGCCTCAAGGCCGGCATCACCACCCTGCCCGAGGACGACCTTTCCATCATCATCTACACGATCGATACGCCGCAGGCCGATCCGAGCACATCCAGTGCCGCGGAACTGGCGGCGCAGCTGACCGGCATCCTCACCCCGGACCAGGCCGTCACGCTCTGAGGGACGGTCAGTCGAGACGTCGCTGCCGGACCCGCCCCAATCCGAGCAGCGCGCCGCCCCCGGCGATGAGCAGGCCGCTGCCACCGCGATGGGAACAGCATCGTCAGGACCGGTGCTCGGCAAACGGCTGCTCGGGACCGCCCAGCGCGGCCGTGACGGTCAAGGTGGCCCGGGCGAGCAGCCCCACACCATCTGCGTTGACGTCGTACGCACCGGGTCTGGATGGAGCGGTGAGCCGAGCGACACAGCTGTTGTTGCTGCAGATCGCCGCGGTCACGTCACCGGCCGGCTCGATCCCGACTTCGATCGACGCGCCGTCGACGCACGTCGTTCGGAGGGTGGCAACGACGGAGGCTCCGGCAGCAACGGTCGCCGGGTCGAGCGTCAACGTCGGGCCCGGTTGCCGGTGTTCGGCGCTGGCGACGCCGGCACCGACGAAGAGCGCAGCCGCGACGCCGGCCACGCCTGCAAGTCTCTCACGGTTGACCTCCACGGTCGATCGAGTCGTCGTCGCGCTCCGTAGCAACGACCGCGTGCGCGCGTTGCCAGACGCAGGTGCGCGTCGTGGTCGGCCCTGACGTCATTGACCGAGGCGTCCGTCGATGCGTTCGCGCAGCAGGTCGGCGTGACCCATGTGGCGGGCGTACTCCTCGATCATCCCCACCAGCACGTCGCGCAACGACAACTGCCCACCGGCCGCTGCCGGGGTAGTTGTGTGGATCGTCAGCGGTGATCTCGAGGCTCGGAGCCGCCTCGACGAACTGCGTGGAGAAGTGGACCTCGGTCCGCCACGCTTCCCGCGCCTCGGCGACGACCTGGGGGTCGGCGATCGCCCCGTCGAAGTCGCCGTCACGGTCGGTGTCGGAGCAGAACAGGCGAGGCACGTCCTGCCCCGCCATCAGCACTCGGAAGGTCGCCCGTTCGCCCTCAGCCAAGTGCCGGACCAGCCCGAGCAGGGACATGGTCGACGGCTCGACGGACCGGCGCGCCATGGCCTCGGCGTCCAGATCGGCGCACTTCATCTCCAGCGTGAGGCGTTGGCAGCGCAGCGACTCTACGAGCGTGGTGCGCTCGTCGCCGAGCGTTGGTCCGTGCTCACGTGGGTCGTCGTGGACGGCTTGCCATCGGCGGTGAACATGTCGGCACGGCGAGAGGTGGCCATCTCGCGATCATCAGCGATCCGCACCGCCGCCGACGAGCGGGTTCTCGACGACATCGCATTCGTGTGCCGTCGCCGGGCCGGGGGTCCTGGTCTGTCAAGGTCGCGAGGTGGCTGAGCAACGCCTCGAGGGCGGGATCGCCAACGCCGGCCTGGTCGCCCGTGGCGGCTCGCACGTGCTCCGCCCCTCGAGTCGGCACGCGGCGTCCATCCACGCCTTCCTGCGGGCGGTGCGGCGCGCCGGCTTCGAGAGTGCCTCCCTGCCCGTCGGCATGGACGAGGACGGACGGGAACGCCTGTTGTTCATCGACGGCGAGGTCCGCGTGGCGCCGTATCCGGACTGGAGCCAATCCGACATCGCGCTGGCGTCGATCGCCAGGCTGCTGCGCGGGCTGCATGACGCTGCCGACGGGTTCGACGATCAGGATCTCAGCTGGGACGACAGCCTGGCCGACCCCGCCGGCGGGACGCTCGTCTGCCACAACGACGTCGAGCCGTCGAACGTCGTCTTCCGTGACGGCGTCGCCATCGCGCTGCTCGACTTCGAGTTCGCCGCGCCTGGCCGCCCGGTCTACGACCTGGCCCAGCTGGCCCACCTCTGCGTACCGATCGACGATCCCTACGACCAGGCTCGGCTCGGCTGGCGAGCCGCCGACCGGCCGGCACGGCTCCGGGTCGTGGCCGACGCCTACGGACTGGAGCGTTCCGGCCGAGCGGAGCTGCTCAGCGCCATGGACGACGTCATCGATGGCATCGAAGCAGCCGTCCGCCGCAGCGTCGACGCCGGGAACCCGAACGCCGTTGCGCCGTGGAACCGCACCGGTGGCGGCGAGCGCTTCTACCGCCGACGCCGATGGTGGGCCGAGCACCACGATCAGTTCGCCGCCGCCCTCCGCTGAGGTCGTTGTCGGGAGGGCGACGACTGCGCTTACCCCGTCGTCGGTCCGAACCCGGTCAACCGTGCGGCACGTCGTCGCCCTGACGACGCCCGTCGGCCAGCTCGGAGAGGAGCGTGGCGAGCTCCTCGGGGCGGTTGTTGGCCACCATGTGGTTGGTGGCGACTTCGCGGTACTGCCACGCCTCGGACGACTTGGCTCGGAGCGCGGCTGCGTCGAACGCCGCGGACCCTGGTGCGTCGGGTTCGTCTGCGGTGGCCCGGATGTAGGTCCGGGAGAACGGGAGCTCATCGAGCGGAGCGAGCAGCCGGACCGGTTCGGTGAAGCACCGACGGGGATGCTCGCCGCGCCTGGCGGCCATGAACGCGTCCTCCGCGGGGTCGTCGCAACGGCGAGGCGGTCCGGGGACCAGCCAGCGGTCACCGATTGCCATCGGCTGGTGGTCGTTGCGTCCGACGAGACGTTCGACGCTGTCGCCGTCGTCGGGGACGAAGGCGTCGAGGTACACGAGGTGGGCAACGCGGTCGGCCACGTGTTCCAGGCACCCGGTCACGACGACCCCGCCGTAGGAGAAGCCGACCAGGACGATGTCGACCAGGTCCTCGTAGAGGATCACGTTGGTGACGTCGGCGACGTGGGTGGACAGGCTCACCTGCGGACTCACGAGATGGGCGCGCTCGCCGATCCCCGTCAGGCTCGGGGTGAACACGACGTGGCCGGCGGCGGCGAGGAGCCGGCGGACGTGACGGAAGCCGTGCGACCCGCTCCAGGCTCCGTGGACCAGCACGAACGTTGTCATCCGTCGAGCTTCGCAGGCCGAGCCAGTCGACCGGCGGCGTCACTCGGCCGGGGCGAACTCCAGCACATCCCGGCCGACCGGCAGCTCGTCGTTGCGCGGCCCGGCCATGGTCGTGTCGATCGCCAGGGGCTGCTGCGGGTCCGCCGTGATGATCTCGGCGATCGGTGGCGTTTGGCCGCTCACCGAGAACGTATCGAACACGTAGGGCACGCCGTCGGCGACGAGGGCCGAGGGCCGGTCCATCAGCTGGAAGTGCAGGTGCGGGCCGGTCGAGCTGCCGGAGTTGCCGGTCCGGGCCATGACCTGCCCCTTGGCGACGGTGTCTCCGGGTTGCACGGTGACCGAGCCGGGCTTGAGGTGGGCGTAGAAGGCGTAGCGCCCCGCGCCAAGGTCCAGGATGACGTAGTTGCCGTCGGCCTGCTCGAGCGAGACCGGGGTCGGGTTGTTGGGCACCTGGTCCGGGAAGTCGTTCGCCGCTTGCACCACGGTGGCGTCGGCCACGGCGAGCACCGGCTGGTCGTAGGTGGGCCAGCTCTCGTTCACGTCGGGGTCGCCCGTGGCCAGCTGGTCGTCCTCGTCGACCTTGTTGAAGTCGATGGCGTAGCGCTGAGCCAGCCACAGCTCGTTGTCGACGGGCTGCAGTGCCCGCCGGTGCGGACCGTCGCAGCAGCTGCCGAAGGCCACCCAGCCTGGCCCCGACAGCGGCGGGCCGATCACCGTCGGGGGTTGATCGTCGACGGCGATGCGCCCGGCCGTCGACACGATCGGGTCCGGGAGATCGATCGGGAGCTCGTCGGGCAGGGTGATGCTCACGGTGTGCTCGATCTCGGTCGGCAGCGCATCGGCGGTCTCGAAGGGGACGTCCATCCACAGCACCCCGACCTCCGCCGGTGTCAGCTCCACGGTCGGCTCCCCGCCCGTCGGCTGCAGCGACATGGTCGCCGGCAGGTCGTCACCGCTCAGCGTCTGCACTGGCTCGCCGGACGCGGTGTCGGTGATCGTCACCTCGGTCACCGTGGCCGGGAACGGGAAGGCATTCGTCATCCGCACCTCGTACACCAGGCGCACCAACCCCTCGGAGTTGGTGAACCACCGGGGCGTGGAGAGCACCTCGATGGTCACGGGCGTGAACTGCTCGCTGCCCGACGCCACGCCCGCCGCCACTGCTTCGGTCGACTCCACCGGAGTCGTCTCGGTCGTGACGGCCGTGACGGTCGTCGACGGCGCGTCGGAGGTCGCCGGGGTGGCTGCCTCGGCTCCGCCATCGGTGGTGGTGGACGAACCGTCGTCGCTGCAGCTGGCCAGCGCGAGGAGCGAGATGACGGCGACCTTGACCGGGTGCCGGTGCGGGCGTGAGGTCATGGCGGATCTCCTGGGGTGAGACAACGGCTTGGCGTGACGCGTCGATGATGCCTGACCAGCCTCAACCGGACAAAGCGCCCGCGATCATCCGACCTGACCACCCCGGTCGCGAACGGCGGTGCTCGCCATGATCAAATATCTGGACCAATGAACTGCGCCGGCACTCGCCCTGCTCGTGGAGGACCTGCGTTGACGGGGTCGGTGTCGAATCGCCCGCTCGGCGCTGCGGTCGCCGTCGCCGGCCTGCTCCTGGCGGCGTGCAGTGATGACGGGGGATCGTCCGACGGGCCGGGGGAAGCCGGGGCCGAGAGCGTCGACATCGGAGACGGCCGACAGCTGTGGATCGAGTGCGTAGGCGACGGTGAGCCAACGATCATCCTCGAGTCCGGCATCCACGACGCCAGCGACTACTGGACCGTCGACCAGCTGATCCCGCCGGCCGTCGGTCCGCCGGTGATGGAGGGCTTGGCCGAGACGAACCGCGTGTGCCGGTACGACCGACCAGGGACCATCGTCCCTGGCGACCCGCCGGCGATCACCGACCGGTCGACGCCGGTCCAGAACCCGCGCACCATCGGCGGCGCCGTCGACGACCTGCACCGGCTGCTGGAGGCGTCCGATGTCTCCGGCCCCTACGTCCTCGTAGCGCACTCGTGGGGCGGGATGATCGGCCAGCTGTTCACCCGCACGTACCCGGACGAGGTGCAGGCGCTGGTGCTCGTCGACGCCTTCGCGCCGGCGCTGCGCGAGCTGCTCGGTGACAAGTGGGACGTCTACGTCGACGTGCTCAACAACCCGCCTGGTTCCGACGACCTCAGCAGCGATCCGAGCTACGAGAAGTACGACGTCGACGCCAGCATCGACGAGCTGCTCGATGCGCCGCCGTTGCGCAAGGGGTTGCCGCTGGTCGTGATGACCAAGACCGAGCCGTTCCCCGAGTTCCCCGACGGCGCCAGGATGACCAACGACGACATCGACGGGGTCTGGCCCGAGGCCCAGCAGAGCCTCGTCGACCTGCTGCCGAACACCCCTCAGCTCGTCGCCCACGGCAGCATCCACTACGTCCATGTGACCGAGCCCGACGCCGTCATCTCCGCCGCCCGACTGGCGCTGGGGCGGATCCCTGGCGAGGACTGAGGGCCTGGATCGCCCTCAGGACGGAGCCGCCGTCGACGACGGCAGCATCGGATCTGACCCATGGGGTGCACTCGCCGCTGCCGATCGACGACCCGGGTTGCGCCGTGACGGGAGGCTGGTGCTGACGATGAGGCCGAGCGCAGCGACTGCTGCCGTCGGGATCAGGGCCGTCGATGCGGGTGTCGAGGCCGGCTCATTGGCGTTCTCGTTCGTACTGGGCCACAGCTACCGACGGCGCGCACGACAAACTCGAGTGCTCCGCTGCGGCATTGCGACGCGAGGCGTTGTCGCCCGTGGTAACACCGCGCGCTGCGCGCTGTCCCGGCGTTATCGGATTGTGAGTATGGAACTGCTCGTCGTGGAGATCGGCGAGGAGGTTGTCCCGGAGCTTGTTGAAGTGAGTTGGTGATCCCTCCCCGGGCCGTGCCGTGCTGGCAGGGTTCGGGAGTCGACCAAGACACCCAACAAGGAGAGGGATCACCGTGTCCAAGAAGGTACC
>JBPCJW010000145.1:0-5367 GCA_051004915.1 Ilumatobacteraceae bacterium
TGCGGGAAAACGAGGGGGGGATCAGCCTCGGCAAGTCCGCCCTCTCCTCCTCTTGTTGCATCCTGGGGGGGGGGGTGGGGCCACCTTCCCCCCCCCCCCCCCACCTCACGACGTGGCGCCGAGGCGCTCGTTGATCGCCGTGTGATAGGCGACGAGGGCGGGCTCCATCTTCCCGTACACGACCTGTTCGACGGCGCCCGAGGCCAGGTTGCGCTGCACCCGTTCCTGCATCGGGAAGTCCTCGGTGTCGGTGACGCCGAGGAGGACGTCGAGGTTCTTGACGAAGTACGACGGCGGGCGCGTCGTGTCAGGAGGCGAGTACACCGACGTCCGCACGACCGTGCGATCGGGGGCGACGGGGGTGAAGCGCCACAGCTCGAGGTGGTCGAGCTGGTGGGTCAGCACGGCGTTCGGCACGAACAGGTATTGCAGCGTGGCGTGCGGGAGCAGCTCCCAGTCACTCTCGTCTGGCTTGTCCAACTCCGCCAGCACGGACCGGCGCACGCCGATGAAGCGTTGGTGAGGGCCGTAGCTGTCGTGGATCCAGCGGTCGAACAGGTAGTGCGGGGCGATGGAATCCCTGTGCAGCCAGGGGATGTGGTACGGCTCGGTGAACGTGTCCATCACGAGCTTCCAGTTGACCGCCCACTCGCGCTGGCGGGAGTCGACATGCTCGTACGTTTCGATGGCGAAGTCGGCCAGCTCCTCCTGCCCGCCGCCCAACGCGTCGTCCACCTCGAACGCCGAGGCGCCCGGGTCGGCGATCGCGAACACGAGCCCGTAGCGCTCGGCCACCGGCACCTCGATCAGCCCGTGGGTGGACTTGTCGATGTCGTCGAAGCCGGGCTCGGCCCCGGGGAACGCTCGCAGTCCCCCGTCGAGGCCGTACGTCCAGGCGTGGTACGGGCAGCGGATCGACGCCAGCCCGTCGCCGCGCGCCTCGGTGAGCAACGTCGACGCCCGGTGCCGGCACACGTTGACGAACCCCCGCGTCGTCCCGTCCGGTTGGCGCACGACGACCACCGGGACGTCGCCGACGGTGAGCGTGACGTACGAACCAGGTTCCCGCAGCTCGCACGACAGCGCCACGAGGACCGGCTGCCCCCTGAACAACACGGCACGCTCGGCCGCGAACCGCTCCGGCGAGGTGTACGCGGTCGCCGGGTTGTGCATGCTCGCCGGCCCGAGCGGACCGGGACGCGGCGCGTCGACACCGTGCAGCCGGCGCAGCAGCTCGACCTGGCGTTCGTGGCGCATCAGCCCATCCCCGCTCAGCCCATCCCCGTTCAGCCCAACTCCACTCAGCGCGGCATGGCGAAGCCGCCGGACACGCTGAGCACCTGACCGGTCAACATCCCCGCCTTGGCGGGCGATGCCAAGAAGGCCACCGCCGCACCGACGTCGCCGGCCTCGGGCCGCCGGCGCAGCGGGATGGCCTTCTCCATGTCGCCGATCTCCTTGTCCCCGAACCCGACGTCGCCCTGCCACAGGCTGCCCTCACCGATCGCGCCGTCAGCCGGGATGACCAAGCCGGGGCACACGACGTTGGAACGGATCCCGTAGCGTCCGTACTCCTTGGCGATCGTGCGGCTGAACGCCATGACCCCTGCCTTGATCGGGCCGTAGTCGCCCATCCGGACCTCGCCGAAGCCGGCATCGCTGGAGATCGACACGATCGACCCGTGGCGCCGTTCGACCATCGCCGGGAGCGTGGCCCGGGTGGCGTTCATCGTCGGCTCGAGGTTGAGGCGGTACGCCTGCTCCCATCGCTCAGGGGGCAGGTCGAGGAAGAAGCCGGCCTTGCCATTCCAGCCCACGTTGTTGACGAGCACAGCGACGGGGCCGAGGTCGGCCTCGACCGACTTGACGGCGGCCTGGGTCGCGTCGTGGTGGGTCAGGTCGACGGCGTAGGTGACGGCGCGCCCACCAGCGTCGGCGATCTCGCCCGCCGTGCGCTTCGCCATCGCCTCGTCGCGGTCGAGGATGGCGACGACCGCTCCCGCCGCGCCCAGCTCGTGGCTGATCGCCCGGCCGATGTTCGACGCGCCACCGGTCACCACGGTGACGCAACCGACCAACCCGAGTTCCACATTTTCGAAGCTAGTTTAGGTTTCGATGACGGTCCAGCCCGAGCAACGTGCGGTGCCGACCAAGTCGGCGCGCACCAGGGCGCGCATCCTCGACGCCGCGGCATCCGTGTTCCGCACGCAGGGATACGCCGCCCGCCTCAGCGACATCGCCGAGCGAGCCGGCATCCAGACGGGCAGCCTCTACTACCACTTCGGTTCGCGGGAGGAGCTGGTCGCCGAGATCCTTCGCCTCGGCATCGAGAACGCGTGGAACCACGTGCGCGCCGCCGTCGACGCGCTCCCATCCGACACTTCGCCGCTCGAGCGGCTGGCCACGGCGATCCGCGCCCACACGATGGCGGTCCTCGAGCTGAGCGACTACGCGTCGGCGCAAACGCGCATCGTCGGCCAGGTCCCCCCGGCCCTCGCATCGGCCCATCGCCGAGAGCAGCGCCGCTACGGCATCTACTGGAGCGGCCTGCTCGAAGCGGCGAGCGAGGCCGGAGAACTTGCTGCGGACCTCGACCTGTTCACCGCCCGCATGCTCGCGTTCGGAGCGATGAACTGGACCGCCGAGTGGTCCGTCGCCCAGCGCGGCGCCGACGCGACAGCGATCGCCGATCAGGCCGTCGCCGTGCTCGTCGGTGGCCTCGCCCGCCGACCACAGAACCGCCAACCTTGAATTCGAACCAGAATTAGATTACGGTCCGAGACCATGCATGCTGGACTTGGTCTCGCCTTCCAGAACCTCGACGGCCAGATGACCGACGCCGAGATGTACCGCCACGAGCTGGCGCTCGCCGACCGGGCCGAGACCAGCGGCTTCGACTCGGTGTGGACGCCCGAACACCACTTCTCGGACTACCAGCTGACCCCCAACGTCACCCAGTTCCTGTCGTGGCTGGCCGGGCGCACCACCACCGTCCGACTCGGCACGATGGTCACGGTCCTCCCCTGGCACGACCCCGTGCGCGTCGTCGAGAACTTCTCCCTGCTCGACCACCTGTCGAACGGCCGAGCCGTGCTCGGCATCGGGCGCGGCCTCGGGCGCATCGAGTTCGACGGCTTCCGGCTGGAGATGGGCGAATCGCGACGCCGGTTCACGGAATACACGACGGCGATCGTGCAGGCCCTCGAGCGGGGCTACATCGAGTTCGACGGCGAGCTGTACCACCAGCCGCGCACGGAGATCCGTCCCCGCCCGCTGGCGTCGTTCGCCGGCCGCACGTTCGCCTCGGCCATCTCACCGCAGTCGATGGACCTGATGGCCGAGCTGGGCGTCGGGCTGATGGTGATCGCGCAGAAGCCGTGGGAGACGGTGGAGGAGGAGCTGGCGACCTACCGCCGCCGTTATCGGGAAGTGAACGACGCCGAGTCGTGCAAGCCGATCCTGTGCGTCTTCGTCGGTGTCCACGAGGACCCGGCCGAAGCGCAGCGGATGCGTGACGTGTACCTCCAGCGCTACGCCCGCTCCATCGTCGAGCACTACGAGTTCAGCGACGTCTCGTTCGCCGACATCGAGGGCTACGAGTACTACGCCGCCCTGGCCGCCAACATCGCCAAGCACGGCCTCGAGCGGTTCAACGCCTTCCTCGCCGACCTGCAGGTGTGGGGGACGCCCGATCAGGTCACGGCCAAGCTGCTCGACTACGTCGAGCGCACCGACGCCGGCGCCGTCCTGGCGCTGCGGTCGTGCGGCGGCAGGCCGCCCGACGTGGCGCAAGCCAACTACGACCTCTACGCCCGCGAGGTGCTGCCCGTCCTGCACGCCACCGACGTCGGCGGCGACCTCGGCGTCCGCCACGCCCCCGACGTCGTCGGCGCCACCGTGACGTGACCACGAAGACGTTCTCAAGCGTTTTCAGGGGTCACCAGTGACCCAAAAGTGCGAGGAGAACCGGGAGGTGCTCGTCGCCGATGGCCACGTGCGGGTGACGCTGGACGGTGCCGTCGCGCACGTCCTGCTCGCTCGGCCGGAGGCGGCCAACGGGATGGACGTGCCGTTCCTGCGCGACCTGCACGGCGCGCTGCTGCGGGTGCACGGTGACCCTCGCGTCCGCGCCGTGCTGCTGAGCGGCGCCGGGCGGCACTTCTGCGCCGGCGGGGACGTGCCGACGTTCGCCGCCCAGGGCACCGCGCTGCCCGACTACCTGCGCCAGGCGACGACGTGGCTGGGCAACGTGGCGTCGACGCTGGTCCACCTGCGGGCCCCGGTCGTCACCGCCGTGCACGGCTTCGCCGCGGGCGGCGGCGGGTTCGGACTCGTCTGCGCGTCGGACGTCGTCGTCGCCGCCGAGTCCGCCAAGTTCCTGCTCGGCGCGACGCGCGTCGGCATGGCCCCCGACGCCGGCGGGACGGTCACGCTGCCCAAGCTGGTCGGGCTGCGCACACCAGCGAGATCCCGAATCGCAACGGCTTCGTGCTCAAGTCGATCGGCCCGCAGCCCGTGATCATGACCCGCGATCGCGATGGCGTCGTGCGGCTGGTGCTCAACCGGTGCTCGCACCGCGCCAACCTCGTGTGCGACCTCGCCCGGGGCAACGCCTCGACGTTCCGCTGCCCGTACCACGGGTGGACGTTCTCGACGACCGGCCAGCTGCTCGGGTACCCGTTCAGCAGCGGGTACGGCGGCGGCGACCAGGCGCGCCGGCACCAGCACAAGGCCGACCTCGGCCTGGCCCAGGTGGCGCGCGTGGAGGAGATCCACGGTTTCGTCTTCGGTTCGGGCAGACGGAACTGTCGCCGGTGGCGACGACGGTGCTGCCGGACGACTCACCCGAGGACAAATCGGCGACGGTGGGCACGGCGCTCCCCCACGTCGAGGTCAAGATCGTCGATCCGACCACGGGTGAGGTGATACCGATCGGGGAGCAGGGCGAGTTCTGCGCCCGCGGGTTCTCCACGATGATCGAGTACTTCGACCAGCCCGAGGCGACTGCTGAGACGCTGACCTCCGATGGCTGGCTGCACACCGGCGACCTGTGCACGATGGACGAGCGGGGCTACGTCGCCGTCACCGGCCGGCTGAAGGACATGATCATCCGCGGCGGCGAAAACGTGTACCCGGTTGAGATCGAAGGAGTGTTGCTCAGCCATCCGGCGGTGGCCGAGGTCGCTGTCGTCGGCATCCCGGACGATCGCTGGGGCGAGGTCGTCGCTGCTGTGGTGCGGCCCGCCGGTGCCGACGCGCCGACCGCCGAAGACCTCCGCGCCCACTGCGCCGAGGTGCTCGCCCGCCACAAGACCCCGACGCAGTGGTTCGTGACCGACGGCTTCCCGCTCACCGGCTCCGGCAAGG
>JBPCJW010000146.1:0-17482 GCA_051004915.1 Ilumatobacteraceae bacterium
ACCGAAAAAAGGGAACCACAGTAGTGCATGTTGTGGTGGGTTGTTTGTTAGCCTTGGGCGGGAATCGTTGGAGATCTGCGACCCTTCGCCCCCAGAAGGCCCGATGAGACGAGGCAGGCACGCGCCGGGTCGCGTCGCACGACCGGGCACCTTCCACCTTCACGAGCTCTTCGACGACCAGCATCCGAACAAGGTCCACCAACCGGCGCCGGGCGCTCGCCAGCCAGTCGTGCGGTGTGGCCTCGGTCCGTCCAACTACCGTGTTGCGCTGGTGCCTTTCCGAACCGGTGTTCTCCGCCGCCCGCTGCTGCTCGCCGGCCTCGGCGCGATCGTGTTCATGCTGCTCGGTCTCGGCACGCCGGCGGCTGCCCAGGATCCACTCGAGACGCAGCCGGCCGACAGCGCGCAGCTGGCCGAGCCGCCGCAGCAGATCCTCCTGCGGTTCGAGCAGCCGGTCGATGGGGCGACCATCTCCATGTCGTGCCTGCCCGAAGGGGCGGCTTCGGCCAACCCGGCGCTGGTCGCCAACCCACCGACGATCAGCGACGACGGCCTGACGATCTCCGCGGCCGTGCTCAACCCGCCGCCGGCCGGTGTGTGCAACGTGGCGTGGACCGTCACCCGGCCCGACGCCGGGGCAGATTCCAACGGGTCGTTCTCGTTCTCCCTATCGACGCTGGCGCCCGGTCAGACGACCGTGCCAGGGTCGACACCGACCGACCCGGCCGCCACGGACGACGAGATCTCGGACGCCTCCGACGTGTCGAACACGGCGATCTGGCTCGGCCAGGTGCTGTCGACCTTCGGGGTCGCGGTGCTGTTCGGTTCGATCGTGCTGATCGTCGCGGCGTGGCCAGAGGGACCCGAGTACGTCCTCGCCGTCCGGTTCCTGCGCTCGACCTGGCTGCTCGGAGCCGCCGGCACCTTGCTCTACGTCGTGGCGCTCAGCGCGACCGTGCGTGGTGATTCGCTCGGCTCCGGTCTCAATCCGGCTGGGTGGCTCGATCTCTTCGAGGCCGGCGTGGCCGGTCAGGCCGCCTTGGCTCGCCTGGTGTTGTTCTTCGCCTGCGGATGGGTCGTGCTGCGTCCGGAGCGGGTGATCGACCCGACCACGCAGTTCCCGGCCGTTGCGCTCCCGGCGTTGGCCACCGTGACGCTCGGTCTGACCAGGACCGCTGGTGACCTGGTCCTCCTCGGTGTGATCGCAGGGATCGCGCACGCGCTGGCGATGGCGCTGTGGCTCGGGGCACTGATCTTGCTCGCGCGCGTGGTGCTCGCCGGTCCCGGCGAGGAGGACCTCGTCCACGCCGTGCGCGGCTTTGGGCGACTCTCCGGCCCGGCGATCATCGTGACGGTCATCAGCGGGCTCGTCCAGCTCTACCGGCTGGATGGAAGCTCGCTCTTCGGCGAACGCCACGGCCAGGTCCTGCTCGCCAAGACGGTCCTCGTCGCGGCGATGCTGTTCATCGGCCTGACCGCTCGCCAGGTCGCCCAGGCCCGCCTGCAGCGCTCGTCGGACCTCGGGCCACGTCTGGCCCATCGCCTCCGCAGGGCATTCGGGACCGAGGCCGTCATCGGCCTGGCCGTGGTCGCGCTGAGCGGTTGGCTGCTGGCGTTGGATCCGGGCAAGCTGCCCGAGCCGGTGCAGGACTTCACCGTCGAGGAGCCGATCGTCGATACGGCGTCCGGCATCGATCTCACCATCTCGCTCGATCCGGGCCGTGTCGGAGTCAACCTGTTGCGCGTCGAGGTGCGTGCGCCGGCGACCGGACTGGCCGGGCTTGAGGTGTCGTTCGTCCCGCCGGTCGGGTCCAGCTTGCCGACGATCGTGCAGCCGATCCCGCTCGCCGGCGCCGGCATCGCCCAGTCGCCAGCGGGGAGCGGGATCCCCCTCGAGGCCCCCGGCGTGTGGACCCTCCAGATCAGCGCGACCACACCGACCGGGTCGCTGAGCAACGCCGGCGGCCAGTTCGACGTCCGCACGGCCGACGGTGAGCTGCTGACGACCGACATCGGCACGACGCCGAGCACGACTCCGGTGACCCCCGTGAGCACGCTGCCGGCGCCCCCGGTGGAGACGACTGCGCCGCCTGCAGAGACGACCGCGCCCCCCGCCGAGGCGACGACGAGTTGACGGTCTCGCTCGCTGGGCGTGTCGGCCCTCGGCCGACCTGACCGTTCGAGCTCGCTGCGGTCGGGGGCCGAAGCGGTCACGGACGTGGCGAACGTCCTCCCGGCGTTGCTTCAGCTGCTGATGACCTCGTCAAAGGGGACCGGGTCGGCCACCTCCAGCTGGTCGTAGCGGCAGCTCGAGGGCTGACGGTCGGGGCGCCAGCGGACGAACGAGACGCCGTGGCGGAACCGGCCGTTCTCCAGCTGCCCGAACGTCACCTCGGCGACGAGCCCGTCCGCGGCCGACGTGTGGATCGGCACCCACGAAAGGTCCTTGCCGGCGTTCCACCGACTCGTCACCCCGGGCTTGCGGCTGACGTCCTGCTGCTGCCACTGCGCCCAGTCCTGCCACGGATGACCGTCGACGGCGCCGTGGGTCAGCGGCTCCAGCTCGGCCAAGAGCTGGCGCCGGAACGTGACGCTGAACGCCGCAGCGACGCCGACGTGGTGGAGCTCGTCGTCGTCGTCGTACAGCCCGAGCAGCATGGACCCGACTCCCTCACCGTCCTTGTGCACGCGGTACCCGGCGACGACGCACTCGGCAGTGCGCTCGTGCTTTACCTTGACCAGCGCCCGTTTGTCCGGCTGATACGGCTCGTCCAGGCGCTTGGCGACGACGCCATCGAGCCCGGCACCCTCGAAGCGGCCGAACCACTGCTCGGCGACGGAGCGGTCGGTGCTGGCCGGTGTCAAGTGGACGGGAGGCCGTGCATCGAGGACTTCGACGAGTTGCTGCCGGCGGGCGCTGAGCGGCTCAACGAGCATCGCCCGGTCGCCGAGCGCCAACAGGTCGAAGGCGACGAACGAGGCCGGGGTCTCGGCGGCCAGACGGCGCACCCGAGATTCGGCAGGGTGGATGCGCTGCAGCAGGGCGTCGAAGTCGAGGCCCCGCCCCTCGCGGTCGGCGACGACGATCTCGCCGTCGACCACACACCTCGGAGGAAGCGCGTCACGAAGTGGATCGAGCAACTCCGGGAAGTAGCGCGTGAACGGACGCTCGTTGCGGCTCGCCAGCTCCAGCTCGTCACCGTCGCGAAACACGATGCAGCGGAAGCCGTCCCACTTCGGCTCGAACAGCCACCCGTCGCCGTCGGGCATCGTGCGCGCCAGCTTGGCCAGCATCGGCTTGAACGGCGGTAGCAGCGGCAGGTCCATGGCGAACCCATATTCGCCGAGGGCTCACGGGAACCGATCATCCCCGGCGGGCGTCCTACGGTCTTACGGTCCACCCACCGCTTCAACGAGGGAGTTACGACATGACAGCCAGCTGGAAGATCGCACTGGTCGCGGCGGCCAGCGCCGTCGGCGCCACAACGGCCGTGGTCGCTTTGACCGACGGTGCCGCTTCGCCCGTGTCGGCGACGGTGCCGCCGGACGAGACCGGCGGTGCGCCGACCGACCGGCCGGTGCGCTCGGTGGCCGTGACCGGGCACGGGACCGTGAAGGTGCGGCCCGACGTCGCCCAGGTGTACATGGGCGTGCGATCCAATGACCCGGACGCCAGCGTCGTGTACTCGACGCTGGAGACGAAGTCGACGGCGCTCGTCGACTCGCTGAAGGGCCTCGGGATCGCCGAGGAGGACATCCAGACCAGCGGGTTGAACATCTACCCGAACATCGACGAGAACCAGATCTCGAGCTACCAGGGCAACGTCGACGTCAGCGTCACGGTGCGCGACCTCGCTCGGATCGGCGAATTGCTGGACGGCGTGCAGGCGTTCGTCGGCCCGGAGCTGACGTTGGGTGGGATCTCGTTCTCGTACGCCGAACCGGAGACCGTGCTCGCCGAGGCCCGCACTGCGGCCGTTGACAATGCTCGTGGGCGCGCCGAGCAGTTCGCCACGGCCGCCGACGGCGGCGTCGGCGAGGTGCTGGAGATCGTCGAGTCGTCCGTGCCGACGACGTTCTTCGCCGCAGACAGGTCTTCATTCGACGAGGCGGCCGGGGCCGAGATCGCCATCGAGCCCGGGTCGCAGGAATTGGCCGTCGACGTCACTGTGGTCTTCGAGCTGACCTGACCGGGTCCGGTCCGCCAGAATCGCGATGGTGGGCGCGCTGCGACGGACAGGTCGGGGCGAGGCGATGGTGATCGGCGCGATCGCGGCCGCTCGGGCTGCCCTCCGGCCCGAGCGTCCCGACCGCCTACCGCGGGCGATGACCGCTGCCGCGATGTGGGGGCCGACGATGGCGGGCGCCGTGGCGGGGGCAACGGCGCGCTATCCGCGTGCGGCGGCGATCGCCGACGAGCGGGGCGGGCTGACCTACGCCGAGCTGTGGGCGGCCAGCGATGGCGTCGCTCGTGGCCTGCACCGTCAGGGCGTCGGGCCAGGGACGACCGTCGGCATCCTCGCCCGCAACCACCGCGGCTTCGTCGTCAGCATGCTTGCCGCCGCCAAGCTCGGCGCCGACCTCGTGTTCCTCAACACCGGCTTCGCCGGGCCGCAGCTGGCCGACGTCGTCGCCGCCGAGGGCATCGGCACGGTGCTCCACGACGACGAGTTCGCCGCTGTCGTCACCGGGTGCGGCGCGCGACTCGCCGTCGGCGAGGCCGAGCTCGACGGGCTGGCCGCCCGTGGCCCGCGGACGCCGATGCGGCCCGTGACTCGACGCGCCGGGCGGATGGTCATCCTGACCTCTGGCACGACGGGTCGGCCGAAGGGAGCCGTGCGGTCGTCGACCGGCGGACTCGACTCGCTGGCGCCGTTGCTGTCGACGATCCCGATCCGCGCTCGCGACACCGTGGTCGTGGCCGCGCCGCTGTTCCACGCATGGGGGCTCGTCCACCTGGCGACCGGCCTCGGTCTGTCGTCGACCATCGTGCTCGAGCGTCGTTTCGACGCCCAGCGGACGGTGGCGGCGATCGCCGAGCACCGGGCGGCGGGGCTGGCCGTCGTGCCGGTGATGCTGCGGCGCATGGTCGACCTCGGCGAGGCGGTCGGCGACCAGTACGACACGTCGTCGCTGCGCTACATCGCCTCCAGCGGATCGGCGCTCGGTGCCCCGTTGGCGACGGCGGTGCTCGATCGGTTCGGACCGGTGCTCTACAACGTGTACGGATCGACGGAGGTGTCCCTGGCCACCGTCGCCGGTCCGGCCGACCTGCGCGCCGCGCCGGCGACGGCCGGCCGTCCGCCGCCCGGGAGCACGGTGCGCATCGTCGACGACGCCGGTCGAGCCGTCGCGCCCGGGACGACCGGCCGGGTCTTCGTCGCCAACAGCTCCCGCTTCGACGGCTACACCGGCGGCGGCGGCAAAGAGTCGATCGGCGACCTGCTGTCGACCGGCGACCTCGGACACCTCGACCCGGCCGGCCGCTTGTTCATCGACGGGCGCGACGACGAGATGATCGTGTCGGGTGGCGAGAACGTGTACCCCGCCGAGGTCGAGGATGCGCTCGTCTCGCACCCAGCGGTCGCCGAGGCGGCGGTCGTCGGCGTCGACGACGAGGAGTTCGGGCAGCGGCTCGTCGCCCACGTCGTCAAGCGGCCCGGGACGAAGGTGACGGCGCACCAGTTGCAAGACCACGTGCGCGACCTGCTGGCCCGTCACAAGGTGCCGAAGCGGGTGCGCTTCGTGCGCCAACTCCCTCGCACCACCACCGGCAAGGTGCGCAAGCAAGACCTCTGAGTGGCTCGCTCCGCTCGCTGGGTCGGGCAAGGCCGGCCTTGACGATCGCGCCCGCTGCGGTCGGGGCCAAAGCGCGCACGGCCTCTTGATCGACGTGGAACGGGCTGCGCGGCGCGCCAGTAGCGTCGCGGCAGTGACCAGTCCCAACCCGATGCAGGACAAGCTGGACGACCTGCGCAAGCGTCGTGAGCAGGCGTACCAGGCTGGCTCGTCGCGCGCCGTCGAACGCCAGCACGCCAAGGGCAAGCTGCTGGCGAGGGAGCGGATCGAGTACCTCCTCGATGAAGGGTCGTTCAACGAGGTCGATCTCCTGGCCCGCCACCGCGCCCACACCTCGGGGCTGGAGGAGCGGCCGTACACGGACGGCGTGATCACCGGCTGGGGCACGGTCGACGGGCGCAAGGTGTTCGTCTACTCGCAGGACTTCACCGTGTTCGGGGGCGCCCTCGGGGAGGTGTTCGCGGAGAAGATCCACAAGTTGATGGACCTCTCGATCAGGGTCGGCGCGCCGCTCGTCGGACTCAACGACGGCGCCGGCGCGCGCATCCAGGAGGGAGTGGTCAGCCTCGCCAGCTACGGGGGGATCTTCTATCGCAACGTCCTGTCGTCGGGCGTCGTGCCGCAGATCTCGGTCATCCTCGGGCCGTGCGCCGGCGGCGCCGTGTACTCGCCGGCGATGACCGACTTCATCTTCATGGTGCGCGAGACGTCACACATGTTCATCACCGGGCCAGACGTCGTGAAGACCGTGACGGGTGAGGAGGTGACACTGGAGGAGCTCGGCGGGGCGATGAGCCATGCGTCCAAGTCCGGCGTCGCCACGTTCGTCGCCGCCGACGAGAAGTCGTGCCTCGACGATGTGCGCTTCCTGCTGTCGTTCCTTCCGCAGAACAACATGGAGGAGGCGCCGCTGGTCGACACCGGCGACGACCCTCTTCGGCTGTGCCCGGAGCTGCGCGACCTGCTGCCGGTCAGCCCCAACCTGCCCTATGACATGGGCCAGATCGTGCAGGCCGTGCTGGACGACGGCGAGTTCATGGAGTACTTCCCGCACTGGGCGCGCTCGATCCTGTGCGGGTTCGGGCGGATCGACGGGCGGACCGTCGGCATCGTCGGCAACCAGCCGATGGTGCTGGCCGGCGTGCTGGACATCGAGTCGTCGGAGAAGGCGGCGCGCTTCGTGCGGACGTGCGACGCGTTCAACATCCCGCTCGTCACGTTCGTCGACGTGCCCGGCTTCTTGCCCGGCGTCGACCAGGAATACGGTGGGATCATCCGCCACGGCGCCAAGCTGCTGTACGCGTATTGCGAGGCGACGGTGCCGCGCATCCAGGTCATCATCCGCAAGGCCTACGGCGGCGCGTACGTGGTGATGAACTCGAAGTCGATCGGTGCCGACCTGGCGTTCGCGTGGCCGTCGGCCGAGCTGGCGGTGATGGGCCCGCAGGGGGCGGTCGAGATCGTGTACCGGCGTGAGCTGCAGCAGGCCGCCGACCCGGCGGCGCGACGAGCCGAGCTGGTGTCGGAGTACACCGAGCGCTACGCCAACCCGTACGCGGCGGCCGAGCGGGGGTACGTCGACGACGTGATCGACCCCGCCGAGACCCGTCAGAAGATCGTCGCCGGCCTGGCCATGCTGCGCACCAAGCGGGAAGAGCTTCCCAGGCGCAAGCACGGCAACATGCCGTTGTAGTGGCAGCGGAAGCCGCCGCTGCCTCGCTGCGGCTGGCGCCGCAGGGCTTTCGGCCCAACGCTCGGCCTGACCTCGCAAGCGCGCTGCGGCACGAACGCCCGGGAGCTGGCAGCACGCCGTGCCGCGGGTTTGGCGGGCCCGGGCGGGAACTGGGCGGGAATCGTGCCACCCAGTGTTCTGGGCGTGATCTCTGCCAGCACGTGGCAGAGAAGCCGCCCAGATCGGCCGTCCGGGTTGACCTGAGACGTCATCGCTTTGCGCCGGCGTCGTCGTCATCGTGGTCCGCATGAGCACCCCCGAAGACGATGTCATCGACACCTACCTGAGCACCTGGAACGAGACCGACGACGCCAAGCGGGCCGAGCTGATCGCCTCCTCGCTCGGTGCCGACCTGTGGTACCGCGACCCCATGCTCGAGGCCGACGGGCTGGCGGCATACGACCAGATGATCGCCGCCGTGCAGGCCCAGTTCCCCGGCCTCGTGATGCGCCGCACCAGCGGCGTCGACGCCCACCGCGACCTCGTCCGCTTCACCTGGGCACTCGGCGAACCCGGCGCCGAGCCGGTGTTTGCCGGGCTCGACGTCGCCAAGCGACGACCAGGGCAAGTTGCACCGGATCATCGGCTTCGCCGGCAACGAGGTCCCGGCCGAGCCTGCCGCCGCCTGACCCCCGCCGGTACCTTCGACCCGTGCCGACGACCATCCCTGGTTCTGACGAAGCTCCATGCTGGGTTTCCAGCACGATCGCGCCATGGAATCGAAGACCGAGATTCCGTGGCGGGATCGTGCTGGATTTCCATGACGGATCTTCGTCAGAACCGGGAGGTGGGTCGGGGTGAGGACGTGACTGCGACGGAGCGGGCGGCGGTCGGGTCGATGCTGCGCGACTGGCGGGAGGATCGCCGGCGCAGCCAGCTCGATGTGTCGATCGACGTCGGCGTGTCGACCCGCCACCTGAGCTACGTCGAGACGGGCAAGTCCAAGCCGTCGCCAGAGCTGGTGCTCGCCCTGGCCGAGCACCTGGCGGTCCCGCTGCGCGAGCGCAACACCATGCTGCTCGCTGCCGGCTACGCCCCCCGCTACCAGCAGACGCCACTCGAGGACGAAGCCATGACCAGCGTGCGCCAGGCGCTCTCGACCCTCATCGACGCGCACGACCCCTACCCGGCCGTCGTCGTCGATCGCGGCTGGGACGTGGCGATGGCCAACTCCGGAGCCCAGGCGTTCCTCGTCGGCGTCGCCGAGCACCTGCTCGTCCCGCCGCTCAACGTGTACCGGGTCACGCTCCACCCCGACGGCATGGCCGCACGCATCGAGAACCTCGCCGAGTGGTCGCACCACCTGCTGGCGACGCTCGACCGCCAGGTTGCGGTCACCCGCGACGGGCGGCTGAAGACGCTCCTCGACGAGGTGTCGGGCTACCCGGACATCCGGGCCCTTGGCTCGGCGTGGCGCACGCGCTCAGACGTACCGACGGTGCTCGTGCCGCTGCGCCTGCGCGTCGGCGACGACGTCCAGTCGTGGTTCTCGACGAACACCTCGATCGGCACGCCCGTCGACATCACCCTGGAAGAGCTGCACGTCGAGCTGTTCCACCCGGCCGATCCAGCCACGGCTGCGTTGGCCGGGGGCCGAGCCTGACACGTGGCTCGCTCCGTCGAAAGAGCGCCGACCCGACTGCCGCCGGTTCGCTTCGCTCGCGAGGCCGGGGAAGGCCGGCCTGCAACGGGCGCGCGCTGCGGTGGGGGGCCGAAGCGCGCTCGTGGGCCAACCCGTACGCTGCTCCTTGGTGTCACCGACGATCAGCCCGGTCCCGACGGACGAGGAGGCGGCGGCGATCGTCGCCGCGATCGAGCTGCTGTCGCCACGCCCCGCAGCCGACCAGCGCGGCGACGCCCGTCGGCCACCCGTCTGGCGGTTCAGCGGACGATGGTGGACGCAGCCGATCCCGCTTCGCCGCGGCCGTCCGTGGATGTGACGAGGCGACGCACACGATGCCGTTGGAGTTGACGACCGTCGCCGACGACTCGGCGACGTTTCACGACGGGCTGGCAGTCGATCAGCTCGACGATCTCCAGCCCGGCACCGAACACGCCCACCGCGGCATCACGTTCACGACGCTGCCACGACCCAGCGGGACCCTGCGTTGCCGGCTGGCCACCGTCAACGACGTGCACTTCGGCGAGTGGGAGGCGGGGCGCATCGACGACCGTGCGGACGGCCCGATCAAGCGACCGCCGGCCGGATCAGCGCCGTACCCCGAGACGATGAACCGGGCGGCGGCCGCCGAGATGGCCGCCGCCGACCTCGCCGCCGTCGTCGTCAAGGGCGACCTGACCAACGACGGCACGGACGAGGAGTTCGCCGCCTTCGAGGACTGCTACCGCGTCCCGTTCGGCGACCGCCTGCACGTGGTGCGCGGCAACCACGACGCCTACCGCGGCCAGGACGTCTACGCCGGCGACCAGTGGATCGATCTGCCCGGCGTTGCCGTCGCGCTGCTCGACACGGCCATTCCGTTCTCGGCGACGGGGCACGTCACCCAAGCGCAGCTCGACTGGCTCGACGCCGGCGCCGCCGCCTCGACCGTGCCGGTCCTCGTGATGGGCCACCACCAGCAGTGGACGGGTGGCAAACGCAGCCGCGACTACTTCGGCATCGATCCCGACGCCAGCGAGGCGTTGTCGGCAGTGATGCTCAGGCGCCCCGCGATCGTCGCTTACACGGCGGGCCACACGCATCGCCATCGCGTGCGGTGGATCGGTGAGCGGGTGCCATCGATCGAGGTCGGCTGCGTCAAGGACTTCCCGGGCACCTGGGCGGAGTACCGAGTCTACGACGGCGGGATCCTGCAGGTCGTCCACCGCATGTCGTCGTCCGAGGCGCTGGCGTGGAGCGAGGAGTGCAGGGACCTGTACTCGGACTTCGGTGTCAACTACGCGTCGTACGCGCTCGGCACGCTGGCCGAGCGCTGCTTCGCCCTCGCCTTCCGCTGAGGTGACCGGCCGCCCTCGACGTGGGGCGGATGGTGCGATCGGCGCCGGGTACGGTCGCCGGCATGGGTGACGACGCACGGCGAGACGGCGAGTTCGAGGTGGCCGAGGCCGCGGTGCAAGCGGCGATCGACGCCGGCGCTCGATACGCCGATGCCAGGGTGATGTTGCGCAGATACGAGTCGATGGCGGCGCGCAACGGCGAGGTCGAGGAGGTCTCCCAGGACGAGGACGCCGGCGTCGGCGTGCGCGCCCTCGTCGGATCCGGCTGGGGGTTCTACGCCCTCCCTGAGCTGTCTGCGCCTGCGGCGAGGACAGCGGGTCGCCGGGCGACCGAGGTGGCGACGGCCAGCGCCCGCGTCGCCCGCCGGGAGAGCGGCCTGATCCCGGCTGAGGCCGTCACCGGGTCGTGGGCCAGCGACTGTCAGATCGATCCGCTCGAGGTCGGGCTGTCCGACAAGGGTGATCTGCTGGTGGGGGCGACGGCGACGATGCGCGAGCACGGGGCAGACATCGCCGAAGGCATGTACCAGGTGTGGGACACCGCCAAGTGGCTGGTCTCGAGCGAGGGCCATCGCATCGATCAGCGGATCCGCGAGTGCGGCGCCGGGATCATGGCCACCGCCATCGGCGACGGCGAGACCCAGCGCCGTTCGTACCCGGCGGCCCGAGGTCAGTACGGGACGCGGGGCTGGGAGATGGTGGAGGAGATCGACCTCGCAGCCCACGCCGCCAGGGTTGGCTCGGAGTCTCGAGAGTTGCTCAGCGCGCCGCCGTGCCCGAGCGGCGACATGACGCTGATCCTCGGGGCCGAGCAGATGGCATTGCAGATCCACGAGTCCGTCGGGCACGCCATCGAGCTCGATCGCATCCTCGGTTGGGAGGCCGCCTACGCCGGTACGTCGTGGCTCGACCTGGCCCAGCTCGGATCGTTGCAGTACGGGTCCGAGCTGATGAACATCACGATCGATCCGACCATCCCGGGCGCGCTCGGATCCTTCGGGTTCGACGACGAGGGGACGCCGGCGACCGCTCGTGACGCCGTGCGCGAAGGACGCTGGGTCGGCGTGCTGGCTGGTCGTGATTCGGCCGCCGTCGCCGGGCTCGGCTACGCCGGCAGCGTGCGCGCCGACGGCTGGTCGCGGCTGCCAATGGTGCGCATGACAAACGTCGGCCTGGAACCAGGACCGCATTCGCTCGACGAGATGATCGCCGCCACCGACGACGGGATCTTCATGGACACCAACCGTTCGTGGTCGATCGACGACAAGCGGCTCAACTTCCAGTTCGGCTGTGAGGTCGGCTACGAGGTCAAGCACGGCGAGCTCGGACGGCTGCTGCGCAACCCGACCTACACCGGCATCGGCCCACAGTTCTGGCGGTCGCTGGACATGCTCTCGTCCGACATCGCATCCTGGGGGACGCCGAACTGCGGCAAGGGCCAGCCGGGCCAGGTCGGCCACACCGGCCATCCCGCTGCGCCCGGACGCTTCCGCAACGTGCGCGTCGGGGTGCGGGCATGACTGATGAGTTGTCACTCGCCCAGCGTCTGCTCGAGCGCGCCGTCGGGGCGGGCGCCGAGGTCGAGGTCGCCGTCGATCACCACCGGCTGGCGTTGACCAGGTTCGCCAACTCGGCGATCCACCAGAACGTCGCCGATGACATCGTCGGCTTGCGCGTCACCGTTCACCGCGACGGTCGCACGGCGTCGGGCTCGGGGACGGGGGGCGACGGCGACGGGGTGGAGGCGTTGGTCGACCGCATCTTGGCCGCCGTCACCGTTGCTCCGGTCGACACCGGTTGGCCAGGGATCGCGCCCGCCGCGCCGACCGGTACACCGGCGGAGGTTGACCCAGCGGCGGCGGGCGCAACGCCGGACGAGCGGGCGTCGATCGTCGCGGCGTTCGTCGAAGCGGCCGGCGGCCTGGAGACCGCCGGGTTCTGTCGCACCGGGCATTGGTCGGGAGCGTTCGTCAACTCCACCGGTCAGGAGGTCACGGGCGAGCGGGCGGACGTGGCGGTGGACGGCATTGCCCGCCTCGATGGGGCCGACGGCGTGGCGCGTGCGGCTTCCGGTCGCCTCGCCGACCTGGACGGTGCGGTCCTCGGTGCTCGGGCTGCGGCGAAAGCGCGCGCCGGTGCGGATGCCGAGGAGCTGGCGCCCGACCGGTACGAGGTCGTCCTCGAACCAACCGCGGTCGCCGACGTGCTGCATGGTCTGAGCTGGTACGGGTTCAACGCCAAGGCGGTCGAAGAGCGGCGCTCGTTCGTGCGCCTCGGCGAGGCCCAGTTCGACCCGGCCATCACGATCGTCGACGACGCCGCGATCTGCGGGGACGCATACGACGCGGAGGGCACGCCGTGCCGCCGGACGGTGCTGATCGAAGCAGGGACCAGTGCGTCCCTGACCCACGACCGGCGCACTGCCGCAGCCGCTGGCGCAGAGTCGACCGGCCACAGCGTCGGCGCGCCGTCGTTCGGTGGCGTCGCCACCCACGTCGGGCTGCTGCCGGTCGAGCGGGCCGGGGCGATCAGCTCGTCGGAGGTCGACGGTCCGGTCGTCGACGCTGCCGCCGCCGAGTTGGTCGCCGGAGTGGAGCGAGGCATCCTCGTCACCGATCTCTGGTACACGCGCGTGCTCGATCCGCGGACGTTGGCGATCACGGGACTGACGCGCAACGGCGTTTGGCTGATCGAGCGTGGCGAGGTCGTCCGCCCGCTGCGCAACTTCCGCTTCACCCAGTCCTATGCCCAGGCGCTGACGCCGGGCGCCGTGCGCGGTATCGGTCGGTTCGCCCATGCGCTGCCTGGCGACACCTACAGCGCGGCGATGCCGCGGTGGACTGCGCCGGCGCTGCACCTGGCGTCCTGGAACTTCACGGGCGGTGCGAGCGGCTGAATCCTGCCGATGGGTGCAGTGTCGGGGTGAAGCCGTGGCGCAGGGCGGCGACGGAGGTCGGCGGGGTGAGAACGCGTTGCGGCCCGATGGGGCGCCGACCGGCGTCACGCCAGCCTCCGAACGAGAAGGCCAGCGCCCGTCGGACGAACAGCAGTTGCGGGGTGCCGACGTCGTCGATGATCACCGTGCCGTCGGGCAGCTCGGCGGCGTCCGCCGCCCAGGTGATGCGGTCAGCCGCGCGGTCGAGTCCTCGCCCGCGCCTGTGCCGTTCGGAAGCGAGCCGGGCGTCCAGCTCCGCCGCCCGCAGCTCTGGGGTGGCAGGTTCCTCGTCGTCGGTCAGCAGTGTGCGGCTGGCATCGGCCGCCGTCACGGCGTCGCGGTAGGCCACGTAGTCCTGGCGCCGGCACGTTGCGCACGGGCGGTGGCCGGCGGCAAGGGCCACGGCGTCGTCGAGGAAGAAGATCGGCGTCCAGCGGTGCGGCGCATCTAGCGGGTGGCGCCAGTCGCGGTACGAGGTCCGGCAGGTGATCCACAGTCGGCTGTGATGGTGGCGAACGACACGTCCGGCGTCGTTGACGAGGCAGCCGCGGTTGCCCGTGAACATGCCGCGGGCGGCAACGGCGTGCAGGTCACCCCACGGGTCGACCCGGTTGCGGCGCGGCACGTCACCCCAGGGCCGCAGCGAACCGTTCACGGTTGGCTGCGAACCACGCCCGCCGCCGATCGAACTTGGTCATGCCGCCGGTCGCCTCGACCATCGCTCGGAAGGACTCGTTCCCCTCGTCGAGTCGCCGCTGGAGGAACTCGCCGCCACGTTCGATGCCGCCGGCCACCACGTCCAAGACCTCACCGCGTCCGGGCGGCAGCCCGTAGGCGTCGGCCACGAGACGCAGGCGGCGGAACGGATCGAACGGCGGCGTCCGGCCCAGCAGCACGGCGTCGCCGTCGGCGTCCATCGGGACGTTCATCCTGGCGAACGACGCCAGGTCGTGGACCCTCCGGCCCGGGGCGGCGAAGTCGAAGTCCAGCAGGCCGACGGCCACGACGTCTCGGTAGACGATGTTCTCGAGGCACACGTCGTTGTGACAGATCACCTGTTCGTCGGGAGGTGCGGCGGACGCACTGGGATCGGCCATCTCGGTGTTCCACGGCGCGTTGGGCGGCGGGAGGTAGTCGGCGCTGGCGTCGTGGAACCGCCGCAGCAAAGTTGCGGCGCTGGCCAGTGCCGCATCGGTCTGCGCCCAGTCGGGATACGGCGGCACCGCCACGTCGCCATTGATGAACTCGAGCCGCTCACGCCCGTCCGGGTCGACGCCCACCGGGGCGCTCGCCCCGTCGAAGCCCCGCTCGCGCAGGAACCGGAGGAAGGCGTGGATCGTGGGCGTGTTCCGGTTCGACGGTCGCAGCACGTGATCACCGATGCGGACGACGGCCCCGGCGTTGGCGACCCCACCCTGCAGAACGATCTCCTGCATCGCCGGGAGGGTACGGCCCTCCGGTGAATGGTCGGCGCGGCGGGGGTGCTGGACTTCCGTGATGGACGCCCTCGTCAAGCAGCACTGGTTCCAGGTCGCCTACCTCGTCAACGACCTCGACGCGTCGATGGAGAAGTGGACCAACCTGTTCGGGGCCGGGCCGTTTTCCGTCACCGAGCACCATCGCACGGACACGTTCATGTACCGGGAGACCGACCAGGAGGCCGACGTGTCCTACGCCTTTGGCTACCTCGGCGACACGATGATCCAGTTCATCGTGCAACACGACGACACACCGTCGATCTACCGCGACATGTACGCCGCCGGGGAGGAGGGCTACCACCACGTGGCGTACCTCGTCCACGACTTCGAGGCGGAGTACGACAAGCTGAGCCGAACGGGCTTCGCCCCAGCGTGCCGGCTGCACGCCGACGGTGTCGACGCGGCCTACTTCGACACGCGCGACGTGACCGGTGGGTTCACCGAGATCCATGGCGACCCGCCGCACATCCTCGGCGCGTTCGCCACGTGGCGACGAGCCCACGAGCTGTACCGACCGGGTGAGGACTCGATGATCCTGCGTCGTCGAGACGCCCGCACCTGACCGTGTCGCCGCACAGCCGGCGACGAAGCAGAATCGTGACGATGGTTCGTTCGCTCGCAGACTCGCTCGCTCGTTGGTGCGCACCTCACCGTGGCCGGGGACGCCGAGCCGAAGCGCAACAAGAGCTCGGCCATGAGCGAAAAGACCGTGCTGATGGATCGCTCGCTCGCAGACTCGCTCGCTCGTTGGTGCGCACCTCACCGTGGCCGGGGACGCCGAGCCGAAGCGCAACAAGAGCTCGGCCATGAGCGACAAGACCGTGCTGATGGTTCGTTCGCTCGCAGACTCGCTCGCTCACGTGGCGAGCTGATCGATGCGGGTGCGCACGGACTCGGGATCCTCGAACCAGCGGGCGTTGAGCTCGGTCCACTCGGGAGGCGCGAGGTGGCGTCCGTCCGCCACCGCGATCGCTCCGACGGGGCAGGCCGGGAGGCAGGCGTCGCAGCCGATGCACTCGTTCGGGTCGATGTAGCAGACCCGATCCGCGTCGGTAGTGTGGATGCATGCGACCGGGCACACCGAGACGCACGACTCGTCCTTGACGTCGATGCACGCCTCGGTGATCACGTAGATCGACGGCACGGCACCTCCACCTCCATCTCGGTCGTGGCTCCCGACTCGCTCCGCTCGGCTGGCTCGGACGTCTCACCGTAGGGTTTGATCGACGCCTGGATCGACCGGGAGGTGGCGCCAGATGACCTTGACCTGCCCGTTCCGACAAGTGCTCGCGCCGGCGATGGGGTTGGACGAGGAGGTCGTCGCCGGCAAGCCCGACTTCCCGCTGATGCCAGTCGGGCAGGCCGTCGACATGGGCCACACGTCAGACGGCACACCGCTCGTCGACCCGCGCATCTTCGATTCCGCCGAGTTCGCCCGCAACCCGTACCCGTACTACCGGCTGCTGCGCGACCACCACCCGGTGTTCCACGACACGTTGCACAACTGCTACTGGGTCACCCGCTACGAAGATGTCACGGCGTGCTACCTCGACGAGCAGGGCTTCAACACGATCCCCAAAGGGCTGTCGTCGGGCGTGCTCGGCAACACCCAGCTCGAGCTGTCGGGTGTCGAGCACCGCCGCCGGCGCAACGTGTACGGCCGCCACCTCGTCGGCAAGGCGCTCGATCGCCGCGTGCCGATCATCGAGCGACTGGCCGAGGAGATGATCGACGGGTGGTTCGACGGCAGCGCGCCGGAGGGTTCCGTCGTCGTCGACGAGTCGACGGGCGAGCGATCGGTGGAGCTCGGCCGGGCGTTCGCCAACGAGTTCCCGATCCGCGTCGTCGGGCAGGTGCTCGGCTTCCCCGACGAGGCGCGCTCCGACTTCTTCTACTGGTACTCGTCGATGATGAACGGCCTCGGCGGGTCGGACACGGCGCACGTCGGCGTCGAGGCCCGCCAGCACCTGGAGGACTTCGTCGAGGACCTCGTCGCCGAACGGCGGGCGCGGCCGACGTACCTGTACGACGAGGCCGGCGATCCGATCGGTCGGGACATCATCTCCGAGCTGTGCGCGGTCGAGGTCGACGGTGACCACCTGTCGACCGAGGAGATCACCTCGAACATCGCGCTCGTCGTCGGCGGCGGTGGCGAGACGACGCGCGGCGCGATCCTCAACCTCTGGTACCTGCTGCTGCAGCACCCCCAGCAGTACGCCGCCGTGCGCGCCGACGACGGGCTGTGGGATGCCGCCTTCCATGAGACCCTGCGGGTGGCCAGCTCGATCGGCGGGCAGCCGCGCCACAACACGTGGGACCTCGAGCTGCGCGGCGTGCGCGTGCCGGCGGGATCGCTGATGCACATGGTCGACTTCTCGGCCAACCACGATGACCGGGTGTTCACGGAGCCCGAGCGCTTCGACATCTTCCGACCCGACCTGTACACCGGCAAGATCCTCCGCAGCGGCGTGCGCAGCAAGGACGGGCGGTCGAGCCACCTGGCGTTCGGCGTTGGGCCGCACCTCTGCCCGGGCGCGTGGATCAGCCACCAGGAGACGGTGATCGGTTCTCGCGTGCTGG
>JBPCJW010000147.1:0-7662 GCA_051004915.1 Ilumatobacteraceae bacterium
CGAGGCGTCGACGGTCGCGACGAGGAGGCGGGCGAGGCCCCCGTCGGAGGTGGGTCGGCAGGCGAGTACGGCGGGTTGGCGGGCGAGCTGAACGTCGTCGCCGACTTGATCGAGGCCGGACTGCCGACCCGGGCCTACGGCGTGCAGCTCGGCGGCTTCGACACCCACGCCAACCAGGGGGCCACGCACGCGGCGCTGCTGGCCGAGCTGGATGGGGCGCTGTCGGGGTTCCTCGGTCGCGTGGCCGATCGTCCGGTGACGGTCGTCGTCTACAGCGAGTTCGGCCGGCGGGTGCGGTCCAATGGCAGCGGCGGCACGGACCACGGTGGGGCCGGCACCGTGCTGCTGGCCGGCAACGTGGTGCCCGGGTTCCACGGCGAGCCTCCCCCGCTCGATCGGCTGGACGACGGCGACCTGACCACGACGGTCGACTTCCGCGCCGTCTACGCCGCCCTCCTGGAAGGCGTCCTCGGCACCGACGCTGCCGACATCCTCCCCACCATCCCCGCAACGTCAGCCCCACCGCTCGCCCTGCTGCCCTGAGCAAGCGCCCCGCAAGCAAAGGTTCTGACGAAGATCTGATATTGAAAACCACCTCCAAGCTTCGTCAGAACCCAAGTTTGCATCGCGATTGCAATTGTTTGGCGGGATCGTGGTCGGAAACGACATCGGAGCTTCGTCAGAACCTGGGATCGGGGGCGGGACGCGACAGGAGGGGAGCGCATGGGCGCTCCCCTCCTGGCTTGGACTGGGTGCTGGCGAGCTTGGTTGATGCCGGGGGGACGAGGTCCGGCGGCTCGGATCAGCGGAAGTTGGCGTGGATTTCGCCAGGCGGTCCAGCCTGCCGGCCTAGCGGCCAACCACCTCCAGGGTCCCGTACGAACATTCACTCATGTGGTGGACCACCTCCTTCCTCTGGTGGCACTAGTCAATCACATCTCGAGACCGTCACAACGAGCAGATCGGCCGCGGGGTTCCCGAGCGTCCGTGCCGCAGAGGGCGGTGGATGTCAGGTCGGCCGCCAGGCCGACACAGCGGCGAAGCCGCTCAGCAGAACGTCACCTCACCAGAACGCCGTGCCGGGCTGCCCCTTGAACGGTCCGACGACCTCGGCGGTGATCCACCCGCCGTAGAACCCACCGGCCTGTGGGTGCACCACGTCGCCGTCCACGGTGCAACGGTCCATCCGCGCCGGGTAGAAGGCCACGGCGCCACGCATCGCAGCAAACTGAGCAGTCGGGTCCTCGTAGGACCACGCTGCCGCTCGCTCCGTGCGGCCACCGGCCTCGACGGTCCAGTACGTCGCAGGGCCCTTCCACTCGCAGAACGATGCGCCGCCCGAAGCTGGTTGGAGGACACCCTCGGCGACGTCGCCACGCGGCACGTAGTACGACGGCGGGTGGCTCGTCTCGCACACCCTCCACGCCCGACGGGTGTCGGCGACGACCGCACCGCCAAGCTCGATCACGACGTGCCGGGCGGTTTGCTCGAGCGATGGCGGTCGGGGGTAGTCCCACACCGACTCCTGACCGGGACCGGGCTCGACGCGGCGGCTCGCCATCAGATCGTGAACGCGAGGTTGGCCACGAGGCGCTCGCCGAGCTCGCCGTCTTCGCCGGTGATCTCCACCTGCGCGCGCAGCGACGCCGGGTCGGCCCGCCCACCGCCGAGGCGGACGAACACGCCGACGGGCATGCGCAACCTGACGGTCGGCGGGCCGGACAGCTCGTCGACCACGGCCGCCCGGGCACCCTCGCCGGTCCCGAGCTCGACGAGCACCTGGCGGCTGGCCGGACCGATCAGGTCGAACATCACACGCGACCCCGGCGATGCGCCGGCCTTCTTCCCGACGACGAAGCCCATCGCCGTCGTCATCTCGTCGAGTGCCAGCTCTGCCGGCGCGCCGGCGTCGCCACCCGGGCGACCGACGGCGTCGCGGATGTCCTGCTCGTGGATCCAGCAATCGAAGACCCGGATGCGCATGAACCGCCCGTAGCTGTCCTTGCCAGCCGGGGTGAAGCCCTCGGCCTCCCACGTGTCGGTGTCCATTGCCCGCAGCGCCTCGAGCCGCCGGGAGGTGACACGACGGAATTCGGTGAGGACGTCGGCCGGCGACCGGTCGCGCATCGATGCCACCCACTGCTCGTTGAAGCGCCCGATGTCGTTGCGCACGTGCTCGGGCGCGCCGACGTCGATCTCCGGCGCCGCCTCTCCGAGGAGCATCGACTCCGTCCCGATGGCGTGCGCCATGACGTCCTTCACCGTCCACCCCGGCAACGGTGTCGGCGTCGCCCACTCGTCCTCGGACAACCCCGCCATCAGCTCGTCGAGGGTCCGCCACTCTTCCTCTAGCGCATCGACGACTCGGTCCTGCGGGACGTCCGTGGTCATGTGCGCCTCACGATCGGGGGCGTCATGGTGTCGGGTTCTGGATCGTCCGCCAGTCGCGCGCCGTCAGGTATGGGCGGAACGTCTCGGCGATCAGCTCGAGGTCGGCCGCCGCCTTCGGGCGTTGGATCTCGTAGAGCGACCCGAAACGCAACCACCCGAGCACGTGCTCCCAAAGCGCGATCGCATCGGCTCCGGTCGGAGGGTCGACGACGACCGGCCCGAACAGGCACTGGCCATCGGGGAAGAACAGCGTCGGCACGCCGAACGCCCCGGCCGCGACGACGCGCGCATGCTCGGTCCGCACGTCGTCGTGCGTGGTCGCGTCGGCCAGCGCCTCGGCGACGAGCGCCGGCCCGTCCAGCCCGAGCTCGCCGAGCAATCCTTCGGCGACCTCCCGGCGATGCGGCTGCCGACCTTCCTCGTGCAGCGCCCGGCCGGCCCGCTCGTACCAGGCGTCGAGCAGCACCGGATCCTTGCGCCGTAGCAGTGCGCCGATCCGCAGCATCGACCACCCGTAGGACCACTCCCGCTCCCACGGGTGCTTCTTGCCCTCGACGTGGTTGATCTCTTCGAGGCTGAAGAACCGCCACCGCACGTCGAGGCCGATGCGGTCCCGAACCTCGCGCATCCAGCGCGAGGTCTGGTATGCCCACGGGCACATCACGTCGAAGTGGAAATCGACGTACTCGACGTCGTCGGGAGCCATGGGGTCATCCTGGCCCGTCGAGGTCGGCCTGCCCGCAGCGGACGTGGGCGATGCATGATGGGTTCTCGGACTGCGCGGTGCGGGAGGATGGATCGGTGCTTGCGGCGTTGGGGGTCACCGTCTCGGAGGGCGCGCAACGTGTGCTGTCACGGATCGGGCGCGCGGAGGATGTCCGGTTCTCCCCCGACAACAAGCGGCTCGCCGTCGCCGGGTTCGGACACGACGCGATCTACGTGTTCGACGTCGACGTCGGCGGTGTGGACGACGAGGTGACCGTCGCGCTGCGCGGGGTCACCGAGCTGCGGTGCACGGGTCTCAGCCAACCGCACGGGCTCGCCTTCCTCGGCGACAGCACGCTCATCGTCGCCAATCGCACCGGTGAGGCCGTGATCGTCGGATCCCGCAAACCGTGCCCGGGGTGCGCAGCGTCCAGGCAGCCCCGTTGGCCACGATCGCCGACGACGATTCCGAGGTCAGCACGCCGGGCTCGGTGGCGGCGACGCAGGTGGCGGCCGATCTGTTCGAGGACCTGGTCTGCAACAACTACGTCCACCGCGTCACGCGCCACCTCGTCGACCTGCGCGACGGGTGCCGTGTCCTGGGCGCCGAGGTGGTCGCGGCGAGCGGACTGCAGGTACCCGACGGCGTCGCCGTGAGTCGTGATCGACGCTGGGTCGCGATCAGCAACCACCTGACCCACAGCGTGGCCATCTACGACCGCGTCCAGCGGCTCGCCCCGGACGCGTCGCCGACCGGAGTCCTCTGCAACGTCAACCACCCCCACGGCCTCGCCTTTCAGCGGCGACGATGGCCATCTCGTCGTGGCTGACGCCGGTTCGCCGTACCTGTACGTCTACGCCAGGGGTGCGGACGACTGGTCCGGCGGGCGCGAACCGATCGCCACCCTGCGCCAGATGGACGACGACACGTTCCTGCGCGGTCGCTACAACACCCAGGAGGGTGGACCGAAGGGCATCGATGTCGACCGGTCCGGCCGGATCCTGGCCGTGACCAGCGAACATGAGCCACTCGCGTTCTACGACATGGCGGCGATCGTCACCGACGACTCGGCGGGCACCCTTTCACCGGTCGAGCCCGGCGTGAGCTTCGACGAGGCTGGGCCCGAGCTCCTGCTCGGTGCCGTGGTCCGCAACGACGACCTGGTGTCCCGGATCGACGGGCTGCACGCCGAGATCGCCCGGCTGCACGAGGCCGTCGCCGACTCGACGACCGCGGTCGAGATCGTCCGCCGCGAGCTCGGAGCCCGGGAGTCGGCGGTGGCGAGGCTGGACGCCAAGGTCGCCGAACTGAGCACGGACCTCGCAGCCTGCCGGTCGACGGCGCTGCGCCACGTCGACATGGTCGCGGACCGCCGGCGTCGGGTGCTCGATCTGGAAGGCAGCACGTCGTGGCGGGCGACGGCGCCGCTGCGCTGGGTCAACGGAATGCGCCAGCCGTTCTCCGCACCCCACGCGCCGCCGAACGTCGACGTCGACGCCGGTCGCGAGGTCTGATCGGCGCTCAGCGCAGGTCGGCCACGTCGTCGCCGGGGGCCGGCGGGCCGACGGCGCCGATGGCTCCGAGGTAGGCGAGGTGGGCCTCGACCACTTCGACCGCGTCGACGTCTTCGCGCACGTCGACGACGTCGATCCCGGCCCGCTCGGCCTCGCCGAGCAGGTACCCGGTCAACGTGTCCTCGTCGATCACGGTCGCCGTGAAGATGTCCTGCCGGCGGTCGATCACGTCGACCGGCTGCAGGCCCTTGGCATGCAGCCAACGCAGGTGGAAGATCAGCAACTGCTCGACCTCCGCCGGCGTGAGCCGAGCCTGCGTGGCCGGCGGGACCCGGTCGGCGACGAAGTCGACCGCCTCGTCGAGCCGGTACACGACGCGCGGTGCCACGGCATCGAGGCGATGGGCTTCCCGACCGACGACGACGGCGGCGATGACGAACACGGCGACGGCGGCGACGGCGGCGAACACCCACGTGATCGGCTCCATCGCCGTCCAACCCTACGAACTGTCCGCAGCAAGCGATCGGATCCGGTCGATCGCTTCGGACAGATGGTGGTCAACTAGACTAAGTCGATATGACCACGACGGTGAACGTACACGAAGCCAAGACCCAGCTGTCGAAGTTGCTCGCCGAGGTCGAGGCCGGCGACGACGTCGTCATCGCCCGCCGAGGCAAGCCAGTCGCCCGCCTCGTGCGCTACGAGCGCAAGAAGCGTCCCCCGTTGGGATGGCTGAAGCTGCCTGGGCCGCCGATCGACCCTGCGGTGTTCGATCCGATGACCGACGACGAGCTGCGCCAGTGGGGGCTCATCTGATCCTGCTACTCGACACCGCAACCCTGATCTGGTCGGCCACCGCGCCGCAGCGGATCTCGGAAGCCGCGCAAGCGGCGCTCGCCGACGACGACAACGAGGCCTACGTGTCGGCTGCGTCCGCCTGGGAGATCGCGACGAAGTATCGGTTGGGCCGCCTCCCGCAGGCGCAGCCGTTGGTCAATGATTGGCGAGACCAACTTGCTGTGGGTGGCTACCTCCCCGTCGACGTCACGCATCGGCATGCACTGCGCGCCGGGATGTACGACGTCGGCCATGCCGACCCGTTCGACCGGATGATCGCCGCTCAGGCCGAGCTGGAGGACATGACGCTCGTCGCCAGCGACCGGGCCTTCGACCTGTTCCCCGTCACTCGCCTCTGGTGAGCTCGAACGAGGTCAGAGGCCGATGCGCTGGGCGAGCAGCTCGCGGTGGTACGTCGGGTCGCCGAACAGCAGCTCGGAGCTCTTGGCCCGCTTGAAGTACAGGTGGGCAGGGTGCTCCCAGGTGAACCCGATGCCGCCGTGGATCTGGATGTTCTCGGCGGCGGCGTGGAAGTACGCCTCGGAGCAGTAGGCCTTGGACAGCGAGGCGACGGACGGCAGCTCGTCGTTCATCTCGCTGGCGCACCACATGCCGTAGTACGCCGCCGACCTCGCCGACTCGACCTCCAGCAGCATGTCGGCGCACTTGTGCTTGATCGCCTGGAACGAGCCGATCGGACGGCCGAACTGGACACGCACCTTCGCGTACTCGACGGCCATGTCGAGCACCTTCTGCGCACCGCCGACCTCCTCGGCGGCCAGCCCGACGGCGACCAGGTCGAGCACGGTCGACAGCGTGGCCCAGCCCTCGCCGTCGGTCCCGACGAGGCGGGCCGGGGTGGCGTCGAACTCGAGCTTGGCCTGCTTGCGCGTCTGGTCCATCGTCGACAGGGCGGTGCGGGTGAGGCCCGATGCGTCGCCGTCGACGGCGAACAGGCTGACGCCCTGCGGTGTGCGGGCGGCGACGAGGATCAGGTTCGCCGTGTGACCGTCGAGCACGAAGCTCTTGGTGCCCGCCAGCGTCCAGCCGTCGCCGGCCGAAGTCGCTTCCATCGTGATGCCGGCCTCGTCCCACTTGCCGGACGGCTCGGTGAAGGCGACCGTGGCGATCGTCTCACCGCTGGCGATGCCCGGCAGGTAGTCCTTCTTCGCCGCGTCGTCGCCGCTCTGCATCAGCGTGTTGGCGGCGAGGACGACCGTCGAGAAGAACGGCGCGCACAGCAGCGAGCGACCCATCTCCTCCAGCACGATGCCGAGCTCGACGTAGCTGTAGCCGGAGCCGCCGAACTCCTCGGGGATGTGCAAGCCCTGCAGGCCCATCTGCTCGGCCATCTGCGACCACACGGCGGTGTCGTAGCCGGCCTCGGTCTCCATCTGCTCGCGCACGGCGGACTCGGGGCTCTTGGAGTCGAGGAACGCCTTGACGGTCTTGCGCAGCTCGTCCTGTTCCTCGGTGAAGGCAAAGTTCATGCTCGCCATCGTGCTGCGTGTTGACGATGACGCGCCAACCTGCTTGTGTACACGCGTGTCTACACAATCGGTGCGAGCGCTGCGGGCCGATCTTGCAGCGGCGATCCGCCGTGCCGGCCACGGCGAACGCACCGTCGTGACGGTCGGCGGCCGTCCGACGGCGCAGCTTGCGCCGCTTGACGACACGGCGCCCGACCTCGAGCGACTGGTCGCGTCCGGCGGCGTCGTCCCGCCGCGCCGCACGAGCGCGTGGCACCCGGCCGACCCCGTCCCCGTGTGGTCCGGCGCCCGCCTCGACCGCGCCCTCGCCGAGCTGCGGGGATGAGCGCCGCGCTCCCCCATCTGGGCATGATCCGTTCCTGGGCGGGATGGGAGAACGTCTCGTGACGGTGGCCCTGGACAGCTCGGCGCTGCTCGCGCTGGGCATCGACGGTGCGGCGCGAGCGATCGGTCTCGCCGCGATGGCCGACGACCCCGTCTGGTCAGCGTCCGCGCTTGCGCTGGCCGAAGCGCTCCCGACGATCGACCGCCTCACCGACGAAGCGGTGCTGCGGGCCGACCTGGAAGACGCCGTGCGGCTGACGTGGGACCACCTCCACGTGGTCCCGGTCGATCAGCGATGCCTCGACGCCGCAGCCGAGCTGGCGCGGGCGCAACCGCTGCGCCTGGCCGACGCCATCCACCTCACCGCGGCGACTCGGATGCCACCGCCGGTGAGGTTCGT
>JBPCJW010000148.1:0-62991 GCA_051004915.1 Ilumatobacteraceae bacterium
CGGTGCTGCGCGACGAGCCCGGCCAGCGTCGGGTGGTCGACGTGCTCCGCGTCGTCGATCAACACGAGCACCGGGCGACACCCGACTGCGCCGACGGTGGCGACCAGCTCGACGACATCGGCCGCTGCCAGCTCGACGACATCGTCCGCTGCCAGCCGACGGGTCAGGTTCGCCGCGCCGCGCCCGGCGACCACCAGCACCCGGCCTCCGCCGGTCGCCTCCGACCACGAGTCGGCGAGCCGGACGAGGGCGGTGGTCCGACCGCTGCGGGCAGGGCCGGCGACGAGCACGTGCTCGCCGTCCGGCACCGTCAACCGGGCCATGCCGAGCGTGCGGTGATCCACGCCGACGATGAGATCGAGGTCGCCGTTCGCGGTGGCCGCACCGGCCGGCATCGCGGTCGCGTCGACGAGCGCCGGCAGCACACCGATCGTCGGAGCAGAGTCTCCGCCGGTCCCCACGTCGAGATCGCACGGCGGCGGTGCGAGCTGGGCCTCGCAGCCAGTGGTGGCGACGACGAGGCGACCGGCGACGGCCTTCGGCACTGCCGCCGGACGGATGCCGCACGCTGCTGCGTCGGTCGGGTCGTCGAGGTGCATCACCCACCGCTCGGCGCACGCCGCCAGCAGTGTCTCCGGCATCGCCGTCGGTCGTTCCGCCGTGAGGACGCACGTCAGACCGACGGGGCCGCCCTCCCCCACGATCCGCCGTAGCTGGTCCCACCGGGCCGCATCGACCGGCCCGTCGAGCGCGGCGCGCAGTGCCGGCACACCGTCGACGGCGAGGACGATCCCTTGCGCGGCACCCCGACCGGCCGTCGAGCGCCGGCCGTCCAACGCACCCTCCAACCGATCGAGCAGCCGCCCGAGCCGCTCCGCCTCGTGCGGTCGCACGACACCGCCGCACCGCGCGGCGGTGGCCAGCGCGTCGAGTCGTTCGTCACCACGGGCATCGATCACGTACACGTGCTCGCCTCCGTCGCTGCGCAGGACGGACGCCACGACCGCCAGCACGGCCGTGGTGGTGCCACTGCCGAACGATCCGACGATCGCGAGGTTGCCGTCGGCCGGTGACCAAGCGAGGTCGTCGCGACGTTGCGCGGCCGGGACGTCGACGAGGCCGAGCGCACCCGGCGGCGCAGTGCCGAGGCGCTCCGGCAACGGAGGCAGCCACGGCCGATGCGGCGCGGCAACGTCGGATAGTGCGGCCGCGTTGCGGATCGAGCGGACCAGCACGGCCAACTCGGTCGTGGCGCCCTGCGCGTCGGCTGCCGGAGCGGCGAGCAGGTGCAGCCGCTCGTCGTGCCCCAGCCGCGCCGGGCCGGTGCACCGCGCCGACTGAAAGACGACGTGCTCGGTCGGCCCGAGGCGCAACATCGCACGTCCCGGCGTCCCCCGAGAGAACCGCGCGGGCGCATCGTCGCCAACGACGTCGCGGGCGTCCGCGGGATCGTGCAGGCGCAGCGCCAGGCGGAGGTTGGTGTTGGCGCGGATGTCGTCGTCGACGACTCCGGATGGCCGTTGCGTGGCCAGCACGAGGTGGACGCCGAGGCTGCGTCCGCGTTGGGCGACACCCACGAGCGACGACAGGAACGTCGGGAGCTCGGCGGCGAGGGCGGCGAACTCGTCGATGACGACGACCAGACGGGGCAGCGCCGGGCGGGTCGGGTCGATGCGATAGGTGGCGAGGTCCGCCGCGCCCACCGTCCGCAGCTGGCGCTCGCGCCGGCGCAGCTCGGCCTCCAGGCTGGACAGGGCCCGCTCGGCGAGACGGTCGTCGAGATCCGTGACGACGCCGACGGTGTGCGGCAGCTCGGCGCATGCATCGAACGTCGACCCGCCCTTGTAGTCGACGAGTACGAACGTCACGTGGTCCGGGCTGCAGCGGGCGGCGAGCGAGACGACAAGCGTGCGCAGCAGCTCGCTCTTGCCGGATCCCGTCGTCCCGGCGACGAGGACGTGCGGGCCGTCACGGTCGAGATCGACCTCGACGACGCCGTCGGACGTCAGTCCCAGCGCAACCGTCGGTGGCGGATCGAGCCCGCCGGCGCGCCACTTCGCGGCGATGGCGATGGCGTCGTCGATCGGACCGCCACCGTGATGCTCGAGCAGTGCGCCGAGCGTGACGGACGTGGCCAGCGCATCGAAGGCCAATGCCGGGTCTTCCGGGTCGCGCAGGCCAGCGAGCGCTCGGCCGGCACGATCCGCCTCGGCGGCAGTGACGCCGGCGGCATGGACGGGCACCCACCGGGAAGGCATCGAGGCATCGGCCCACCAACGACCGACCCCGAGCGAGCCGATGTCGAAGAGGCTGCGGCACAACGCCGGCACCGCCTCCCCCGTCGGCACCTGGACAGCGATGGCGACCGACGTCGCAGCGCCGACGAACCGGCGCAGCGGGCCGGTGCGCTGGGCCAGCAGTTCCGGTCGATCCGTGACGACGAGGACGTGGCGGTCGTCTCCATCGTCGAGCGCGGCGAGGGCCGCGGTCTGGGCGGCCTGGTCATCGCCGGAGACGATCACCGCGGCGCAGCCCGGGCCGTGCGGCAACCACCGGCACCAGTCCCACGTCACCGGATCGTCGACCACCGCCAGCAGGCGCCAGTCCGCTGGGCCGAGCCAGATGCCGAGCTGCACGACGAGGGAGCGCACGACCCCGCTCGCGCCGGACCCCGTCACGGCGATCGCCGAACCCGGCCCGAGCTGGCACGGCACCGGCGCATCGTCGAACCGCTCGGCGGCGGCGACCACGGCGAGGACCTCCGGTGCGGTCGGTTGGCCATCCATCGCCTGGAATGTGGCCGTCGCCTGGGATGTGGCCGTCGCCTCGTCGACGGCCACCTCCCAAGCGACCGGGCCGTGCCCGAGGGTGACCCGGAAGGCGTCGGGATGGTGCGGCCGGCGGGCCCACACCGACGCCCGAAGGTGGGTCGCGGCTTGCAGCGCGTCGGCGACCGTCGGCGTCGACGCGAGGTGGTGGTGCCATCGAGCGGTCCGCTGGTCGGCGACGGTGACGGCGAACGTGGCGAGCTCGCGCTGGCGGACGGCGCCGGCGCGGCGGCCGTCACGGAACGCCCCCACCTTCGACGCGACCCACATGCCACCGGCGGCCAGGACGCCCACCGCGCCGAGGAGGAGGAACATCGGAGACCGCAGGAGGACGGCGATCAGCACCGCGCCGAGCAGCGTGCAGACCGCGGCGGTCATGCCGAGTCCCGACGGCAGCCGGGTCGGTGTGCTCGACGACGGGATCGCGATCGGCGCCGGATCCCAGCGAGGCAGGAGGCGTGGCGTGCGGTGCAGCGTTCGCCGCCACGGGTCCGCCGGGTCGACGGTCAGGGCTGCTGGGGCGCGCTCCGCCGACGCGCGGTCGATCGAGACGAGGCGGAGGCGACTCGTGCCGACGGCGACGAGTTCACCGTCGGCGACGGGTGCGCCGGCTTCCCCAAACGGTGCGCCGACCAGTTCGCCGACCGGGTCGCCGTCGATGCGGGCGGCGACCCGCCCGGTCAGCTGCACGAAGCGCGCCGATCCGTCGGCGCCGACATCGAGCAGGCCGTGGTGCGGCTCGAGCGCCGGATCGGCGAGCGAGACGGCGGCGGCGGTCGACCGGCCGATGACGTGGCGCCCGGCGCCGAGTGGGACGACCCGACCGGACGACGGCCCGGCATCGACGGTCACCACGACGAGGGGATCGTTCGTCTCGGCCGGGTCCGGCGGAGTCGCCGCCGTCCCCGCCACGGTCTCCAGGCAGCTGCCGTTGACGACTCCCGCCCGACGCAGTGTCTCGTGGCGCCCGACGAGCCGTCCGTCGAGCCGGAGTCGACGACGTGGGTCGAGACCGAGCGCGTCGGCGAGCTCGCCGAGCAGGTCATCCGGCGACCGCGCGGCAACCGTCACCCGGTCACCGTGCGGACCGACGAGTGCGATGGTGGGGATCGATCCAGTGCCCATGCTCTTCCTGGGTGTCACTCACCGCCCGAACCGGAAGACGCCTGATCGGATTGACGTGGCTGTGCGCAGTGCGGCGCCATGACCAGGTGCGGTGAGCCGATCACCGGATCTGAGGCCGGCCGCTGACCGACCGGATGGCGTCGCGGTGAGCGATCACTCCTCGACTGGCGAACGAAGCGGTGAGGGCGCCGGAGAGCGGGTGAGAGCACGTTGGCGGCATGGACCAGATCCGCTGCTGCCCCCGCCCGGCCGCTGCGCGCAAACGGCGGCCCAGCGCGTTGTCGAGGCAGCTGGACGACGAGTGGTCGCTGCTACGACACCGACGAGCTGCGCTCGATCAGGCTCGGCGCTGGCAGGTCACCGACCAACCGTTCGACGACCTCGACGAGCTGCTCGTGCTGGCGGGCCACCGTGTCGCGCCGACTCGCGCCGCCGACGCCGTGCTCGGCGCGCTCGTCGAGATCGGGCGCGGCGACGAGTTGGCGACGCGGGTCGTCCTGCAGCGCATGCTGCCCGGGTTGCTGGCGATCGTCCGCAAGCGGCGTCGCATCGACACCATCGACGGCTCGTTCGAGGAGCTGCTCGGCGCGGCCTGGCTCGTGATCCACGCCTACCGACCGAGCGAGCGCCCCATGCGGGTCGCCGCCAACCTCGTGCGCGATGCCGCCTACCGCGCCTTCATCGCCCCTGGTCGGCGACTGTCGGCGACGGAGATCTCGATCGACCCACGCACGCTCGACGAGACGCCGGCGGTGATCGTCCTGTCCTCGTGCGAGGAGTTGGCCAACTTGCTCGCCGAAGCGCGCGCCGACGGCCTCGACCCGGCCGATCTCGACTTCGTGCGTGCCCTGCTCGACGCCGGCTCGCCGACGGCCCTGGCCAAGGAGCAGAAGGTGACCACGCGCACCATCCGCAACCACCGCATCGAAACCGTGGCCAACCTGCGCGCTGTCGCGATGGTCGCTTGACCGCAGTTGCGTCCGTTCCGTCAGTCGAAGCGTGGTTTGCGCTTCTCGAGGAACGCGGTGATGCCTTCCTGCGCGTCGGCAGTGGTGACGGCGGCAGCCATCACGTTGGACGCGTGCTCGTAGGCGCCGGCTTGGTCGAGGTCGACCTGCTCGTAGAACGAGCGCTTGCCGAGCGCCTTGGAAGCGGCCGAGCCGCGCGTCGCCCTGGCCATCAGCTCATCGACGGCAGCGTCCAGCTCGTCCTCCGCGACGGCACGGTTGATCAACCCCCACTCGGCGGCGGTGGCGGCGTCGATGGTGTCGCCGGTGAAGGCCAGCTCGAGCGCCCGCTTGCGACCGACGTTGCGGGCGACGGCGACGAGAGGGGTGTGGCAGAACAACCCGCCCTTGCCGCCGGGGATGGCGAAGCCGGCGCTGGTGGCGGCGATCGCGAGGTCACAGCTGGCGACGAGCTGGCAGCCGGCGGCGGTGGCGAGGGCGTGGACCTTGGCGCACACCGGCTGGGGGATCGACTGCATGGTGCGCATCATCCGGGCGCACACGTCGAACACGTGGCGGGCGTCGTAGTAGCCGGCCCCGGCCATGTCGCCGAAGTTGTGACCGGCCGAGAAGACCGGACCGTTGGCCGCCAGCACCACACCTCTCGCGTCCGTGCGACCGACCTCGTCGAACGCCGCGGTCAGTTCCACCATCACGTTGATGGCGAGCGCGTTGCGCTTCTCGGGGCGATCGAGCGTCACGGTCGTGATGTCCCCGTCGCGCTTGACGACGACGTGCTGGAGAGCGTCCATGCCGCCAGTCTCGCCGACCGCACCTACGATCGCACGGGTGGGGGACGACATCCGGGCGTTGGCCGAGCGGTACTGGAACGGCGAGGCCGATCTGGTCCACGCTCACCATCCCGTCGTGCCGGCGCTCGATCGCGCCGCGGAGGAGATCGCGCCAGGCGTGCTGACGATGATCTCGGTGGCCTCGGTCAACGCCATCGACACCGGCGACGGCCTGGCGATGCTCGATACGGGAGGCCCGTTCGACGCCAACCACGTCTTCTCCGAGGTGCGTGGCTGGCGGCCCGACTCGCCCGTGCGGGCGGCGGTGTACAGCCACCACCACATCGACCACATCTTCGGCACGCGACGCTTCGAGGCCGAGGCCGCCGAGCGGGGGTGGCCGGCGCCGGTGGTCTATGCCCACGATGCGCTGCCCGACCACCTGCGGCGCTACGAGCGGACGCAGGGTTGGAACACGGCGATCAACCAGCGCCAGTTTGCCCTGCCGATCGAGGGGTTCTCGTGGCCGGCGGACTACCGCTACCCGGACGTGACGTACGCCGACCACCTGACGTTCGCCCAGGGCGGGTTGACGTTCGAGCTGCACCACGCCCGCGGCGAGACCGACGACGCCACGTGGACGTGGGTGCCCGAGCTCGGCGTGCTCCATCCGGGGGACCTGTTCATCTGGGCCGTGCCGAACGCCGGCAACCCGCAGAAGGTGCAGCGCTTCGCCAGCGACTGGGCCACGGCGCTGCGCCAGATGGCCGGCTGCAATGCCGAGCTGCTGCTGTGCGGGCACGGCATGCCGATCTTCGGGGCCGACCGGGTGCGTCAGGCGCTGACGGACACCGCCGACCTGCTCGATTCGATCGAGACCCAGACGCTGGCGTTGATGAACCGGGGCGTGCCGCTCGACCGGGTGCTGCACGAGGTCGAGGTGCCCGCGCGGCTGCGCCAGCTGCCGTACCTCCAGCCCGTCTACGACCACCCGCAGTTCCTGGTGCGCAACGTGTGGCGGCGCTACGGCGGCTGGTACGACGGCGAGCCGGACAACCTGCTGCCGGCGCCGCGGGCCGAGCAGGCCAAGGAGTGGGTCACGCTGGCGGGCGGACTGGACAACGTGCTCGCTCGGGCGCGGCAGCTGGCCGCGGCGGGTGATCACCGCCTGGCATGCCACCTCGTGGAGTTCGCCGTGCTGTACGAGCCGGACTCGTCGGAAGCCCACGAGGTGCGCGCCGACGTGTACGCCGTGCGGAGCGCCGAGCAGGTGTCGTCGATGGCTCGCAACCTGCTTGGTCACGCCGCCCACGCCAGCCGAGAGGGCAGGCGCGACCTGGCCGGCGAGTACGCATAAATGGCTCGCTCCGCCCTCCGGGCCGGTCAAGGCCGGCCTCACCATCCACGCCCACTGCGGTCGGAGAACATCGCGCCCGCTGCTGACAGGGAACGGGACCGGTTCGGTGGCGTCCGAGTCCTGTGTCAGTCGGGTTCGTTCTCGAGCAGGACCTGGATGTCCATCTGCATCTCGAAGTCCTGACCGCCGCCCTCCAGGTCGAGGGAGAACTGCTGGTCCAGCTCGGTCGTGTTCTGCAGTGGGTTCTCCGTCGAGCCTTGCACCGAGCCCTGACCGCTGACATTCCCACTCATGCTGATCGTCTGACCGCTCTGCTCCACGTCTTCGTCGATCGGTTGGTCGTAGGAGATCTGCAGCACGTAGTCCGAGCCCTCCAGCTCGATCACCTCGTACTCGTAGGTGACGTCCAACTCGAGGCCCTGGCTCTGGAGCGCCGTCGTCGACGTCCAGCGGGCACCCGCCCCGACTGGTTCGTCGGGGAAGGCAACTGCAGCGGAGCTCAACTCGGAGCCGAACTGCTGGAACGCGCTGATCTGCTCGTCGGTCAGCTCGTCCTCGTTGGCGATCTCGATCTCGCTCGGCGTCCCGTCGGCAGCGAACGACTGGCGGTAGCGGACGCCGACGATCGGCTCCAGCGCGGTCTCGTCGACGCCGGCCGGCGCCTCGGTCAGCTCGGCCTCGGTGATCGTGGTCTCAGCCGTGTAGCCGTCCTCATCGCCCTCGACGATCTCCGCCTCGTAGCCCAGGGTCAACCCGACCGTCACCTCGACGGCGCCGGTGGCGTCGACGTTGATCGTCGCCGAACCGGTCCCCGACTGACCGACCGTCGCCGTCCCCGGCAACTGCATGCGCTCGTCCTCTGCCCCAGGGTCGAGCAACTCGACACGGCCACCCGACGAGCTGGTCGTGTCGTCCGGATCGGTCGTCTCGTCCGGGCCGGTCGTGTCGTCCGGGCCGGTCGTCTCGTCTGGGCCCGTCGTCTCGTCTGGGCCGGTCGTCTCATCTGGGCCGGTCGTCGTGTCCGGGGCGGCGGTCGTTGCGGACGGAGCGGTCGTGTCCGGCGTGTCATCTGCGGCGTCGTCACCTCCGCACGCGGCGAGGGCGAGGACGGTGGCGGCGACGAGCGCAGCGTGACCGTGCCGGCGAACGGTTGAGAGCATGGGGGGACCTCCCGCGATCGTTGGTTGCCGCACATTCTGGACGGCCGCGACCGAGTTGAGGCGTCGAGGTCACACGGCTCAGCGCGCTCGGGCATCGAGCTCGGCGACGAGACGCTTCGTCGCAACGGCCCGGTAGCTCTCCTCGATCCAGTCCTCCAACAGTTCGGGCGGCGCCTCGTCCCGACCGACCGGCACGACGACCCAGCCGTGCTTGCCGAGCCCGTAGGACATCGGGCTGGCACCCGGCACCGAGAGTGCGTGATCTCCCGAATCGGGGAGCTTGACACCGATGCTGAGATCGTCGACCGTGCCGAAGAAGACGAAGATCTTCTTGCCCACCTTCGTCACCAGGTCGTCCTCCCACGGCAGGTCCGACCACGCGCCCGGGAGATGGAGGGCGAACTCCTCCAGCTCGGCGAGTGCCCCCGGCGCGGCCATGCCCAATGCTCGCGCGGGGGCGGGCGGCCATGCGTATCTCGTGCATCTGGCCGATTGCCCACCCGGCGACGAGACTGGACGGATGGAGGTGACGATGATCAAGGGCGACATCGTCGAGCAGGACGTCGACGCCGTCGTCAACGCCGCGAACAGCGGTCTGATGGGCGGGGGTGGGGTCGACGGCGCGATCCTGCGCGCCGGTGGCACAGCGCAACGCGCAGCCCGCCGCTCGCTGGTCGCCCGCATCGGCTCGTTGCCGACCGGGCGGGCGGCCGCCAGCGAGGCGGGTGACATGCTGGCCCGATGGGTGATCCATGTGGTCGGCCCCGTGTACGCGCGGTCGCAGGATCGCACCCACCTGCTCGAGTCGTGCTACCGCCACGCGTTGGAGGTGGCCGACGAGCTCGGTGCCCGATCCATCGCCGTGCCCGCTGTGTCGGCCGGGATCTACGGGTGGCCGCTGGCCGACGCCGCCGACGTGGCGGTGCGCACGGTGCTGACCACCCCGACGAACGTCGAGGAGGCGCGCTTCGTCCTGTTCAGCGACGAGGCAGTGGCCCAGTTCCAGCGCGCCCTCGACGAGAATCGGCCGTGAGGTGCGGCTCGATCTTCGACACCATGACGAGTTGGACACCATGACGAGTTGGAGTGTGGAGGTATGGACGATCAAGAGTTGGACGCGCCGCCCGAGGAGATCCCGCTCGACGATGTCGGTGCCATGCTGCGCCGTCATCGCGTCGATCAGCTCGGCGCCGTCCACTCGGCGATCGAAGCCAGCCGCGATCACCTGCGTCCGTGGATGCCGTGGGCCGATCAACCACGCGCGACGACGGCCGAGTTCCTCGCCCGATCGGTCGACGACTGGGAGGCCGGGCGCTCGTTCGGCTGGGTGCTCGTCGACGCCGCCGATGGGTCCGTGCTCGGTGGCACCGGGCTGCACGACCGGCTCGGTCCCGAGGCATTGGAGATTGGCTACTGGCGGCGGGCCGATGCCGGCGGGCGCGGTCTGATCACGGCGTCGAGCCGGGCACTGACGGCGACGGCGCTGGGTTTGCCCGGCATCGCGTCGGTCGAGATCCGCTGCGACGAGGCGAACACGGCCAGTGCCGCCGTGGCTCGCCGGCTCGGGTACCGCCTCGACCGGATCGAGGACAAGGCGATCAGCGCCCCTGGCGAGCACGGCCGCTCGATGATCTGGTCGTACCGCCCGTGAACCCATCAGCTGTCCGCCGCAACCGGTTACCCATTCCGCCTTCTGGGCGCGGACGTTCCCATTTCCGGGAACCTCCGCGCCCGGGTTGCGTTTGAGAACGTACGGGGTGTCTCGTGCGACACTGCCGGGCGTGTACGACGAAGCGACGGCGGACGCTGCGCTGGTCGAGGTCCGCCGCATCTGCCTCGACCTCCCCGAGGCGACCGAGCGACTGAGTCACGGCTCGCCGACGTTCTTCGTGCGCGACAAGAAGACGTTCGTCTCGTTCGTCGATGACCACCACGGCGACGGCCGGCTGGCGATCTGGTGCGCTGCACCGCCCGGTGCCCAGGAGCAGCTCGTCGAGCAGGAGCCGGACCGCTTCTTCCGCCCCCCGTACGTCGGGGGACGCGGCTGGCTTGGTGTCCGCCTCGACATCGAGCCGGACTGGACCGAGCTCGCCGAGATCTGCGCCGACGCCTACCGCCAGGTGGCGCCGAAGCGGCTCGTCGCCGAACTGGACGACCTCACCGAGGCGTGATCAACCAGCACGACGCGGCGTCGCTGTCGGCCACATCGCGCGAGCACTGGTCACAGCCGTTCGGGATCTGGGCGGGGTTCGTGCCACACCCGCTTCTGGGCGGGATCCGTGCCAACTGCTCGCACTGATCCCGCCCAGTTCGGCCGGCAACGGCATTCAGCCCATGACGGTGCCGGACGTGACGGCGGGGTCGCGGCGCCGGGAGAATGCACCGAGGTCGATCATCTGGCCGGTGCGCTGGCCGGGAAACTGCACCGGCTCCTCGTCGTGGTCGATGCCAGCGTCCGCCGCGTCGACCAGGGCGCGCAGGAACTGGCCGGCCAGTGGCGCGTTCTTGAACTGGTTGCCACTGGTGCCGCAGGCCATGAAGTACCCGTCGAGGCTGGAGCGGTCGTAGATCGGCACCCAGTCGTCGGACGCGTCGTACAGCGCGGCGAGTCCGACCGGCTTGGTCGGCACGCCGAACTCGGGCAGCCGCCTGGCGAGGCGCAGCATGGATGTCTCCCAGTGCTCGACGGTGGTGTGCTCGTTGAAGTGGTCGGCGTCATCGACCCACTCCAGCTCGTCGCACTCGGGCTCGGCGCCGCCGACGAGCAGCGTGCCGCCGGCCTGCGGCCGGAAGTACTGGCCGATGTCCATGTCCGAGACGAACGGCCCGGCATCGTCGAGCGCGAAGCCTCTGGGAGCCGGCACGGCGAACACCTCTTGGCGCAGCGGACGATGGCCGATGCGCATGTCCCCATCGACGCCGGCGAGGTGGTTGATCGACCCCGAGTGCGGACCGCCGACGTTGACGACCACCGGCGCGACGAGTTGCTCGCCGCTCTCCAGCGTGACGCCGCCGACGCGGCCGTCGCGCCGGTCGATGGCGGTGACCGCACGGCGGAACAGGAAGTCTGCGCCGTGGTGGCGGGCAGCCACGTACACGTTGTGCGCCGAGAGCATCGGGTCGTCGATGTATCCCCCGTCGGCTTGGTAGAACGCGGTCAGCTCGCCGTCGGCGTCGGCGGCGAAGGCCGGGTCATCGATCCGCTTCGGCGGGTAGTACCGGCCGATGTCGAGGCCCGGGAAGCGAGCGCGCAGCTCGTCGCTGTCGAACCACTCGTACGGGATGCCGATCTCGTCCCACAGCGCCATCACGGTCGTGCCGTCGTAGCCCGTGGTGCACAGGATGAGGTTCCCCGCCGAGACGAACTGGGCCATCCCGCCGGGATCCTCGACGCCGAGGTGACCAGACCAGTCGAGCCACAACGCAGCCGACTCCCACGCCGTGAGCACGGCGTCGCGCGTCGAGTAGCTGAAACGGATGATCGACGACGACGAGCTGGTCGAGCCGGCTCCTGCGGCGGGGCCCTTGTCGACACAGATCACGGATCGCCCGCTGCGAGCCAGCTCCAATGCCACCGACGAGCCGATGATCCCGGCGCCGATGACGACGGCGTCCGCTTTCACGGCCAGACCCGTCGACACGTGCGACCGACCGAGCGCCAGCGAGGGAGCGGCCAGCAACTGCGCAGGCTGCAGATGGCGTGGCCGGGGAACGCCATTACGCCAGGACTTGCTCTTGCCACTGGCGCGTCGTACCAACGCGATTGAACGTGAAGGCGTGCAGACCGCGAATGCCGAGCGGCGCAGCGCGGTCGGCAACCCCGGCGACGAGCTCGGTCGGGTCGTAGCCACCCGGCGACAGCAGCGTCATCATCGTCGAGCGGTGCTTGCGCAGGAACCGCAGCGATGTCCCGATGCCGAGGCGCACCCCCATCGTCATCAGCTTGGTCCGGTCGACGACGCCCGGAACCCCGAGGTCGACGGGCAGCTCGAGTCCGAGGTTGCGCTCCTCCGTCAGCCACAGGCGGATGCGGTCGGCGTCCAGACACATCTGCGTCGTCGTCGAGCCGGCCAGCCCCGCCTCGTGGAGCAGCGCCTGCTTGGCGTGCAGCGCCGCCCGCACGACGCCGATGTCGACAAGTGGATGGCCGTCCGGGTACGACGGCACGCCGACGCTCGTCAGCCCGGTGTCGTGCTGCACCAGGTCGCGCAGGAACGACAGCCCATCGGCGTACGGGCCGACTGGTCGCTCGGCATCACCGGCGATGACGAACAGCTCGCCCACCCCGTGGTCACGCAGCCACGTGGCGATCCGGGCGACCTCTGCTGGCCCGTCGACGAGCCTCGCCGACACGTGCGGCACCACGTCGTGACCGAGGTCGAGCAGCCGAGCCGACAGTTCGAGCGTGGCCGGAACTCCCTTCACCGGCGAGCACGTGATAGAGACAGGTGCTCCGGGTGCGAGGTCGGCGATCGCGTCGTCGACACCCTTCATCGGCACGAGCTCGTAGCGAGTGCGGCCGACGAGGCGCAGGACATCGGCGCTGATCGGCGCAGGCAGCAGTGCCGTCGCCCGCCGGCGGAACATCGTCTTGAGGGTCATCGCCGTTCCCCTCTGCGGCGGCGACGAGTGGTCGCCGAGACCGCCGGGCGCTTCGGCAGGTCGACGACGGCGGCGAGATGCGGCGAGTCGGCGGTGGCGTGTGGCAGCGCCATGGCATCGACGAACAGCTCCTGGAACCGTGGTTCCGTCGCCGTCTCGATCTTGATGACGCGGCGGGCGGCGTCGACCAGCTCGGCGCGCTTGGCGCGTGACAGCAACGCCAGCACCGCTCCGGCACCGGCGGCGTTCCCGACCGAGCGCACACCCTCGACAGGACAGTCGGGGACGAGGCCGAGGACCATCGCGTTGACCGGGTCGATGTGCGCGCCGAACGCGCCGGCCAGGCGGATGTCCGTGACGATCGGGCTCCCTGCGTGCTCGACCAGCAGCTCGATGCCGGCGCGCAGCGCGGCCTTCGCCAACTGGATCGCCCGCACGTCGTTCTGTGTGATCGTCAGCCGGGTCGTGCCGTCGTCGTGCAGCACGTAGGCGAACGTCCGGCCGTCCGGGACGACATGCGGCGTCGACCGGGCGAGCTCGCCCCGGATGGTGCCATCGGCTTCGAGGATGCCGGCGAGGAACATCTCGGCGAGCACGTCGATGATCCCCGAGCCGCACACGCCGGTGACGGCGGTCCCGACGAACGCTGCGTCGTCGGACCACGCCGCCGTGCCGATGACCTGGAACCGCGGCTCCAGCGTGGCCCGATCGATGCGTACTCGCTCGACGGCGCCGTTGGTCGCCCGCTGCCCGCAGCTGATCTGGGCGCCCTCGAAGGCCGGACCGGTCGGGCTGGAGGCGGCGAACTGTTGCCTCGCATCACCGAGGACGATCTCGGCGTTCGTCCCGACGTCGACGAGGAGCCGCATGGCGTCGCCGCGGTGCGGGCCCTCGGCGAGCATCGCCGCCGTGGTGTCGGCGCCGACGTGTCCGGCGATGCAGGGACCGACCCAGAACGACGCGCTGGGAAGCTCGAGGCCCAGCTCGGCTGCCGGACCCTCGACGGGATCGGACGTGGCGAGCACGAACGGCGCCGAGCCGAGTGGCGTTGGATTGATGCCGAGCAGCAGGTGGTGCATGATCGGGTTGCCGACGAGGACGATGTCGAGGACGCGGTCGCGCCCGGTGCCAGCTGTCGTGACGAGCTCGCCGATCAGCTCGTCGACAGCAGTCCGCGCAGCGGCGGTCAGCTGGCGCTCGCCTCCCGGGTTCATCATCACGTAGGAGACCCGGCTCATGAGATCTTCGCCGAAGCGGATCTGCGGGTTCATCCGTCCGGCACTGGCCACGACGGCGCCGGTGGCGAGGTCGCACAGGTGCCCCGCGATCGTGGTCGAACCGACGTCGACGGCGACCCCGTACGCCGTGTCGACGTAGCCGGGCCACGCTGCGGTGACGGTCCCGCCGACCTTGCTGTCCTTGCCGTCGGCATCGTCGTCGTGACGGACGGCGACGGTGACCGCGCCCCCGTCGGCGACGAGCAGCCGGTGGATCGTCGGCAGGATCGCCGGAGCCACCGTCGGCGTCGCCACGCCGTGCTGGTCGGCGACTGCTGCGGCCAGCGCGCTGGTCGCGCTGGGGGCGTCGCCGAGGCGGGCGACCGGCACCTCAACGTAGAACAGTCGGTAGCGAGGGTCGACGACGACCGACGGCATGGCCAGGTCCTTGCGCACGACTTGGCGGTGGACCTGGCTGGTGGCGGGCACGTCGACCACGACATCGCCACGGATGTGCGCCGCGCAGCCGAGACGGTTGCCTGGCGCCAGCGGTCGGTTGCCGTGGTAGTCGACCTCGATCGGCGCGGGCGGGCCGAGGGCGTCGGGCGCCACGTCGAGCTGCCACTTGGCGAAGCGGCCGACGCTCGGCGTGATCTGGCACCGGCCGCAGATCCCTCGACCGCCGCACACCGTGTCGAGATCGGCGCCGATCTGGCGCGCCGCCTCGAGCACGGTCGCGCCGTCGGCGACCTTGCCCTCCAACCCGGAGGGCGTGAACACGACGCGGTGCAACATCACTGTTGAACCCGTCGCTGCGCGCGAGCGACCGATCGCCAGCGAGGAAGCGGGCAATCACGGCCTGCGTGGCCGGGGAACGCCACTACTTCTCGCGGCCGGCTCGGCGGCCGCGGCGGCCGCGGGCCTCTCGCTCGCCACCGCCGGCGTTCGGGTCGCGGTTGGCGCGGATCCACGCCGCGCAGTCGCGGTCGGCGCCGGTCAGCACATCGGCGGCCATCACCGCCGAGCGGACCTCGGGGTGCAGCGGGCTCATGATCGCCGAGGTCATGCCGGCGCCGATCGCCATGGCCAGGAACGTGCCGGTGACGACCTGCCGGTTGGGCAGGCCGAAGCTGACGTTCGAACCGCCGCACGTCGTGTTGACCTTCAGCTCGTCGCGCAGCCGGCGGATCAGCGTGAACGCCTGCTGGCCGGCGGTGGCCATCGCGCCGATCGGCATGACGAGCGGATCGACGACCACGTCGTGGGCCGGGATGCTGTGATCGGCGGCCCGCTCGACGATCCGCTTGGCGATCGAGAAGCGGACGTCGGGATCCTCGCTGATGCCCGTCTCGTCGTTGGAGATGGCGACCACGGCCGCGCCGTAGCGGGCCACGAGCGGCAGCACGCGCTCCATCACCTCGTCCTCGCCGGTGACGGAGTTGACGAGCGGCTTGCCCTGGTACACGGCGAGGCCCGCCTCCAATGCCTCGACGATCGACGAATCGATCGACAGCGGGACGTCGGTGACAGCCTGCACGAGCTGCACCGCCTTGGCGAGCAGCGCCGGCTCGTCGGCAAGGGGGATGCCGGCGTTGACGTCGAGCATGTGCGCGCCGGCGGCGACCTGGGCCACTGCGTCGGCCTCGACGCGGCTGAAGTCGCCCTGCTTCATCTCCTCGGCGAGCAGCTTGCGCCCTGTCGGGTTGATCCGTTCGCCGATCATCACGAACGGTCGATCGAACCCGATGACCACCTCGCGCGTCGCTGAGCTGAGCACTGTTTGGGTCATGATCTCTCCGCGTTCTGTCCGTCGCTGCCTGCCTGATCCGGTCGATCGCTGCGGACAATTGCGCCTACGGCGGCTTCCCAGCCGCCGGCGAAGGCCAGCTTGCCGAGGCGGTCGGCGCCGTAGTCGGCTTCCAGGCGGTCGGCCTCCGCCTGTGCCGCGGCGAGTACGTCGCCGTCGGCGTCGACGGCCGTGCTGACGCGGCGCCACTGGGCGACGTCCTCCTGCGCCGTGTGGATCTTGGCCTTGCGCTTGGCCCGATCGATCGCCCGCTGGAACTTGCCCGAGAGCAGCACCTGGTGGCGTTCCCGTCCGACTTGCCCGTTGACCTGCGCCGGGATGTCCCGCCACAGGATCACCACAACGTCACGTCCGCCGCGTCGCATCAGGCCACCGCCGTGACGCGGGCGTCGATCGCTACCGGGACAGCGTCGGCGAGCCCGGCTCGACCGACGTGGCGGTGCTCGAAAGACAATCCCAGCAGCTGCGCAGCGCGGCGGCCAGCCTCGATCACGTCGTCGCCGGTGGACTGGCTGAGCAGCACCACCCGCCGGTAGTTGGCGAAGTACATCGGGCGCAGCTCAGGGTGGCGGTCGAGGCCGAGCCCCTGCCAGACGAGGGCGTCGAAGTGACGGGCCAGGAAGTCGGTGAGGAAGAACGTTCCGGGTTCGTCGTCGCTCAACTGGGCGAACAGCTCGCGGCCGGCGAACACCTCGTAGCAGTGGGCGCCGGGCAACCGGTGGACACCGGGGTGGTCGGCGAGCAGGGCGTCGAGCCGGCCGCCGGTGCCGCAGTCGGCGTAGGCGACGAAGACGGGTCGATCCGCGGCGCCCGCCTCGGCGAGGAGCGGCGTGAGGCTCGGCACGATGCGCTCGGGGCGGTTGTGCAGATGGGCGGGGAGGTAGGTGACGTCGACGGCGGCGGGCAGCACTGCCCGCAGCTCACCGGCCAGCGCCCCGCAGGCGATCACCAGCACGTCAGGCGACCGATGGTCCAGGCGGCTCCGCACGGAGGCGCCGACGGGCGGCGACGAGCTGCTTCGCGGTCTCGGCGGCGACGGCGGCGTCGCGGCAGTACGCGTCGGCACCGACAGCCGCCCCGAACTCCTCGTTCAGCGGCGCTCCACCGACGAGCACGATGTAGTCGTCGCGCTTGCCCTGCTCCCGCAGCGTGTCGATGACGACCTTCATGTACGGCATCGTCGTCGTGAGCAGCGCCGACATGCCGAGGATGTCGGGCTGGTGCTCGGCAAGGGCGGCGAGGTACTTGTCGACATCGGAGTTGATGCCGATGTCGATGACCTCGAAGCCGGCACCCTCCATCATCATCGCCACGAGGTTCTTGCCGATGTCGTGGATGTCGCCCTTGACGGTGCCGATGACGACCTTGCCGACCGGTTCGGCACCGGTCTCGGCGAGCAGCGGGCGGAGGATCTCCATCCCGCCCTTCATCGCGTTGGCCGACAGCAGGACCTCGGGGACGAAGAGGATCCCGTCGCGGAAGTCGATGCCGACGATGCGCATCCCCTCGACGAGCGCGTCGGCGAGCACCTTGTCCGGGCCCCAACCGCGGTCGAGCAGGATCGTCGTGCCCTCGACGATCTCGGGGGCCAACCCGTCGTAGAGATCGTCGTGCATCTGGGCGACGAGCTCGGCGTCGTCGAGTCCCGCCAGATCGATGTCGTCGTCGCCCTCGGCCATCAGCCAATCTCCAACCGGGTCATTCGGTCGTTTCGTCGGTCCATGATGCGGAACCCGTCCGCATCGTGGAACTGTAGCGGACGTGACCTGTCGATGAGATGGGGCGCAGGGTGACGTCTGGAACAGCGCGATGAGCGATCTGCGGCCCAACGACGCACATCGCTCATCGCATCGACGGGCACGCCCCGCGCCGAGCGCTTCAGCTGACGGTGACGGCGCTCGGCATCGCCGCGACCGGCGCGCTCGACGCCAGTGCGTGCACCAAGAGCAGCCGGCCGACCTCCTGGGCGCGCTTGGCGGCGAGGGTGTCGCCCTCGCCCGCCGAGACGATCGAGCCCTTCATCAGGATGTGCCACTGCCGGGCGAAGTGATCCGGTTCGGCCACGCCAGCCTCGGTGGCCAGCTCGATCAGGAAGTCACGGATCCGCGCCAGTTGGTCCCGGCACTCCCGGTGGATGGGGTGGTTGCGGTCGTCAATCTCGAGCAGCGCGTTGACGAACAGGCACCCCTCGAACCCGCGCTTGCGGAACCACACGTCGAACACATCGAAGATCGCCAGCAGGCGATCGGCCGGCAGCTGCGCCCGCTTGCGCACCTCGCCCTCCAGCCACTGCCGCCGCCAGATCTGCTCGCGCCGCTCGAGGACCGCGAGGACGAGCGCGTCTTTCGAGCGAAAGTGCCGGTAGACGGTCATCTTCGCGACGCCGGAGCGCTCGATGATCGTGTCGACGCCGACGGCGCGGATCCCGTGCTTGCAGAACAGCGTGTAGGCCGTGGACAGGATGCGCTCACGCGCCTCGCTGCCCGATGTCCTGACGGCAGCGCGGGCCGAGGTGCTCATCCCGGTGGGCGACGCTACCAGCGAGATTGACACCCGGCCAGGCGCTTCGTACATTGAGTGAGACCGGTCTGTCTGCTCCCGGCAGGCACCGGCCCGACGCTCGGGGGGCGACGGGACCACGGGACCACAACACACGAAGGGGGCACGATCTCATGAGCGCGTTCGATCCAAGGGCAGAGACCGGCATCCCAACGGAACAGGTCGGCTCGCTGCCGCGACCCAGCAAGCTGCAGGAGGCGTACGCCGCGTACGACGCCGGCTCGATCGCGAAGGAGGACCTCGAGGCGCAGCAGGACGCCGCTGTCAAGGACTCCATCAAGAACCTCGAGGCGACCGGTTCGACGATCGTCTCCGACGGCGAGCAGCGCTGGTCGAGCTTCGCCACGTATCCGCTGGCCGACACGCTGGCCGGCACCGGGTTGGCCGACAACCTGGCCGGCGGCGGCCAGTACTTCGCCATCTTCGCCGACGGCCATCACCGCCAACTGCCCCGCCTCACGGGCGGGCCGTTCCGCTACCGGACCTACGCCGCCGACACGCTGAAGAAGGCGCTGCCGTTGGCCACCAAGCCGATGAAGCAAGCGGTCATCGCACCGTCGATGCTGGCGCTGCTGTACCCGCTGAAGGAAGAGATCGACGGCTACTCGCGCGACGACTTCGAGGCTGACCTGATCGACGAGTGCGAGAAGGACATCCGCCAGGCGTTCGACGCTGGCGCGGCGCGAGTGTCGGTCGACTTCACCGAGGGCCGCCTCGCCACGCGTGGCGATCCGCGCAACCCGTGGACGGGTGCGGGCATGCTGCCGCACTTCATCGAGCTGAACAACCGCGTGATGGAGCGCTTCAGCGCCGACGAGCGAGCGAACATCGGCATCCACACCTGCCCCGGCGGCGACCGAGACTCGGTGCACAGCGCCGACGTGCCGTACAACGACCTGCTGCCGAGCATGTTCGAGATCAACGCCGGCTACTTCCTCATCCAGCTCGCCAGCGAGCGGGACAAGGACTCCGTGTACGAGTCGATCGGCAAGAACAGTCGTGACGACGCCGACGGCGTGGCGCAGATGTGCTACGTCGGCGTGATCAACCCCGGCAACCCGCGCGTCGAGTCGGCCGAGGAGGTCTGCAACGCGCTGGTCAGAGCGGCCGATTTCATCCCCAAGGAGCGCCTGGGCGCCACGGACGACTGCGGTTTCTCACCGTTCAGCATCGACGAGAAGCCGAACCACGGCTCGCCCGACTACGCCCGCGAGGTGGCCTGGCAAAAGATCACCAACCGCATCCAGGGCACCAAGATGGCCGCCGAGAAGTTGGGCATCTCGTAGTCGAAGATCAGAGCTCGGCGCGGACCTGGCGGGTGGCGGCGACCATCGAGCGCAGCTTGGCGCGGGCCGCGTCCGGGGTGACGTGGCGCAGGCCGCAGTCGGGGTTGATCGTCAGTCGGTCGGCCGGCACGACCTCGAGGGCGCGGCGGATGCGCGTGGCGACGAGCTCCTCGGGTTCGACCTCCTCGGACTTGACGTCGAGCACGCCGACGCCGACGCCCCGGTCCCAGCCGTAGCGCCTCAGCAGCGCGAGATCGCCGTCGCCTTTGCGGGCGAACTCCAGCATCAGGTGGTCGACGCGCGCCTCGAGCACGGCCGGGAAAAGGAAGTCGTAGTGGCCTTCCCACGACGGGCGGGCGTACCGGTTGCCGTAGCAGACGTGCAGCGCCCAGGTGACGTCGACGCCGGCCGTGACGACGTTGACGGCGCGCATCGCCAGCTCGACGTGCTCGGGGTACCCGGCGAGGAACGGCTCGTCGAGTTGCAGCCGGGTCGCGCCAGCGGCGGCCAGGCGAGCCGCCTCGGCGTGGAGGACCTCGGCCAGCGCCAACACCAGTCCGGCGTCGTCGCCGTAGGCCCGGTTGTCGATGCGCCGCGACAGCGAGAACGGTCCGGTCAGTGAAACCTTGACCGGACGGTCGGTGTGACCGGCCGTGAACCGGTACTCGTCGACGACGCCGAGCGGGGTGCCGTCGTCGGACGGCAGCGGCCTGGCGACCGTCGCGTCGAGGTAGTCGAAGTAGTACGCCTTGACGTCACCGGCGACCTCGACGCCAGGGATCCGTGCCAGGAGGTAGTCGACGTCGTTGTCGCGACGCAGCTCGCCGTCGGAGACGATGTCCACGCCGGCCAGCTCCTGATCCTTGAGCGCCGCCTTGACCGCCACGTCGGCGATCTCGTCGAGGTGCTGCGTGCTCAGCCGGTGGTGGTGGTGGTCGTCCTTCAGCCGCTCCAGCCACGGCGGCACCGAGTAGGAGCCGACCACCGTCGTGGGCAGCGCCGGAACGTCGATCAGAACCGGGGTCACGTCAGGCATCGAGCGGCACCGGACCGGCCATCAATCGCGCACGCGAGCCGTCATGGTCACGATGTTCGTCCCCTCGCGGTGGGCGAACGGCGCGAAGTCGACATCGAACCCCTTGCGCCGTCCAACGTGCGTGAGCAGCGGACCGTTGACCCAGTTGACGACCGAGCCGTCGTACTTGCCCGGTCCGAGGAACCCCGTGCGGTACCGGTGGGCGTCGGTGACGATGATGTCGTGGCAGCACAACCGTCCGTACGGGTGGAGCAGCGGCAAGGTGTCGACGAAGCTGGCGATGGCCCCGTTGTTGACGTGCAGCCGCACGTCGCCGCCCATCTCGAGCAGCGGCCGCAGCAGCTCACCGCTGACTCCCGGCGCCACGGCGTAGAGGTCGAGCCCCGCCATCGGCGCGTAGCGCTCCTGCAGCCGCACCGCCTCCCACGCCATCTGCCAGAAGCGCACCGCCGTGTCGACGTCCGGAAACGCCGCCGGCATCGTCTCGGCCAGCAGCACCGGTCCGAGCCGCAACAACCGCGCCACCGTGTCGACCAGGTCGGCGCGCGCGACGCCGAACTCGGCGCCCAGCCCCTCGGCGGCGATCTCCGGCAGGTAGGCGCGGCTCTCGACGAGGTAGTCGTGACCGCCGAGCCGGGCGACCTCGTCGGTCGGCAGGTTGTCGTACACGTTGGAGACGTAGACAAGGAAGACCTTGAACTTGAGGAACGCCAACGCCGTCGTCGGTCGGGTGGCATCGAGGACGAACGAGCTGACACGATCGCCGTGCGCTGCGACGGTCACCCTGGCCATCTCCAGCACGTGCGCGGAGTAGTCGCACATGAGGTAGTGCAGCCGCCGGTGATACTGCTTGCCCTGCTCGGCATCCATCAGCATGAACGTGTCAAGGAAGGTCTGCGCCTGGTGGCCGTTGCCGACGCCGAGCTCGATGACGTACAGCTCGTCGGGCAGCGCCTCGCGATCGACCAGCCGGTCCCACGACGCGAACAGGTCGGCGATCAGCTCGCGCACGCCGCTGACGTTGCGCGCGTCGCTGGTGCCGCCCGGCAGCGCGGACTCGTACTTGCGTCCGGTGGCTGTCTCCCAGCGGTCGAGCGCTTGCCAGTACAACCGGTTGAAGTCCCAGATGCAGCTCTGGCTGATCGGCGCGAACGGCTCGAGCACGACGCCCCGGTCACCGTCACCGGCGGCGATCGCCTGCGCCGCGATGCGGTCGATCTCCGGTCCGGCGGCGCGCCGCAGGTCGACGGCCACCTCGACGTCGGCGGCGCCGACGGGACGTCCACGCGCCCCGTTGCCACCGCCGTCCCCCCGCCGCCAGGGCAGGATCGGCCGCACGTCGACGGCGTCGCGGAAGTTGTGCCGGTACTGGATCCAGTCGCACACGACGCGAACTCGCGACAGGTCGATCGTCTCGGCGCACAGCGCGTCGATGACCGGCCGCAAAGCGGCGGTCACGTCGATCGCCTTGTCGCCGCGCAGTCGCGCCGTCGGCCTGACGTCAACGAGCATGGGCGCTCGTCACATTACCGCAGCGAGGTGAGAGGTGAGGGCGACTGTCGCGCTCACCTCCCACCGCGCCGGGCCGGGGCGCATCAGGCGAACGTGTCGGGCAACTGGGCCTTGCGCCGCGCCACGTAGTCGCGCAGCTCGGCGTCGATGGCGTCATCGATCGGCGGCGGCTCGTACGACGCCAGTCGTTCCTTCCACAGCCGGTTGGCCCGCTGCGCGGCGTCGAGCGAACCGTCGTCGACCCACTGCTCGTAGCTCGAGTTGTCGGCCACCTCGGAGCGCCAAAAGGCCGATTCAAAGTTGGCCAGCGTGTGCTCCGTCCCGAGGAAGTGCGTCCCCGGCTCGTGCGCCAGGATGGCGTCGATGGCCTGCCCGTTCGGGCTGAGGTCGAGCCCGGCGGCGAACTTCGACAGCATCCCGAGCTGATCGGCGTCGAGGACGAACTTCTCGTACCCGACGGCAAGGCCGCCCTCCAGCCACCCGGCGGCGTGGAGCACGAAGTTGACGCCGGCCATCATCGTCGGCCCCATCGTCGCCGTGCTCTCGTAGGCCGCTTGGGCGTCGGGGAGCTTGGACGACGTGAGCGCCCCGCCCGAGCGGAACGGCAGGCCGAGTCGCCTGGCGACCGCGGCCAGCGCGTAGAGCACGTGCGCCGGTTCCGGCGTCCCGAACGTCGGCGCGCCGGTCTGCATCGACATCGAGCTGGCGAAGGACCCGAAGATGACGGGTGCTCCCGGCCGAACGAGCTGGACGAACGACATGCCAGCGAGCGCCTCGGCCAACGTCTGGGCCACGGCACCGGCCGAGGTCGACGGCGCCATGGCCCCCGCGAGGATGAACGGGGTGACGATCAGCGCCTGGTTGGCCGTCGCGTAGACCTCGGCCGCAGCAAGCATCGACCCGTCCCAGATCAGCGGTGACGACGCGTTGACGAGGCTCGTCATCACGGTGCGGTCGGCCAGGTCGCCGCCGAAGCCGATGCGGGCCAGCTCGACGCTGTCGACGGCCCGCTCGCCGGCGGTGACAGAGCCCATGAACGGCTTGTCACTCCAGCGCAGATGGGCGTAAACCATGTCGAGGTGGCGCTTGCTGACCGGCACGTCGACCGGCTCGCACACGGTGCCGCCCGAGTGGTGCAGGTGCGGGTGGAGGTAGGCGAGCTTGACGATGTTCTCGAAGTCGGTCAGCGTGGCGTAGCGGCGGCCGTTGTCGAGGTCGTGGACGAACGGCGATCCGTAGTTGGGGGCGAAGACCGTGGCGTTGCCGCCGATCTGCACGGAGTTGGCCGGGTTGCGGGCGTGCTGGGTGAACACCGACGGCGCGGTGGCGACGAGGGAGCGACACAGCCCGAGGGGGAAGCGCACCCGGGTGCCGTCGACGTCGGCGCCGGCATCGGCGAACCGGCGCAGGGCGTCGGGGTAGTCGCGGATCTCGACGCCGACCTGTTCGAGGATCCGCTCGGCGTTGTGCTCGAGCAGTTCCAGCCCCTCGTCGGAGACCAGTTCGACGGGCGACAGCGTGCGGGTGAGGAAGGGTTCACGTTCGACCACGGCGCTGGCCCGCTGCTCCTGACGGGCTGCTCGCCCGCCGCCTCGTCTCGTCACAGCCCACCGTCCTTGCTCGTTCGACGCGGCGCCCTTCGGGGCCGCCGGTCCGCCAGACGGAACCTGTCCACATCGTGGAACCTAGCCCGAACGATGACGGTCCCAGATCGCCCGCGCCACCATCAGGTCGAGGTGGCCGCCGCCACCGTTCTCGAACAGCGTGATCGCGTCGTCGGATGTTCGCCCGCTGACGTCCCCGCGGCAGAGCTGCCACAGGTCGCCCCGGATGTCCGCTGCACTGATCAGCCCGGCGGTCAGCGGGATCACGAGGTCGCCATCCTCCGTCAACGTGGCCACGCGGTCGTCGACGTAGAGGTCGGCGCGCCGCACCGCCTCGTCGTCGACCTCCCGGTGATCCGGCAGGAACGCGCCGACGAGGTCGAGGTGGGTGCCGGGTCGCACCAGGTGACCGGCGACGAGCGGGTCCTTCGTCATCGTTGCCGTGGTGATCACGTCGGCTGCGCCGATCGCCGCGTCGAGGTCGTCGACGACCGTGGCGCCGATCGCCTCGGCGACCGTCTCGGCCCGTCTACGGGTGCGGTTCCACAGGAGGACCCGGTCGATCGACGGACGAGCCGCCCGGTGGGCAGCCACGAGGTGGCTGGCCAGCCCTCCGGCACCGACGACGAGCAGCGTGCCGGCATCGGGGCGGGCCAGGAAGCGGGCGCCGAGCGCCGAGTCGGCGGCGGTCTTGCGGTAGGTCAGCTCGGTCCCGTCGAGCAGGGCGAGCGGGTCGCCGTTGGCGCCGTCGAAAAGCACGTAGACCGCCTGCACCGACGGTCGGCCGGCGGCCGGGTTGGCGGGGAAGATCGTGACCAGCTTGACGCCGAGCGCCTCGCCCGGTTGCCACGCCGGCAGCCCGAGGAACGACTGGTCGCTGCCGGCGGGTCCGAAGACGGTGCGCCTGGCAACGGGCTCGGGCTGACGGTGCCCGGCGGCGAGCGCATCGATCAACGCGCCGTACGGCGCCGCCCGGGCGACGTCGTCGGCGTCGAGGATGGGGAGGTCCCGCAACGAGCCGGCCAAGCGGAACCTTCAGCTGGCGAGCGCGGGCGCCGCGCCACCGAGGCGGGCCCCGATCCGACGCGCCGCGGCGACCAGGAGGGCGGCGATGCGCTCGGCCTCGCCGGGGTCAGGGAACCGGTACGACGGGCCGTGGACGTGGACGGCAGCGAGGGCGCGACCGTCAGGCCCGAACACCGGCGCGGCGACCGAGCTCACCCCCGAGAGGTACTCCGCCCACACGAACCCATCGGCGGCGACCGTTGCGAGGCGACGGCGCAGGTCGTGCGGATCGACATCGACGTCCCCGCTGGAGGCGGCGAGCGGACCGGCGAGGTAGCGCTCGACGTCGGCCTCGTCCATCGCCGCCAGCAGCACCAAACCTGACGACGCGAGGTGGGCCGGGATCCGTTCACCGGTCCAGTCACGCACCTGGACCTGGTGATCGGTGGACACCTGGTCGAGGTAGACGACGTCGTTGACGTCGAGGACGGACAGTCCGGCCACCTCGTCCAACGTCTCGACGAGCTCGCCGAGCAGTGGACGGGCGGCGGCCACGAGGCTACGGCCGGGGAGGGTCGCCGAGGCAAGGTCGACGAGCGCTTCACCGATCCGGTACTCGTTGCTCGACCCGGTCTGGGCGACGACGCCGAGCGACTGCATCGTCGACAGCAGGCGCGACACGGTGCTCTTGGGAAGGGCGACCCGCTCGGCGACCTCCGACACGCCGGCCGGTCCGCCGGCCAGGCAGCGCAGGATGGCGAACGCCCGCTCGACGGACTGCACGGCGGACACGGCGAACAGGATTCCACGATGTGGGACGGACCCACAACACGGCACCGTGCGGATACCTCGCGGCGTGTATTTGCCGGCCGGTCGGCGGCTCCCGACGAGGGAAGAGGGAAGGATGCCGGATGGGCGGGTTCGACGGGCAGTACCGGGACGGACGACCGGTGTTGCCCGTCGGCCGGCACGTCTGGCTACCGCAGCGCGGCCGCACGTTCGTGCGCCAGCTCGACGGTCCTCCCGCCGCGCCCGTCGTCGTCTTGCTGCACGGCTGGACGGCAACCGCTGACCTCAACTGGTTCGCCTGCTACGAACCGCTGGCCGAGCAGTTCGGCGTCGTCGCCCTCGACCACCGGGGGCACGGGCGGGGCATCCGCGCGCTGTCGCCGTTCCGCCTCGAGGAGTGCGCCGACGACGTGGCGGCGCTGGCCGACGAGTTGGGCCTGACCAACCTCATCGTCGTCGGCTACTCGATGGGCGGCCCGATCGCCCAACTCCTGTGGCGCCGTCATCGCCGACTCGTCGCCGGGCTGGTGCTGTGCGCCACGAGCTGTTCGTTCGGCGGCTCGGGGCGCCAGCGGCTGCTCGCCGGGGTCGCCACCGGCACCGACGTGGTGGCGGGTGCGCTGCCGCTGGAGTGGATGACGTCCGTGACGCTGGCCGCCTGGCACCAGTGGCGGTGCCGGCGGGGTCGACCTTGGTGGGGGTACGATGACATCGCCCGCCATGGCTGGAGCCAGATCGTCGCCGCCGGGCGGGCCCTGCTCCGGTTCGACTCACGGCCGTGGATCGGCGACATCGACGTGCCGGTGGCGGTCGTCGTGATGACCGCCGACGAGGTCGTGTCAACGCGCAGCCAGCTGGCGATGGCCGATGCGCTGGCGGATGTCACCCGCTACCACGTCGATGGAGGCCATGGCGTCTGCACGTCCGCCCCCGACCACTTCGTGCCGTCACTCATCGCCGCCTGCCAAGACGTCGCCGCGCGCTCCGCCGCGTCGACGCGTCAAGTCGCGGCGTAGCTCTGGACTGCGCTCGCTTGACGGAGCGACCCAGTCGAGTCAAGGGCGTGCGCGCTTTGGCCCCCGACCGCAGTGGGCCTGCCTGGTCAGGCCGGCCGTGCCCGGCCCAGCGAGCGAAGCGAGCCACTTGGGACTCAGTTCCCGAGCGTTCGTGCTGCAACGAACGTGATGGTCAGGCCGGCCGTGCCCGGCCCAGCGAGCGGAGCGAGCCACTTGCTAGCTCAGGCCGATGATCTCTCCGTGATCGTCGAGGTCGATGATCGACGCCGCCGGGTGGGTGCCGAGTCCCGGCATGGTGCGCATCTCGCCGCAGATCGGGTACACGAACCCGGCGCCGACGGACGCTCGCACCTCGCGCACGCTGAGCACGTGGCCGGTCGGCGCGCCCTTCAGCGATGCGTCGGCGGAGATCGATAGATGCGTCTTGGCGATGCACACCGGCAGTCGCCCGAACCCGTTGCGCTCGTAGCCCGCCAACTGGCGGGCCGCCGCCGGCAGGTACTCGATGCTGCCGGCGCCGTACACCTTCGTCGCCACGGTCTCGATCTTGTCGGCCAGCGAGGCTTCGCTCGGGTAGAGGAACCGGAAGTCGCTCGGCTCGTCGCACGCCTCGACCACTGCTCGGGCGAGGTCGACGGCGCCGGCACCACCGTCGGCGAAGTGGGTGCACACCGCGACGCGTGCCCCCATCGACTCGGCGACGCGGCGGATGACGTCGTGCTCGGACGGATGGTCGGTGGGGAAGGCGTTGATCGCGACGACCGGTGTGACACCGTGCAGCAGCACGTTCTCCAGCTGTTTGCGCAGGTTCGCCGCGCCGGCCTCGACGTCGTCCGGGCGCTCCTCCAACAGCTCGGCTGGCAGCGCCTTGCCGGCGACGATCTTGTACTTGCCCGAGTGCGCCTTGAGCGCCCGCACCGTGGCCACCATCACGGCCGCATCGGGCACCAGGCCCGAGGCCCGGCACTTGATGTTGAAGAACCGCTCGCCGCCCATGTCGGCGCCGAAGCCGGCCTCGGTGACGAGGTATTCACCAGCGCGGATCCCGATCAGATCGCCGAGCACGGACGAGTTGCCGTGGGCGATGTTGCCGAACGGACCGGCGTGCACGATCACCGGCGTGTTCTCGAGGGTCTGCAGCAGGTTGGGCTTGATCGCCTCGCGCATGATCACGGCCATCGACCCGGCGCCTTCGAGCTGCTCGGCCGTGACGGGATCGCCCGCCGGCGTGTAGCCGACAACGATGCGGCCGAGGCGGGTACGCAGATCCTCCTGCGACGTCGCCAGGGCGAGGATCGCCATCACCTCGGATGCCGCCGTGATGTCGAACCCGGTCTGGCGGACGACGCCGTCCTCCTTCGCGCCGAGGCCGATGACGATGTTGCGCAGCGCCCGGTCGTTGACGTCGAGGACCCGTCGCCACGTGATGTTGTGCGGGTCGAGGTCGAGGGCGTTGCCCTGGTGGAGGTGGTTGTCGAGCATCGCCGACAGCAGGTTGTGGGCCGCCGTCACGGCGTGGAAGTCACCCGTCAGGTGGAGGTTGAGCAGCTCCATTGGGATCACCTGGCTGTAGCCGCCACCGGCCGCGCCTCCCTTGATGCCGAACGTCGGCCCCATCGACGGCTGGCGCAGGGTGATCACGGCCCGCTTGCCGATGCGCGCCATCGCCTGGCCGAGACCGACGGTGGTCGTGGTCTTGCCCTCGCCGAGTGGCGTCGGCGTGATCGCCGTGACGACGACGTACTTGGCAGGGGGACGGTCGGCCAGCTCGTCGATCGCCTCCAGCTTGATCTTCGTCAGGCTCGATCCGTACGGCTCGAGGAGGTGCTCCCCGATGCCCATCTGGGCGGCGATCTCGGGGAGCGGCTTGGGACTGCCGGCGCGGGCGATCTCGAGGTCGGACGGCAGCTCCCCGGTCATCAGCGTTCCACCATACGGCATCGTGCCGCTTTGTGGAATAGCGCGGTTTCTGATGCCCCGTGCCTCAGCGGCAGAGCGCGGCCCAGCTGACAGTTTCCTCGCACCCCAGCCGCAAGGTGCGGCTCAGGCGCGATCTGCGTTTGACGCGCGGGCGACACCGGGTACCCACCCCCGCCGGAGGTGGAGTATGAGTGTGTGGCTGATCATCTTGCTCATCGTTGTTGCCGTCGTCGTCGTTGTCGGCGTCATCGCGGCGGTGCAGCGAGGGAAGCGAGGGCGAATGTTGATGACGCAAACGGGTCGTCGTGACGAAGGGAATCGACCATGACGGCGCTCTTGCGGGGCAAGGACGTGTCCGGGTTCCCCGTCGTCGACGTGTCGACAGGAGAGGACATCGCGGAGGTCCGCGACCTCATCTTCGACCCGTCGAAGGGCGTCGTCAGCGGTTTTACGTTGGGTAAGCGCGGCCTGTTCGGAGGACGCCGACGCGAGGTGCTGCCGATCGAGGCGGTTCGGTCGGTCGGCACGCACGCGGTGATGGTCGAGTCGGTGGAGGCGATCAGCGACCCCGCCGACGCCCCGCACGAAGTGATGAGCAGCGTCGAGCGATCGGCCGACGTGACCGACGACATGGTCGTCACCGAGTCCGGCCGCCAGCTTGGACACGTACGGGATGTCGTGCTCTCCGGTGGGGGCACGCCGCGCGTCGTCGGGTTCCAGATCGGCGGCGGCCCGGCGGGTGACGGTTTCGTCCCCATCGGCACCCACACGGCGGTATCGGCCAGTGCGCTCATCGTGCCCGACGGCTTCGAGAACCGGGTGCGCACCGATCTCACCGAACTGGCCGGCGACCTCGCCGATCTCGACACAACCAAGTTCGAGGGTGGAGGTTCGCGATGACCCGTCTCAGTCAGCTCATCGGTCAACCGACGATCTCCTTGGCTGACGCCGAGCAGAGCGGTCGCGTCGAGGGCGTCCAGATCGAGCAGGGCCGGGTCACCGGCCTGCGCACGAGCGACGGACTGGTCGACACGTCGGCCATCCGCACGTTCGAGGGCGACGCCATCACCTACGACGGATCACCCACCGCGGTCGACTCCAAGGCCGACTCGCCGATCGGCCGGCGGGTGCTGGACGAGGATGGCGACGAGCTCGGCCGCCTTGCCGATCTCGACATCACCGACGACGGGACCGTGACCAGCGTCCTGCTTGACGACGGGCGTGGGCTCGAAGGATCAGCGCTGCAGGTGATCGGTTCCTACGCCGTCATCGTGGCCGCACAGGCGGACAACACGCCGGACGGTTCGGAGCTGCCGCCGCCTCCGGCCGGCTCGACACCAGCCTGATCGCCCGCCCTGATCACCAGCGCGTGGCAGCGCGTCCCCGACCGGTTGTGTTTGCCGCGGCCTGACGTCAGCTACTCGCCTCCTGGCGGAGCGGCGAACGCTGCCGAGGCGGCGGTGGCGAAGTCGGCCATCGACCCGAACCGGAGGGCGTACCGGGCCTCCGTCCCGGGCTGCGGAGTCGCACTCGATCCCGGGCGGTCGTGACGCCGATCGATCCACACCGACGCGAGCCCGAGCCGCTCGGCCGGGACATGATCGTGGAACAGGCTCTGGGCGACATGGACGTGTCGAGCAGGGTCGATGGCGAGCTGCTCAAGGGTTCGGCGCAACGCCACGAAGTGCTCCTCGGCCGGCTTGTAGGCGCCGACGTCCTCGGCCGTGATGATCGACGCGAACCGGCCGTGGAGCCGTTCGTTGCTCGCCGCGAATCCGGCCCGGTGCACGTTGGAGACGATGATCAGTTCGTAGTGGCGGGCCAGCGCAGCCAGTGCGTCGGCGGAGTCCGGGAACGCCGGCCAGTCGCCGACGGAGTCACCGAGCTGGGCCGCCCAGTCGTCGGACACCGCTCGATCGAGCGCTCGGCCGGTGCGGCGGAACGCCTCGGCGAGGATGAGGGGGTAGCGGGCTGACGGTCGTTCACGTTCGGTCGCCGCCTCGTGGACGCCGTAGGTCGCGAGGAGCTGCTCGTCGCCGACGTCGATGCCGGCATCATCCGCCCACGGTCGCAGCACCGCCAGCAGGCCGGCCTCCCAGTCGATCAAGGTGCCGTAGCAATCGAAGCTGAGGGCGCGGTACGAGGCGAGGTCCACGCCACCCAGTGTGCGTCGTCGGGCACGGATGGTCGAGCCGGGCCGATGGCTGCAGGGTGTCGAGGTCGAACAGCCGGTGATCGCAGGTTCAGCGACCGGCGACGGGCGTGGCGAGGTGCTCGCGCAGCGCCGCTCGGATCTGGGCGTCGAACGATCGGACGTGGGTCTCGGCCAGGACCGCCGCCCGATCGGCGTCGCCGTGGCGGAACGCGTCGAGGATCTCGGCGTGCTCGTCGACGGCGTCGCCCATGTCGGCGACGTCGGACAGGTAGAGGTGCCACAGCCGATCGCTTTGGGCGTACAGGGTGTCGAGCGTGTCGGTCAGGAACCGGTTGCCGGCGGCGGCCCAGGTGAGCTCGTGACAGGTGCGGTCGAGGTCGAGCAGTTCGACGGTCGTGACGCCGGGCTGGCCGGCTCGTTGCAGCGCCGTGCCCATCGCCGTCCAGTGCTCCCCGCTGCCTCTCCCGCAGGCCAGCCGGGCGGCGAAGGGTTCGAGCACGGCACGCGTCTCGCAGAGCAGACCGAGCTCGGTGACGTCGATGCCGTTGACGATCATGCCGCGGCGCGGCAGCACGGTCACGAACTGGTCGCGGGCCAACCGTTGCAATGCCTCCCGGATGGGCGTCCGACCGATGCCGAGCTTGCGCTGCAGCTCGTCCTCCCGGACGACGTCGCCGGGCGCCAGTTCGAGCCCCACGATCATCCGCCTGATCTCCTGGTACGCGCGTGCTCCGAGACTGATACGGTCATGATATATCAGAGCGAGAACCGACGGAGGCAAAGACGTGACCGCTTCGGCCCCCGACCGCAGTGAGGATGACACCCAAGGTCGAGCGCCAGCGAGACACGGCGGCGAAGCCGCCCACCAGCACGAAGCCGCCCACCAGCACGTCCCAGCACGGGCTCGGTGCGTGATCATCGGGGCAGGCATCGTGGGCAACTGCCTGGTCGGGCACCTCGCCCGCCTCGGCTGGACCGACCTCGTGCTGGTCGACAAGGGACCGCTGCCCAACCCCGGCGGCTCGACGGGTCACGCCTCGAACTTCATCTTCCCGACCGACCACAACAAGGAGATGGCGCTGCTGACGCTGGACAGCCAGCGCCAGTACGTCGACCTCGGCGTGAACAGCACGTGCGGCGGGATCGAGGTCGCCCGCGACGAACCACGGTTGGAGGAGTTCAAGCGGCGGATGACGTCGGCCACGGCGTGGGGCATCGACGCTCAGCTGCTGACGCCGGCCGAGGTCAAGGAGCTGGTGCCGTTCGTCAACGAGGAGATCATCCTCGGCGGCTTCTACACACCGAGCGTGTCCGTCGTCGACTCGCTGCAGGCCGGGACGCTGATGCGCCAGGAGGCGATCGACAAAGGCGTGCTGACCGTCCTCGCCAACACCGAGGTGCTCGACCTGGAGGTCTCCGCCGTCGGCGCCGGCGGACGCCAGATCACGGCCGTCGTGACGGACAAGGGACGCATCGAGGCCGACCACGTGGTGATCGCCTGCGGTGTGTGGAGCCCACGCATCGCAGCGATGGCCGGCGCGACGATCCCGCTGACCCCGGCGGTGCACCAGATGGCCGACGTCGGGCCGATTGACGTCCTGCAGGAGTCGGGGGCCGAGGTGGCATACCCGATCGTGCGCGACATGGACACGTTCTGCTACGAGCGCCAGACCGCCGGGTCGATGGAGGTCGGCTCGTACGCCCACCGCCCGATCTTCCACCACCCCGACGACATCCCATCGAACGAGGCGTCGGCGCTCTCGGCGACCGAGCTGCCCTTCACGGCCGACGATTTCGACGATCAGATGGAGCAGGCCATCGACCTGATGGAGATGCTCGGGGACGCCGAGATCAAGTACGCCATCAACGGGCTGCTGTCGTTGACCCCCGACGCCATGCCGGTGCTCGGCGAGACGATCGAGGTGCGCAACCTCTGGTCGGCGGCGGCGGTGTGGATCAAGGAAGGGCCCGGCATCGCCCAGCTCGTCGCCGAGTGGATGACGTACGGCTACCCGCACCTCTGCGACCCGCACTCGTCGGACATCAGCCGCTTCTACCCGCATGAGCGGACGGAGCAGCACATCCAGGCGCGCTGCGGCGAGCACTTCAACAAGACGTACGGCATCGTCCACCCGCGCGAGCAGTGGGCGTCGCGGCGCGGCATCAGGCGCTCGCCGTTCTACCTGCGCGAGGAAGCGCTGGGCGCGGTGTTCTTCGATGCTCGCGGGTGGGAGCGGCCGCAGTGGTACGAGTCGAACGCCGCCCTGCTCGAGCGCTACCCGGGGGCCGGCGGCGACCGGCCGCACGAGTGGGACGCTCGGTGGTGGTCGCCGATCACCAACGCCGAGCACCTCGCCATGCGCGACGGCGTCGGCGTCGTCGACCTCACGGCGTTCAACGAGTTCGACCTGTCCGGGCCCGGCGTCGTCGAGTACCTGCAGCACCTGTGCGTGAACAACGTCGACGTCGCCGTCGGCCGCTCGATCTACACACCGCTGTTGACGCCGGCCGGTGGCTTCCGCGGTGACCTGACGATGATGCGCCTGGGCGACCAGCACTACCGGGTCGTCACGGGCGCCTTCGACGGCGGGCGTGACGCCTACTGGTTCCAACGCCACCTGCCCGACGACGGGTCGGTGACGTTCAACGACGTCACGTCGGCATGGTGCACGCTGGGGGTGTGGGGGCCGCAGGCGGCGGCGACGCTGACCGGGCTCGTCATCGATCGCAACGGGCGGGCCGACCGGCCGCTCGACCTCGGCATCGAGTCGTTCCCCTACGGCACCGTGCGCGAGGTGCTCATCGACGGCATCCCCGCGGTCATGTTCCGCATCTCCTACGTCGGCGAGAACGGGTGGGAGATCTACACGCCCACCGAACACGGCCTGGCGCTGTGGGATGCCGTCTTCGTCGCCGGCGAGCCGCATGGCATCGTGCCCGTCGGCATCGGCGTGTACGCCGTGACCGGGCGCATCGAGAAGGGCTACCGCCTGATGGGCGCCGAGCTGGAGAGCGAGTACGACCCGGTCGAGGCCGGGCTCGCCCGGCCCAAGGTCAAGTCGGCCGACTTCATCGGAAAGGAGGCATACCTGGCCGCCCGGGAACAGCCGGCGGTGGCGACGCTGTGCACGCTCGAGATCCTCGACCATCGGGACGCGGCCGGCGTCAACCGCTTCCCGACGGGCGGCAACGAGCCGATCGTCACGGTCGACGGCGAGCGCATCGTCGACGCCAAGGGTCGGGTGTCCCGGGTGACGACGGCTGGCGCCGCGCCGTCGCTCGGCACGTACCTGCTGCTGGCGTACCTCCCGCCCGAGCACGCCGTCGAGGGCGTCGAGCTGCGCGTCCGCTACATGGACGAGCTGTTCCCGGTGCGCGTCGCCAGGGTCGGCAGCCGCCCCCTGTTCGACCCCGACGACGCCCGGATGAAGTCGTGAGCACTGGAGCTGGGCGAGCGCAGCGACCTCGAGAGGCGAGCGCCAGCGAGCCCGAGCATGAACCGATGAAGTCGTGAGAACGTTGAACGACCTGAGCCTCGGCGGGCCCTTGGCGAGCTCGGCAGGCGAGCGCCAGCGAGCCCGAGCATGAACGTCCTCGTCTGCGTCAAGCGCGTGCCGGCGCCGGGGGCGCGGATCAACCTGACGTCCGACGAGCAGGCAATCGATACGACCCACCTCGGGTTCACGACCAGCCCGCACGAGGAGTGCGCCGTCGAGGCGGCCGTGCAGCTGGTCGAGGCCCACGGCGGCGCGGTGACCGTGCTGACCGCGGGGCCGGTGGACGCCGAGGAGCAGCTGCGCTACGCGGTCAGCGTCGGCGCGGCAGCCGCCGTGCTGGTGCCGGTCGACGGGCCGGACTGGGATCCCCAGCGCACGGCTCGCGCCATCGTCGATGCAGTGACGGAGCTGGAAGCAGCCGACGGTGCGTTCGACCTCCTGCTGTTCGGCAACGAGTCGGCGGATGCTGGCGGGTTCCAGGTCGGTGTCCGAGTCGCCTACGCGCTCGGCCGCCCGATGGTCAACGGTGCCAAGGGTGTTGACGTCACCGACGGCACGGTGCACGTGCGGCGAGAGGCCGACGCCGGGCTGGAGACGTACGCGTTGCCGCTACCGGCGGCGGTCGGGGTGAAGGAGGGGATCAACCTGCCGAGGTACCCGACGATGAAGGGCCGACTGGCGTCGAAGAAGGTCGCCGTGCGGCGCAGCGATGTCGAAGCGGGCGCGGGTGGGCAGCGCATGATCCGCCTCCGTCGACCGGCGGAACAGGTGACGTCGACGACGATCCTCGGCCACGGCACGGACGCCGCGCCGGCGGTCGTCGACCTGTTGGAGGAGCTGGGGGTGCTGCGGTGACGGCGACGATCCTCGTGGTCGTCGAGCACGATCGGGGGACCCTGGCCGCCGCCAGCCGGGAAGCGATGGCCGCGGCGCGGCGGGCAGCGGCCGAGTCCGACGCCGCGGACGACATTGCGGCGCTGACGATCGGCGCCAAGGCCGACGGGTTGGCCGACGAGCTGATCGCGCTCGGCGCGGACGCCGTCCTCCAGGCCCACCACGACGTGCTCGCCGACTACGGCCCGGAGGCGTGGGGCGAGGTGGTGGTGCAGGCCGTGGCCATGGTGCGGCCGTCGCTGGTCCTGGCCAGCGGGACCGATCGGGGCAATGAGGTGCTCGCCCAGGCCGGCGCCCGGCTCGACGTTCCGATGGTCGCCAACTGCGCCATGTGGGCGGCGAACGGCGACGGCGGCCTCGACGTGACGCGAGTTCGATGGGGTGGATCGCTGCTCGAAGAGGCGACGGTCTCGGCGCCGGTACTGCTCGTCAGCGTCGCCGTGCACAGCATCGACGGTGCAACCACCAACCCGAGTGATCGAGGCGAGGTGTCGGTGTTCGAGCCCGAGCTCGACCCGACGTTGGCCCGCAGCGTGGTGCGCGACAGGGTCGAGCGGGTCGCCGGCATTACGCTGGCGACGGCGCCGGTCGTCGTCGGCGGCGGACGCGGCGTGGGGTCAGCCGACGGGTTCGCGCCGCTGCAGGAGCTGGCCGGACTGCTCGGCGGCGTCGTCGGCTGCTCACGTGCCGTCACGAACAACGGCTGGCGCAACCACACCGACCAGGTCGGTCAGACGGGGACGCGCATCGCGCCGACCGTCTACCTCGCCTGCGGCATCTCCGGCGCGATCCAGCACTGGGTCGGCGCCATGGCAGCCAAGAACATCATCGCCATCAACACCGACCCCGAGGCGAACATGGTCCAGAAAGCTGGCTATGCGGTCATCGGCGATCTCCACGAGGTCGTGCCCGCCATCTCAGCGGAGATCAGACGACGTCGAGGTGAGAGGTGAGCGCGACAGGCACCCTCACCACTCACCTCATCGCCCGTTGAAGGGGATCAGGCAGCGAGGATGCCGTCGGCGTCGAGTCGCAACCCGTCGAGGGCGCGCCCGACCAGGCGGCGGGCGGCCTCTGACGTGATGCCGAGGTTCTCGCCGATCTCCCGGTAGCTCTTGGTCTCGCCGTCGACCAGCCCGAACCGCGACTCGACGGCGTACCGGGCCCGACCGTCGAGGGTGTCGAGCAGCTGGTTGAGCAGCTCGCCGTCGACCATCGACATCACTGCCGACTCAGGACCCTCGTCGCTGTGCGGCAGCAGGTCGCCGAGCGTCGCGTCACCGTCGTCGCCCACCGTCTTGTCGAGCGAGGCCGTCGACGTGAGCAGGTGTAGTTCGGCGTTCGCCGAATCCAGCCCGTCGACATCGCCGCCGACCTGGCGCAGCGCCGAGCGCAGCATGCTCGCCCGGTCGCCGGGGATGCGGATCAGACTGCCCTTCTGGTCGAGCGCCCGGCCGATCGCCTGACGGATCCAGAACGTGGCATAAGTCGAGAACTTGAACCCGCGCCGCCAGTCGAACTTGTCGACAGCGTGCTCGAGGCCCAGGTTGCCCTCCTGGATGAGGTCGCCGAGATCCATGCCCTGGGGTAGGGGGTAGCGCCGGGCGATGCTCACGACCAGACGCAGGTTGGCGCGGATGAAGCGATCCTTGGCGTCGGCGGCGGCGGAGACGGCCCGGCGCAGCTCGCGAGTCTTCTTCTCGCCGGCGGCGATTCGCTCGGCCGCGTCGCGGCCAGCTTCGATGATCTGCGACAGGGCGCGCTCATCCTCGGCGGTGAGCAGGGCGACCTTGCCGATGTCGTTGAGATAGGAACCGATGGAATCAGTCATGGCGAGGAGTACAACCTTCCCGGTCAGACAGATCTTCCCGTACCCAGGCAGTTTTCCGCCGAACCCTGGCCCCGGCTGACGATCAGCATCGACTCTGGTCGGAGATGGAAGGGCTCCATCGCCAGACCACCCGGCGGGAGTTGCTGAAATCGCTGAAGGCGGCGAGGAACGCGGTGGTCCACGAGGATGAGCCGAGACTCGCGACATTGCGAGCCGCCGGCTATCGCATCGACTTGACGTGGATCCGACGGTGGCGCTCGGCCCTGAACGGCCTGAGCGCTACGCTCGACTCCGTCATGGCGACGCACCTTGCTCGCTTGTTCGACGCTTCGGAGCCGTGGTAGGCGAGGCCTTGTACCGACGCGGCGACCGAGTGTCGTTCCGTGGGGGCTCGATGAGGTTCCTGGCACCGTCATCAACGTCTTCGGGCCCGGTGTCGGACCATTCGTCATCGTGCGAGTCGATCGATCGACGCCCGACGATGACGACAACGACATCGGGTTCAGAGCCGATGACATTCGCCATGCCAGCGTTCGCTCGGCCGGCTGATGTTGGCGACGCTGCCTCGCCATCCTCGACGCGCCGCTCCTGACTCGTGAGCGTCGCTGCCGAGGGGCGTGCCGATCGTGTTGACGCCCATGTCTCTCGCGTACCACTCCTCGCGTCTGCCGCAGCCCTTGGGTCGGGGGTGGTGTGGAGCTTCGGGGCGATCCTGGCCCGGCGGGCCGACGACGCCGACGCGTTCCAGTACCTCGTCTGGCGGTCGATCGCCGTCATCGCCGTCGTCGAGCTGGTGACGCTCGCCCGCCGCCGCCCGACCGCGACCGTGGCTGCGTTCCGTGGTGGAGGGATCATGCTGCTCGCCTGCGCCGGGCTGCTCCTGGCGTCGATCGCCTTCGTCTACGCCGTCAAGACCACGACGCCGGCCAACGCCGCGTTCCTGAGCTCGATCACCCCGCTCGTCGCCGTGCTGCTGGCTCGGGTGACGCTCCGCGAGCCGCTGACGCCCGTCACGATCATCGCCGTGGCCGTCGCGTTCGCCGGCCTGTTGATCACGGTCGCCGGTGACCTCGACGCCGGCAACGTGCGGGGCAACATCGCGGCCGTGATGGCCTCGGTGGGATTCGCCGGGTACGCCGTCTGCGTCCGCACGGATCCGCGCCGGGACTGGTCGCCCGTGCTGCCCGGTTACGCCGTGATGATGATCGTGCTGTGCACGCTCATCACCGTCGCCCGAGGCAAGACCCTCGTGCCCCCGATCACCGACATCGGGATGGCCGTCGTCCACGGCGGTGTGTTCATCGTCGTCGGCACGCTGCTCTTCAACCTCGGCGCCCGGCGCATCCCGGCCGTGGCCATGTCGGTCTTCGCCCAGACCGAGATGCTGTTCGTCCCGGTGTGGGCCTTCCTCGTGCTCGGCGAGCGGCCGACGGTGACGTCACTCGTCGGCGGCCTCGTCATCGTCTCCGCCGTCCTCGGCAAGGCGGCGTGGGATGCTCGTCGACCTCCCGAGCGGCATCGCGTCAGCCCGTTGGAACCACCCGCACCACGTCCGGAGCCAGGGATTCCATCCCGACGTCGAAGGTCCTGACGATGCTGCCGTGGTGGCGGGCGATGGCGATGAGGTGAGCGTCGGTCACTTGGCGATGTCCGACGAGACGGTCGTGCGGCACCAGCGGGTTGTCGACGAACCCGAGGTGATCAGCCAGGAACGAATGGGCCGGATGGCCGATGGCCTCACGCAGCACGGCGACCGCTTCGCCCACCGCAACTGGATGGGCCAGCACCTGCGGGTTGGCCGAGACGCGCACGAAGCCCGTCTGCGTGATGGCGCAGGTGGACCACGACTCGGCGGCCGATGCGAACCAGCGCCGGGCGGAGGCGTGATGCAGGTGGTCCTCCCACAGCAGGGCGACCAGCAGGTTGACGTCGAGCAGTGACGTCATTCGTCATCGACGGCCCGCCGGACCATCTCCGAGGTGATCAGCTGGCCACGAGCTCCGATCACCGGCAGCCCGTCGATCAGCTCGACGCTGGCCGGTCGCAGGCCCGCCCGAGCCAGCGACGAGATGACGTGGCCGATCGAGCGACGCTGACCGCGGGCCAGCTCTCGTGCCGCTTCGAGCACGTCGTCGTCAAGGTCGAGGGTCGTGCGCACACCATGATGCTAACGCACCATGATGCACCCTCGGAGCGTCGCGCGGAACGACGGCGTCCCCGCGGGTTAGAGGTACCCCGGCACGCCCCACCAACTCTCGGGGCCATCAGCGGAATCCGCGATACGTTGCGGAACAGTCGTACTGGAAACTCAGGGCGAGGAGGGACAACCGAGTGACCGAGCCGGAGGTCGGGCGGCGGCGGGGGCGGCGAGGTGGGGGCGACGGGCCTCGCCTGCCCGGCCAGCGGCCGTTCAGCCAACCCCGCATGCGCTATCGCCCGACCGAGGTCGTGTCGGCCGACGAGCTGGAGGCCATCCACGACGCCTCGCTGCACATCCTCTCCGAGATCGGGATGAACTTCCTCGATCCCGAGTCACGCGGCCTCCTCGCCGCCGCCGGCGCCGACGTCGACGGCGAGCGGGTGCGCTTCGACCCGGCGATGGTCCTCGAACGGATCACCACGTGCCCCAGCGAGTTCTTCCTCCACTCGCGCAACCCGGAGCGCACCTTGCAGATCGGCGGCGATCGCCTCGCCTTCGGCTCCGTCGGCAGCCCGCCCAACCTGGTCGGTGCCGACGGCGTCCGCCGGCCGGGCACCCGGGCCGGCTTCCGCGACCTGCTCAAGCTGTGCCAGGTGTTCGAGATCGTCCACTTCATCGGCGGCTATCCCGTCGAGCCGATCGACCTGCACTGGTCGGTACGCCACCTCGAGGCCGGCTTGGACGTGCTGACGTTCACCGACAAGGTCCCGCACACCTACAGCCTCGGTCGCCAACGCAACCGGGATCTCATCGACCTCGTCAAGATCGCCCGACAGATCGACGAGGACACGCTCGAGCGCGAGCCGTCCCTGTTCACCGTCGTCAACTCGTCGTCACCGCTGCGCCTCGATCTGCCCATGCTGCAGGGGATCATCGAGCTCTCGTCGCGCAACCAGGTCGTCGTGATGACCCCTTTCACGCTGGCCGGCGCGATGGCCCCCATCACGTTGGCCGGCGCCGTCGCACAGCAGAACGCCGAGGCCCTCGCCGGCATGGTGTTCACCCAGATCGTTCGCCCGGGCGCGCCGGTGATCTACGGCGGGTTCACGTCGAACGTCGACATGCAGTCGGGCGCCCCCGCCTTCGGCACGCCGGAGTACGTGCGCACCGCCATGCTCGGCGGCCAACTCGCCCGCCGCTACGGCGTCCCGTACCGCTCGTCGAACGTCTCGGCGGCCAACGCCCTCGACGCCCAGGCCGCCTACGAGAGCGTGTTCTCGCTGTGGGGGGCGGTGATGGGCGGTGTCAACTTCCTGATGCACGGCGCCGGATGGATGGAGGGCGGGCTGCACGCCTCGCCGGCCAAGTTCGTCATCGATGCCGACCTGCTCGGCATGGTCGCCGCGCTGCTCGACCCGATCGTCGTCGACGAGGACACGCTCGCCGTCGACGCCATCCGCGAGGTCGGACCGGGCGGCCACTTCTTCGGCGTCGGCCACACCCAGGAACGTTTCCGCACCGCCTTCCACCGCCCGATGGTCTCCGACTGGCGCAACTACGAGTCGTGGGAGGAGGCCGGCAAGCCGGAGGCTGCGGGCAAGGCGGCCGCGCTGGCCGAGCAGTTCCTCGCCGCGTACGAGACGCCGGCGATGGACGCCGCCGTGCGCGAGGAGTTGGACGCCTTCGTCGCCCGGCGCGTCGCCGACGGCGGCGTCCCCACGGATTACTGAGCTGAGTGAGTGGCTCGCTTCGCTCGCTGGACCGGGTACAGCCGGCCTGAGCGACACGTGTGCTGCGCTCGGGGGCCGAAGCGTCAAGTACCTGATGGAGGGGAGTTGAGATGAAGAGCGAAACCCAGGTCGTGGTCATCGGTGGTGGCGTCGTCGGCGCCTCGGTGCTGTTCCACCTCACGGAGGCCGGCTGGACCGACGTCGTGCTGGTCGAGCGCAAGGAGCTGTCCGCCGGCTCGACCTGGCACTCGGCCGGCGGGATGCACACGCTCAACGGCGACCCCAACGTGGCCAAGCTGCAGCAATACACGATCGAGCTGTACCGCACGATCGAGGCCCGCTCCGGCCAGGACTGCTCGATCCACCTTCCCGGCGGCTTGATGCTGGCCGACGACCGCGAGCGCCTCGACTGGCTGCGCATGGCCCAAGCCCGCGGTCGCTACCTCGGCATGGAGCTGGACATCATCTCGGCCGCCGAGGCGAAGGCGCTGTTCCCGCTGCTCGAGGAGCAGTACTTCGTCGGCGCGCTGTACGACCCGGTGGAAGGACATCTCGACCCTTCCGCCGTGACGACGGCCTACGCCACGTGCGCGCGACAGGCCGGTGCGGAGGTGTACCGCCACACGTGGGTCCACGACCTCCGCCAGCGGCCCGACGGCACGTGGGACGTGATCACCGACAAGGGCGAGATCCACGCCGAGCACATCGTCAACGCCGGCGGGTTGTGGGCCCGCGAGGTCGGTCGGATGATCGGCCTCGAGCTGCCCGTGCTCGGCATGGAGCACATGTACCTGTTGACCGACGAGCTGCCAGAGCTCGCCGAGATCAACGCCGCGGCCGGTGGCGAGATGCCGATGGCGCTCGACTTCGCCGGCGAGATCTACATCCGCCAGGAGGGCAACGGCATGTTGCTCGGCACGTACGAGCAGGCGTGCGTGCCGTGGCAGCCGCACACTGCGCCGTGGTCGTTCGACCAGGAGCTGCTGCCGCCGGACCTCGACCGCATCGCGCCATCGCTCGAAATCGCCTTCAAGCACTACCCGGCGATGGCCACGGCCGGTATCAGGACGATCGTCAACGGCCCGTTCACGTTCGCGCCCGACGGCAACCCGCTGGTCGGACCGATCCGTGGCATCCGCAACTGCTGGGTGGCGTGCGCGGTGATGGCTGGGCTGTCGCAGGGCGGCGGCGTCGGGCTGGCCCTCGCCAACTGGATGACGACCGGCGACCCGCAGCTCGACATCTGGGGCATGGACGTGGCTCGCTTCGGCGACTGGGCCAACCTCGCCTACACCAACGCCAAGGTGCGGGAGAACTACAGCCGGCGCTTCCGCATCACGTTCCCCAACGAGGAGCTGCCGGCGGCCCGCCCGCTGCACACGACGCCGATCCACGACCGCCTCACCGAGCACAACGCCGTGTGGGGCGCTGGCTTTGGCCTCGAGCACCCGCTGTGGTTCCAGCGCCCCGGCCTCCAGCCGACCGAGGAGGTGACGTTCCGCCGGTCCAACGCCTTCCCGGTCGTGGCCGAGGAGTGCCGGGCCGTGCGCGAGCGGGTCGGGCTGACCGAGTGCTCGAACTTCGCCAAGTACCGGGTCACCGGCGACGGCGCGGCCCAGTGGCTGCAGGGGCTGTTCACCAACCGGCTGCCGAAGGTCGGGCGCATCGCGCTGACGGCGATGCTCAACCCCGAGGGGCGAATCGTCGGCGAGTTCTCGGTCGCTCGCGTCGGCGATGACGACTTCTTCCTCTTCGGGTCGCAGGCCGCCGAGGTCCACCACTCGCGCTGGTTCCTCGCCCACCTGCTGCCCGGATCGCCGATCGAGTTCGAGGTGCTCGCCCTGTCGCTGGTCGGCTTGTCGGTCGCCGGGCCGCACGCCCGTGACGTGTTCCAGTCCGTCACTGCGACTTCCTTGGCAACGGCCGACTTCCCGTTCATGTCGTTCCGCCGCATCGCCATCGGCATGGTTCCGGCGTGGGTCGGTCGGATGACCTACACCGGCGACCTCGGCTACGAGATCTGGGTTGCGCCAGAGCACCAGCGGGTGCTGTTCGATCTGCTGTGGGAGGCCGGCCAGCCCTACGGCATCGCCCTGTTCGGCTTCCGCGCCCTGATGTCGATGCGGATGGAGAAGATGTTCGGCACGTGGTTCCGCGAATACCGGCCGATCTACACGCCGCTCGAGGCCGGCATGGACCGCTACCTCAAGTTCGACCACGAGTTCATCGGGCGGGCGGCCGTGGAGTCCGAGATGGAGCGCGGGCCGGAACGGACGCTCGTCTACCTCGAGGTCGAGCCCGACCCCGACGAGCCGGCGGACGTCATCGGCGACGAGCCGATCTGGCACTGCCGCCCAGACGGTGACCACGTCGTCGGGTGGGTCACCTCCGGTGCCTTCGCTCACTGCAGTGGCCGCTCACTGGCGCTCGCTTACATCCCTTCCGAACTTTCCCGCGACGGCGTCGAGCTGGAGGTCGAGATCATCGGGCATCGCCGGCCCGCCCGGCTGCTCACCGAGCCCGTCCTCGACCCGGCGGGCACCCGGATGCGCACGTGACGACGGCCGTGGAACCGACCGCGATGAGCGATGTGCGTCGCATGACCACTCATCGCTCATCGCACTTCGGGCCGCAACGGTGTGATGAGCGATGTGCGTTGCATGACCACTCATCGCTCATCGCGTCCGTGGGCGCGATGGGGCGCTAGCGGATGGGGCGCCCGCCGGACACCGAGCGGCGCCAGCAGTTGCTGGACGGCGTCGTCGCCCATCTCGCCGCGCACGGCTTGGCGAACGTGTCGCTCCGCCCGATGGCTGCCGCCATGCACGTCGGCGTCAACGCGCTCGTCCACCACTTCGGGTCGAAGGAGGAGCTGGTCGTGGCTGCCCTCGACCGGGCCACACAGCTGCAGTTGGCGGTGCGCCAACGATGGCTGGCGGCCGATCCCGACCTGTCGACCGCCGACCTGCTGCGCAAGTGGTGGCGATGGATCAACGCCTCACCGGCGAACCTGGCGCTGGTCCGGCTCGGGCTCGAGGCGGCGGCGCTCGACGCCACCGCCAGCGGCTTGCCCGGCGCCGTGCGGTCCGAGCAGATCAGCACCTGGCGGGCCGACCTGGAGGAGCACCTCCTTGCCCACGGCATGGACAAGTCGACGGCGCAGGTCGAGGCGTCGCTGACCAAGGCGATGTTCACCGGCCTCGTCGTCGACCTGCTCGCCACCGGTCAGCGCCGTCGCCTCGGGAACGCGCTCGAGACTGGGCTGGCGCGACTGGAGCAGGTCTGCTGCGGGGACGACCCGCCGGAGGCGCGCCACCCGACGCGGTGAGCGATCGAGCTGCCGGCGCGCCCATCGCACACCTCAACCTGGGATGCGGTGGGTCCGGTAGGGGTCCTGAACTCGAAGCCGGAGATGGAGGGTCACGTCCTCGCCCTCTACGGCGCGACCGTCAGCCTGGTCACGCCGATCGGCGGCCTGACGCTGGCGATGATCACGGAGCTGTCGTCCGTTTGGATCTCGGTGGCGGTGTCCGGCGCACTGCTCCTCCTCGTGGCCGTAGCCTTCCGCGTCTTGCGGCCCGCCGCGCTGGTGGCGACCGATCCGCAGCGCCACCACGGCGCGGTGCTGCACCACGCCTCGCACTTCGGCCAGTTCGTCGGGGGGTTCGTCCACCCGGGACAGTTCAGCGTGTCGCTGCCGCAGGGTTCATCCGGCACGACCGCGGATGGCGACAAACGGCTCGATGGTCGCCGCAGTGTCGACGTCGAACGGCTCGGCCCCGACCGGCAGGAGAGCTTTCGCTCATGTGCGCACCCACCATGAGTAGTGACGCCGAGGCCGCGCACACCCGCAGCGTTGGCATGAGCGAGAAGACCGCAACGCTCATTCGCTCGCTCGAAGACTCGCTCGCTCACCCGTGCAACGCCGGGTCTGGGGTTGCGTCGGGGTCGGAGGCCGGGTCGGTCGTCCACGCTGGCGCCCGGCGCAGCGGAGGCAACGGACGCAGCGCCTCGGCCCGCCGTGCCACGCGGTCCTCGGTCGAAGCCCACCGCCACACGGCGATGAGCAGCAGCGGCACCGTGGTCAGCATCCCACCGACCCACATCAGCGCCGCCGCCGACCGCTGGTCCGACAACGCCCGGACGGCGCCGAGTTGCGCCTCGTACGTCGGGATCAGCGGGGTCGGCGCCGAGAGCAACACCATCCCGAGCAACCCACCGCCGGCAGCGACGCCGAACACGGCGCCCACCCGGGCGACGGCGCTCGCCCGCCCCGCGCCGAGCACCGCGCTCCAGGTCAACACGGCCCCGAGCAGGTACGCGGCGTGCTCCAGCTCGTGGACGAGGCGATCGTCGAGCGCCCGGTCGTAGATCGATGTCAGGTGCGTCACGTACAGCACGGCGACGAAGAACAGCGGACCGACGGTCGGCGCCCAGGTCCGCCACCCGCCGGCCGCTCGCCTGCCCGCAGGTCCCATCCGACCGGCCGTCGGCAGCCATCCGGCGAGGCCCAGCGTGCGCACGGGTCGCGCCAGCACCAACAGCGGCGCGGCCACGATGATCACGAGCAGGTGCTGGACCATGTGCCCGGTGAAGCTCTCCTCGGCAAGGGCCTCCACCTGCGGCAGCGACGCCACGAGCACGACGACGACTCCTCCCACCCAGCAGGCGAGGCGCCAGGGCACCGGCCCGGGCTGGCGCGCCCACGCCAACCCGTACACCGCAACGATGACGGCTGCAGCCGCACCGATCAACAGGTGGTCGAACCCGGCGTGCGCCACCATCAGCGATCCGCATCCCGAGTCAGCAGCGCGATCTGCGACAGCGTGATCGCCACGCCGGCGAGCAGCATCCACGACCCGATCACCACGCCGAGCGCGATGGCCGTGATGCCGACGCCGAGCGCGAGCGGACGGACGCTGGCACTCGGGAAGATGCCGACGACGCCGGTCTCGGCATCGGCATCGGCATCGACACGGTCGGCCGCCGCCGGTTCGGCATGGTGGCGACGCCAATCCCACAGCCATCCGGCCATCAGCCCGCCGAGCCCCGTCGCCATGAGCAACAGCGAGGCACCGGCGGCGTCGCCGTCGACGAGCCAGTAGATCGCGCCGAGGACGGCGTAGTACACGACCAACCCGGCCCACATGATCGTCTCGACCCTCATCGTGCGGGATCTCCGTCGTCGGCCGGCGGTGGGCTCTCGACCGGCCGGGATTCGGCCATCGGTGCGTCGGTGTGATCGGACCCGTACTGGTGGATCGGCACCCAGCGCGTGTCGTGCTCCGCCCGCGACCGCCACGCGTCGTTGGTGGCGAGCGCGCTGACGTCGTCGTGGTTGATCCAACGCAGGTCGAACACCGGGCGCTCTGACCGGATCGGCGGCATCCACGCGAAGTTGTGCGGCGGCGGCGGTGACGTCGTGGCCCACTCCAGCGAGTTGGCGTGCCACGGATCGGCACCCGCCGTCATCGGTCGGCGGAACGAGGTGACCACCGCCCACAGGAACGGCACCATGGACGCGACGAGGATGACGTAGCCGACGGAGGCGACCACGTTCAAGGCCTCGAACTGATCGGCCTCCGTGTAGTCCGCGACCCGCCGCCGCATGCCGTCGCGGCCGAGGAAGTGCATGACGAAGAACGTCAGGTTGAACCCGATCGTGAGCAACCAGAAGTGCCACTTCCCGAGCCGGTTGTCCAGCATCCGTCCCGTGACCTTCGGCCACCAGAAGTAGATCGCCGCGAACAGTGAGAAGATCACCGTGCCACCCATCACGTAGTGGAAGTGGGCGACGATGAAGTAGGAGTCGTTGAGGTGGAAGTTGAGCGTCGGCGACGCCAGCATCACGCCGGTCACGCCGCCGGCGACGAACGTCACGAGGAACCCGACCGAGAACAGCATGGGCGCTTCCCAGCTGATCGAACCGTTCCACATCGTGCCGATCCAGTTGAACACCTTGACCCCGGTGGGCACGGCGATGAGGAACGACGTGGCGGCGAAGAACGTCAGCACGACAGCACCCGTGGTGAACATGTGGTGGGCCCACACGGACGTCGAGAGCGTGGCGATCGCGATCGTCGCCAACACGAAGCCCTTGTAGCCGAACAGCGGGCGGCGGGCGAAGACCGGAAAGATCTCCGTGACCACCCCGAAGAACGGCAGCGCGACGATGTACACCTCCGGGTGGCCGAAGAACCAGAAGAGGTGCTGGTAGAGGATCGAGGAACCGCCGCTCGCGGCCTCGAAGAAGTGGGTGCCGAAGAGCCGGTCGGTGAGCAGCATCACGAGCGCCCCCGACAGCACCGGGAACGCGACGAGCACCATGAAGCTCGTCAGGAACACGTTCCAGCACATGATCGGCAGCCGGAACATCGTCATCCCTGGCGCCCGCATCATCGTGATGGTGGTGATGATGTTGACGGCGCTGAGCGTGCCGGACGTGCCGGTGAGGATGATCGCCACGATCCACAGGTCGGCGCCGAGGCCGGGCGAGCCGATCGGGCCGGACAGCGGCACGTACCCCGTCCAGCCGAATGCCGCCGCGCCACCGTCGGTGGCGAAGCCGGCCAGCATGATCAGGCCGCCGAACAGGTACAGCCAGTAGGACAGCGCGTTGAGCCGGGGGAAGGCCATGTCCGGCGCGCCGATCTGCAGCGGCACGAGGTAGTTGGCGAGGGCGAACCCGAACGGCACCGCGAACAGGAACACCATCACGCTGCCGTGGATCGTGAACACCTGGTTGTAGAAGCCCTCGTCGACGAGCTGCAGCCCCGGTGTGGCCAGCTCGGCGCGGATGATCCCGGCCAGCCCGCCGCCGATGGCGAGGAACGCCAATGCCGTGACGGCGTAGGCGACGCCGATCGCCTTGTGATCCGTCGTCGTCAGCCAACCGACGAGCGTGCGCGGGAGCCCCTTGCGGTGCTCGCCCTCGTCGGGGCTGCCGATGAAGTCGTCGACCTCGAAGAGGTTGTTCGGGCGCGGCTCGGTCTGGCGGCGCGAGACCGTACTCATGGCGAGTCGCCGCCTTGCTCGGCGAGCCAGCGGGTGAACTCGTCGGGCGTCACGACGCGCAGGTCGAAGTACATCTTGTGGTGGTCGAGCCCGCAGAACTCGGCGCACACGCCGCCGGCCGACCAGGCGCCCGTGGTGGCGGTCATGTCCACGTCGACGGTCGACACGACGTCGGGGAACATGTCGCGCTTGTACCGGAAGCCGGGGATCCAGAACGAGTGCACCACGTCGACCGACGAGACCTCGAAGCGGACGGTCGACGAGGCCGGCAGCACGAGCTCGGGGATGTCCTGTTCCGATCCGCTCACCACGACGCCCGACTCCGGGTACTCGAAGCGCCACTGCCAACGGAAGCCGATGACGTCGACCACGACGTCGACCTCGTCGTCGTCGGCCTGCGCCTCGACCGCTCGCACGGACACGAACGTGATGGCGAACAGTCCGATCACCACGAGCAGCGGGACGACGGTGTAGCTGATCTCAAATGGCAGGTTGAGGCGCACCTGGCGCGGGAGGCGGTCGTCGCGCTGCCGGAAGCGCACCACGATGATGGCGACGAGCACGGCGACGAGGACGAACACCCCAACGGCGCCGATGAGGAAGATGTTCCACACGCGGTCGATGTCCTCGGCCTGCTCGGTGAGCGGCGGCGGCAGCATCGGGTTCATCCGCGCCGTGCCGGGATCTTGCGAGCGGCCGGCTCGGTGGGCTCGGTCGTCGCGACGTCGGTGCGGTCGCCGTCGCTGTCGAGCGCCACCTCTCCGACGCCGTGGTACCCGCCACCTGCGTCGCGCACCACCACGCCGGCTCGCTCGGTGCGTTCCGGACCCTGCCGGCGGCCGAGCGCGACGCAGAGGTGGTAGGCCACGAAGTAGGCGATGGGTGGGCCGACGATGGCGGAGGTCTGCAGGACCGTCGTGACGTTCCCGATCGACGCCTGCAGGGTGCCGGCGATGACGTCCTGCGATCCGCCGAGGAACAGCACGCTGACGAACGTGATCGCGGCCACACCGGCGGCGGTGCGATGCGGGTTGTCGCGCGGCCGCTCGAGCAGGTGGTGCTCACGATCGGACCTGTCTCGCGTCAGGCGCCGATCGATCCACGGCACGAGCAGCAAGCCGGTGAAGATCAGACCGGGGATGACCACCCCCGAGTAGACGACGTTGTTGATCATGTGGCCGAAGGCGCGGGTCTCCCATGGCGGGAACAGCCGCAGGGACCCCTCGAGGAACCCGATGTACCAGTCCGGCTGCGAGTAGGACGTCGCGGCACCGACGTCGTAGGGCCCGAACAACCACACGGCGTTGACCTCGAACAGCGCGCCCATCGCCGCCACCACGCCGGCCACCAGGAAGAGCAACCCAACGGACTTCATGGCGAACGTCGGCCAGATGCGTTCGCCGACGACGTTGTGCTCGGTGGCGCCGCGGTGGGCGAACTGTGTGTGCTTCTGGCGCCACACGAGGCCGAGGTGGACGCCGAGCAGGGCGATGATCGCAGCCGGGATGAGCAGGATGTGCACCGGGTACAGCCGCCCGATGATGTCGGTGCCCGGCCAGTCGCCGCCGAACACCAGATAGGCCGTGCGCTCGCCGATCAGGGGGATGGCCAGGATGATCGCCTGGGTGATGCGCAGGCCCGTGCCAGACAGCAGATCGTCCGGCAGCGAGTAGCCCGTGAAGCCCGCCGCCAGCGCCAAGATCAACAGCAGCACGCCGACCACCCAGTTGATCTCGCGGGGTCGCCGGAAGGCGCCGGTGAAGAAGATGCGAGCCAGGTGGAGGGCGATCGCGCCGATGAAGATCAGCGCCGCCCAATGGTGCATCTGGCGGATCAGCAACCCGCCCTTCACGTCGAACGAGATGCGCAGCACGGACTCGTAGGCGCCGGAGACCTCGAGTCCTCGCAGCGGCTCGTAGGACCCGTCGTAGATCACCGTCTGCTGGGTGCCCTCGAAGAACAGCGTCAGGTAGGTGCCGGTGACGACCAGGACGACGAAGCAGTAGAGGGCGATCTCACCCCACAGGAACGAGAAGTGGTGGGGGAACACCTTGCGCAGCGCCTTGTACAGGCCCGAGCCGGCCCCGACCCGCCCGGCGATCGAGTCGACGTAGCGCTCGACCAGCCCCCGTCGAAGTCTGCGCTCGGCCTCCGGCGCAACCGGCTCAGACGTCACCGTGCCAACCTCTCACGCTGTTCGGGCACGGCTCCGTGGGCGCGGCGGCTCGACCGCTCGATCGACGTCGGCGCGCGACTAGAAGTCACCGGCTTCGTTCCACGCCAGGGGGCCGACGACGCCCGGGAAGTCCGAGCGGGCGACGAGGAACCCTTCCCCGTCGATCTCGAGGGGAAGCTGCGGGAGCGGGCGCGGCGCCGGTCCGCCGACGGGTGCTGCGCCGTCGAGAGGATCGAACACCGACTGGTGGCACGGGCAGACGAGCTGGCGGAGGGTGTTCGGTGCGCGGTTGTCGACGCCGAGCAAACCGACCGAGCACCCGGCGTGGGTGCAGATCTTGGAGTACGCGACCCAGCCGTCGACGGCACCAGCGCGCACCGTCCGCTCGGTGAGCAGGTCGGGTGGCAGGCGCAACAGCACGACCTGTGAATCGTCGACACCGATGGCGCCCTCCGGGAACACCGTGCTCAGCTGATCGAAGCGACCGGACGCGCTCTTGACCGGCGCCCCTTCGGCGGTGACAAGACGGGAGCCCGCCTGCCACGACGTGCGCCTGCGCTCGTTGCCCGGCTTCGGGCCGAGCGAGCCGATCGGCCCGACGAAACCGACGAGCATGCTGAGGAACGACGCGCCGAGCAGGACGACGAGCAGCTTCCTGCGCCCGACGGTCTCGCGGGTCAGCTCCAGCTCCTCCTCCAGTCCGCGGACGTCCTCCGGCGTCATCGTCAGCGGCTCGCGCTGCTGCACGGCGTGCTCGTCGAGGTCGAGGAACTTGGCCCACGACACGAGCCCGAACCCGATGCCGCCGAGCGCCGCGGCGAGCCCCAGGCCGAGGAGCACCTCGGTGCGATCCGTGGCGTACGCGAACGCTGCCGTGACGCCGCCGGCGACGGCGATGAGGAAGGCCGCGACCGCGGCCCGATAGGCCCGCTGGTTGACCGGCCGGACGGACCGGAACTCCTGCGGCGTCCACTGCTCGCGGACCTCCGTCACGTGACGACGTCCCCGTGCTCGTCGATGGTCGGGTTGGCGCCCTCATCGCGGCCCTGGTGCGGGGAGCCGATCCAGCGGGTGAGGGCGACCAGCGGCACCAGCGCCAACAGCCACGCCGCGAGGCCCTCCCCGACGGGGCCGACCCCGCCGAAGTCGCGCAGGACGTCCCCCCGGTTGCGCTCCTGGAGCTGGCCGATGTACGCCGCGACGTCGTCACGATCTTGGTCGGTGAGCCCACCGAACACCGGCATCGCGCCCGGTCCGATCAGCGTGGCCTCACCGATCTCGGTCGCCGTCGACTCCATCAGCGACGGCGCCGCCCGCCCGCCGCCGATCGGCGCCCCGGCGAGTGACGCGACGTGGCACGCCGCGCAGTTCAAGCGGTACGTCTCGCCACCCCGTGCGACGTCGCCGTTGGCCGCATCGACGGTTGGGATCCCAGGGCCGTCGCCGAAGGCGCCGGCGTATCCGACGAGGGCGACGATCTCCTCCTCGCTGAACTGCACCGGTCCCCGGTTGGCCTGCATGTCCGGATCGGCCATCGGCATGCGGCCCGTGCGCAACACGAAGTCGACCGCCGCCTCGCCCTCCGTCGCCAGGGTCGGGCCGCGATCCTGGACGCCTTGGCCGTCGACGCCGTGGCAGCTCGTGCAATGCGTGCGATAGAGCGTTCGGCCGAGGTCGGCCGCCGGCGCGGCAACCTGGATCTGCGGCTCGTGCGCAGCCGCCGTGTACGACACCGTGTACGACGCCAGGCCCGTCAGCGCCGCGGCACCGACCGGGAGCAGCAGGCACCCCCGCCTCACCGGATGATCCAGACGGTCGCGAAGAGGAACAGCCAGATGACGTCGACGAGGTGCCAGAACAGCGACACCCCGCCCGTCCACGAGGCGATGGCGGCGGGCGAGCGGCTGCGTATGGACCGCACGAACAGCAACGCCATCGCCACCAGTCCGGCCGTCACGTGCGCCGAGTGGAGCCCCGTCAGGAGCCAGTAGCACGACCCGTACGGGTGATCGTCGGCGGTGAAGTCCAATGTGGCGTACTCCGCCAACTGGTTGGCGAGGAACGCCGCGCCGAGGGCGATGGTGAACAGCAGCCAGCGCTGCTGCGCCGACCCGCCGCCCGGTCGCACGGCAGCTCGATCGGAGGCGACCAGTGTGAACGACGAGGCGAAGAGGACGACGGTGAAGAGGGCGGCCCGCGTCGTGTCGAGCTCGACGCCCTCCGGCGGCCACGGCTGGTTGCTCGTGCGCAGCAGGAAGTAGGCGGCGAAGAAGGAGGCGAACAGCATGACGTCCGACGCCAGGAAGACGACGACGCCGAAGTGCGCCGTGGATCGTGTGGCGGCGAGCGACCCGTGGACGGTCGATCCGGCTCCGACCACCACGACGGACGGGCCGTCCGGCGCCGGCGTGGACATGCCGACGACAATATTCGCTGGCGTCGCGTCGGGACGAGGGCATGCGTGACGTGATGCCGCACTCGTCGGCCGGGACGGCGCGACACACGTCCATCGCCGACGGCCTGAGGCGGCCGATGGCTCGGTCAGCGACGATGGTTAACCTCCGCCGAGGGTTCGGTGCGGCGCAGCGCGCGGCAGTCACGTGAACGCCGAACGAGAGCAGGGAGCAGACACGATGGCGACGAGCCGCACTGCGGGCGCGGCGTGGCAGGCATTGGCGCGCCATCACGACGTGATCGCCGGCCGGCAGTTGCGCGAACTGTTCGCCGAGGATTCGGGGCGCGGCGAGCGTCTCATGGCGCAGGCCGCCGGGCTGTACCTCGACTACTCGAAGAACCGTGTGACGGACGAGACGATGCGCCTGCTCTGCGACCTGGCCAGGGAGTGCGGCGTCGAAGAGCGCAGGGACATGATGTTCCGCGGCGACAAGATCAACGTGTCGGAGGGCCGCTCGGTGCTGCACGTTGCGTTGCGCATGCCGAAGGGCACGTCGCTGGTCGTGGACGGCGTGGACGTCGTGGCAGAGGTGCACGCCGTCCTCGACCGCATGGCGACGCTCGCCGATCGCGTGCGGTCGGGTGACTGGAAGGGCCATACGGGCCGGCCCATCCGCAACGTGATCAACGTCGGCATCGGTGGCTCCGACCTCGGTCCGGTCATGGCCCACGAGGCGCTGCGCCACTACAGCCACCCGGACCTCGCGTTCCGGTTCGTCTCCAACGTCGACTCGACGGACTTCGTCGAGGCGATCCGCGGCCTCGCCGCGGAGGAGACGCTGTTCATCATCTCCTCCAAGACGTTCGGCACCCTGGAGACGCTGACCAACGCCCACTCGGCGAAGGACTGGGTGGTCGGCCAGCTCGGCGCCGACGAGGCAGTGGCGAAGCACTTCGTGGCGGTCTCCACGAACGCTGAGCAGGTGGCCGCCTTCGGGATCGATACAGCCAACATGTTCGGCTTCTGGGACTGGGTCGGCGGACGGTATTCGATGGACTCGGCGATCGGTCTTTCGACGATGATCGCGATCGGTCCGGAGCAGTTCGGCGAGCTGCTGGATGGCTTCCACGCTATGGACGAGCACTTCCGGAGGACCCCTCTGGAGCGCAACCTGCCCGTGCTGATGGGGCTGCTGGCGGTGTGGTACGTCAACTTCTTCGGTGCCCAGACGATCGGTGTGATGCCCTACGACCAGTACCTCAAGCGGTTCCCGGCGTATCTCCAGCAGTTGACGATGGAGTCCAACGGCAAGCACGTGACACTTGGCGGCGAGCGGGTCGACTACGACACGGGCCCGGTGTACTGGGGCGAGCCGGGCACCAACGGCCAGCACAGCTTCTACCAGCTGATCCACCAGGGCACCCGGCTGATCCCCGTCGACCTGATCGGGTTCGCCAAGACGCTCAACCCCCTGGGCGAGCACCACGACATCCTCTCCTCCAACGTCTTCGCCCAGGCCCAGGCACTGGCGTTCGGCAAGACCGCGGCGGAGGTGCGGGCGGACGGGACGGCACCGGACGTCGTGCCCCACCGGGTGATGGAGGGAAACCGCCCGACCAACGTCATCCTCGCCGAGGTCCTCACGCCGCGGCTGCTCGGCACGCTCGTCGCGCTGTACGAGCACAGCGTGTTCACGCAGGGCGCGATCTGGGACATCGACTCCTTCGACCAGTGGGGCGTTGAGCTGGGCAAGGTGCTCGCCGTGCAGATCATCCCCGAGCTGGAGAGTGCGACGGAGCCGGAGCTGAGCCACGACTCGTCGACCAACGCGCTGATCCGCCAGTACCGCACGTTGAAGTTCGACGGCTCCGCCGACAAGCAGCGTTGACGGGTGGGGCCCCTGCCCTCAGGGGAGGTCGCGCCGCTCCACGGTGGTGCCGCGCCCGATCAGCACGACCGACAGCAGTGTCGGGGGGAACAGCCCGTGCTCGACGACGCCGGGGGTCGCCGACAGCCTCGCCGCCAGCGCGGCCGGCTCGTCGACCTCGCCCGTGTAGTCGGCGATGCGCCCACCGTCGGGGGTGCGCGACACGTCGCGCAGCTGCGCCGGCGAGACGTGGACGAGGGTGGCGGCGAGCCCGAACTCGAGCAGCTCCAGCGGGATCGGCGGACGCAGGGCATCGACGACCTTGGTCGAATCCGCGATGACCACGAAGCGGCTTGCTGCGGCGGCCACGACCTTCTCCCTGGTGTGGGCCGCGCCACCGCCCTTCACCAGCCAGCCGTCCGGCGCCACCTGGTCCGCACCGTCGATGGTCAGGTCGAGGTGCTCGATGCTGCCGAACTCGACGACATCGAGGCCGAGATCGCGCGCCGCCTCCTCGGTGCGCGGCGACGAGGCGACACAGCGGATCGAAAGGTTGAGCCTCGCCAGGGCCGGCAAGAGGTGGTCAACCGTCGTGCCCGTACCGAGCCCGACGACCATGCCGTCCTCGACCAGTTCGGCCGCCGCCCGCGCCGCCGCCCGCTTCTCGCTCTCCTGGTCCACGACGCTCAACGTCCCCGAACATCCGGCATCCGCCCAGTCTGTCGGTCTCGATGACGGCGGTGGGACACGTCGCCGAGCCTCACGTGCGAGAACCTCACGTCATCGTGATGTTCGGGGCAACGGGCGACCTGGCCAAGCGCAAGCTGCTGCCGGGGCTGTTCCACCTCGCGACTGCGGGGCTGCTCCCGCGCCACTACCGCATCGTCGGGTCGGCGCCGGCCCGGTTCGCGCTGACCGACGAACAGTTCCGCCAGCACGCCCGCGATGCTGTCGCCGCGTTCGGGCGGGCCGCGCGACAGGCCCGGCGTGGGAGGCGTTCGCCCAGACGCTGAGCTTCGGCGCCGCCGACCCGAACGAACCGGGCCCGCTGGTGGCCGCCGTGGCGGCCGCCGAATCGGCGATCGGTGGAACCCCCCGTCGTCTGTTCCACCTGGCCGTGCCGCCGAGCGCGACGACGTCGGTGGTCGAGCTGCTCGGCGCCTCCGGGCTGGCGACGAACGGTCGGGTGATCGCCGAGAAGCCGTTCGGCACCGATCTGGCGTCGGCTCGGGTGCTCAACGCCGCGTTCCACGCTGTCTTCGACGAATCGCGCATCTTCCGCATCGACCACTTCCTCGGCAAGGAGTCGGTCGACAACATCCTGGCCCTGCGCTTCGCCAACGGCCTGTTCGAGCCGATCTGGAACCGCGACCACATCACCTCCGTCCAGATCGACGTGCCGGAGGCGATCGGGATCGAGGGGCGGGCCGAGTTCTTCGAAGCCACGGGCACGTTGCGCGACATGGTCGTGACCCACGTCTTCCAGGTCCTCGGGTTCGTGGCGATGGAGCCGCCGACGTCGCTCGCCGCCGGGCCGCTGCGCGACGAGAAGGTCAAGGTCTTCCAGTCCCTGCGGCCGATCGACGTGGCCCACGTCGTGCGCGGGCAGTACGACGGCTATCGCGGCGAGCACGGTGTCGATCCGGCGTCGCAGACCGAGACCTTTGTCGCGCTGCGCGTCGCCGTCGACAACTGGCGATGGGAGGGCGTGCCGTTCTACCTGCGCACCGGCAAGTCGCTGGCGGCGCGGCGCCAGACCGTCACGCTGGGGTTCAGGCGGCCGCCCGTCACCATGTTTCGCGGTGCGGCGAACGAAGCCGGACGCGCACCGAGCAACCAGGTGATGATCGACTTCGACGACCCCGGGTTCATCTCGGTCCGGTTCCTGGCCAAGGTTCCCGGGCCGACCATGCGCGTCGGTGCGGCCGAGATGACCTTCCAGTACGGCACGTCGTTCGCGGGGCAGCACGGCCTGGAGGGGTACGAGCATCTGCTGCTCGAGGCCATGACCGGTGATCAATCGCTGTTCACCCGGGCCGACGGCATCGAGCGGCTGTGGGAGGTCGCCGCGCCGCTGCTCGACGAGCCACCGCAGATCGAGACGTACCTACCGGGCTCGTGGGGACCGGCGTCGATCGGCCGGTTGATCGCGCCGCACCGCTGGGCCCTCCCGGACGATCGCTGATGGTCTTCGTCAGCGACCGGCGGCGTCCAGTTGGAGGCGAGCCTCGTCGGGGAGGGTGCCGCGGAGCACGCCGACGGCGTCGAGGATGTCATCGGCTGCGCCCTCGACGACAAGCTCGAGCGTGACCCGCCCGTCGGCCCGGAGCGGTCGGCCGGACGACGTCAGGTCGACCCCGTCGGCGTCGGCGAGCGCCGTGGCCACCGTCATCGCCAGGTCCTGCGGACCCTCGTACGTGACGCGGTAGGTCGGCACCCCGCGCACCGTAGCCGTGACAACAGTTCGGGTTTCCGCCGTGACGAACGACCGTGCGGGTTCACGGTGCGCTCACCCACCGGTCGCCGCGTCGCAACGTCGCGCCTCTACGTTCAAGGGGGTGACAGCAGCAGCAGCAGCACCGAGTCGCAACCTCGAGCTGGCGGGCGTCTTCAACTTCCGCGACCTCGGTGGCTACGAGGCCGCTGACGGCCGTACGGTTCGCTGGCGCACGATCTTCCGGGCCGACGGGTTGGGGCGCTTGACCACCGAAGACCTGGAGGTGCTGCGGCCGATCGGGCTGCGCACCGTCGTCGACCTGCGCACCGGGCGGGAGATCGACGAGCGTGGGCGGTTCCCCCACGAGCACTACCCGGTGACGTTCCACCACCTCTCGGTGATCGACCAGACGTGGGACCGCGAGGCTGCGCTGGCGGAGAACCTGCCGCCGACGGAGTTCCTCCACCGCACGTACCACGAGATGCTCGTCGACGGCGGACCACGTTTCGCGGCTGCGTTCGAACTGCTCTCCCACGCCGCTGCCCTTCCGGCGGTGTTCCACTGCGCCGCCGGCAAGGACCGCACAGGCCTGCTGGCCGCGCTGATCCTCGGCGCCCTCGGAGTCGGTCACGACGACGTGGTGGAGGACTACGCCCTCACGCAGGTCACGATGGATGCGTTCCTGGCCAAGTCCGCCGCCGGCGACGAGGAGCTGGCCCGCCGCATCGAGTCGGCGCCGCAGTCGTTCTTCACGGCCGACCCCGCAGCCATGTCGCTCGTGTTGACCGACCTCGAACGAGCGCACGGATCAGTCCGCGGCTTCGTGAGCTCCCTCGGCGTCTCCGACGCCGTCCTCGAACGCCTCGACGCCCTCCTCCTCACCGCCGACTGACAGGGCGTTCGTCACCGCTCCCATCCGAGGCTTTCGCGGCATCCGAGGGTTTCCGGCCCGGACGGGGTGCGGCACACCCTCCGACGACCTGAAAGCCTCGGACCTACAGCTCTTTCATCAGGCGGAGGGCGTCGTAGATGGCGGCGTGGATGTTGCGGCTGGCGACGGCGTCACCGATGCGGAACAGCTGGAACGCGCCGTCGGGGTTGGTGACCAGCGCCTGCGGCCGGCCGGCGAGCAGTGCGGCGTGGTCGATCTCGCCGAGGTTGGACGACGCCGGCTTGAGTTCGAAGTACAGCTCGGCCGAGGCCGCCGTGCCGTGATCGGCGACGACCCAGTCGACGTGGCGCACCGCTCGATGGGCGCTGTGGTCGCTGCCGATCTCGACGCACAGTCTCCCGGACTCCGGCCGCACCGCCCGCACGCGCTGGTTAAGCGTGACCCGGGTGTTGGTCTCGTTGAAGGCCCTGGCGTACGGCACGTGGTTCATGCCACCGACGTCGATCGCCAGCATCCGCTCTGGTGTCACGATCTCGAGCCGGGCGCCGGAGCGGGCGATCGCCTCGGCCGCCGACATCGCCGAGTGCGTGCCGTTGTCGTCGTAGAACAGCACGTCGCCGGTCGGCGTGACGTCACCGCCGAGCACGTCCCAGCTCGACACGACGCGATCTGCGCCCTCCTCCAGCCCCGGCAGTTGCGGCAACCCGCCCGTGGCGACGATCGCGACGTCCGCTTCGAGCGCCAGCACGTCGGCGCCCTCGGCGATCACGTCGTATCGAACGTCGACGCCGAGCCGAGCCAGCTCGTGCTCGCGCCACTCGACGATGCCGAGCAGGTCGCGCCGGCGGGGGTTGCGGGCGGCCAGCCGGATCTGTCCACCGGCCCACGGCATCGCTTCGAGCAGCGTCACGTCGTGGCCGCGCTCGCCGGCTACCCGGGCCGCCTCCAGCCCGCCGGGACCGGCCCCGACGACGACCACCCGCCGGCGCGCCGCCGCCGGCGGAACCTCGTGGGGCATCGTCCCCTCGCGGCTGGTCGCCGCGTTGTGGATGCACAGCGCCTCGCCCGACTCGTAGATCCGGTCGAGGCAGTACGTCGCGCCGACGCAGGGCCGGATGCGGTGCTCCTGCCCGAGCTGGATCTTGCGAACGATGTGCGGATCGGCCAGGTGGGCCCGCGTCATCCCGACAAGGTCGACCTTGCCCTCGCGAATCGCGTGGCGGGCAGTGGCCACGTCGTCGACCTTGGAGGCGTGGAGGACGGGGAGCTCGGTCGATTGGCGCACGCGCCCGGCGAAGTCGAGGTGCGGGGCCGATGGCATGCCATGGATCGGGATGACCTCTTCCAGCGCCGGCTCGTCGGCGATGTAGCCGCGGATCACGTTGACGAAGTCGACCAGCCGGTCGGCCTCCAACCGGGCGAGGATCTCCAAGCCGGACGCCTCGTCGATGCCGTCGGGAACCGTCTCGTCGACGGCCATGCGGATGCCGACGATGAAGTCGGGGCCGACCCGCTGGCGGATCGCGCCGAGCACCCGCCACCCGAAGCGCAACCGGTTCTCCTCGGAGCCGCCGTACGCGTCGGTGCGGCGGTTGGTCAGCGGTGACCAGAACTGGTCGAAGAGGTGGCCGTAGGACTCGATCTCGATGCCGTCCATCCCGCCGGCCTGCATCCGCTCGGCGGCGTCGGCGTACTTGCCGACGATGCGATCGATGTCCCAGTCCTCGGCCTCCTTGGGGATCGACCGGTGGGCCGGCTCGCGCAGCGGCGACGGGGCGAGGACCGGCAGCCAGTCGTCCTGACCCCACCCGGTGCGCCGGCCGAGGTGGGTGAGCTGGATCATGCAGGCGGCGCCGTGCTCGTGCACCTCGTCGGTCATCCGTCGGATCCACGGGACGATGGCGTCGTCGTAGGCGTGGAGGTTGCCGAACGCCGGCGGGCTGTCCTCGGCGACGACCGCCGATCCGGCGGTCATCGTCATGCCGATGCCGCCCTTGGCCTTCTCCACGTGGTACAGCCGGTAGCGGTCCTTGGGCATGCCGTCCTCGGAGTAGGCCGGCTCGTGCGACGACGAGAACACCCGGTTGCGCAGCGTCAGCCCCTTCAGCTGGAACGGCGCGAGCAGCGGGTCGTCGCTCGTCGTCTCCACGGGTGTCAGCCTCTCAGGTCCGGCCCGTCGTCACCACCCGCCCGGCCGGTGCGATGAGCGATCTGCGCCGTATGACCACTCATCGCTCACTGGTGCTCGACCGGCCCGATGCGACGGCTGCAGCGCCTTCGAGCCAACCGGGCACCAGTGAGCGCGTCGCCGCAAAGCCGGCGACCAAGAAGACCGTCTCGATGATTCGCTCGCTCGAGGACTCGCTCGCTCATCGCGCTCAGAGGGTCATGGCCAGAGAGCGGGCCTCGTAGATGGCGTGGACGGCGAGGCGGGTGGCGACGGCGTCGCCGACGACGTGGTGGTGCACGCCGCGCACGGCCAGCTCACCGGCCAGCGCGGTGTCGGGCACGTTCGTCGTGGCCAGCACGAGCGTGTCGGCGTCGATCGTTGCGACGCGCCCGCCGAGCCCGCGCACCTCGGCACCGGTCTCACCCCACGCCGTCACGGCCGACTCGGTGTGCCACGTGACGCCGCAACCGGCAAGCCGGGCGCGCAGCGGACCGTCGCCGGCCGTGCGCTGGATCGATGCGCCGACCATCGGGTGACCGGTGACGATCACGACGTGGTGGCCGAGCTCGGCCAGGTGCAGCGCGGTGCCTCCGCCGCGCCAGTCGCCGACGTCGTCCAGCACCACGACGCGCCTGCCGACCTCGGCCCGACCGGCAAGTACGTCTTCGACGGCGAACACGTTGGCTGCGTCGACGCCTGGCAACGCGTCGACCCCGGCCAGCCGCCGCTGGAAGCCGGTGCCCGCCGGCCTGGACCCGGTGGCGATGACGATCTCGTCGGCCTCCCAGGCAGCCACGCCGTCGGCGTCAACGCGGGAGCTCAACAAGACGTCGACCCCCAACCTTTCGAGCTGGCGGGCGTACCACTGGAGGAGCTCGAGGATCTGACCGCGCTGCGGTTGCCGGCCGGCCAGCCGGAACGCGCCACCGAGCTCGCCGGTCGCCTCGACCAGCGTCACGGCATGGCCGCGCTCCCCCGCCACGCGCGCCGCCTCCAGCCCACCGGGACCACCCCCGACGACCAGCACCCGCCGCCGGTCGGTCGCTGGCCGCACACGATCGCCTCCCCACTCCTGCTCGCGGCCGACCGACGGGTTGACGAGGCACGAGATCCAGTAGTCGCGCGACCGCCGACCCCAGCACATCTGGTTGCACGAGATGCACTCGCGCACGTCGCCGGGACGGCCGGCGCGCGCCTTGGCCACGAGGTGCGGGTCGGCGATCTGACCGCGCACGATCGACACGAGATCGGCGGCGCCGGATGCGACGACGGCCTCGGCATTGGCGACGGTGCGGATGTGGCTCTCGGCCTGGACCTTGGCGCGGCGCACCGCGCCACGCAGCGCAGCGGACATCTCGACACCGAGGTTGGGGGCGGACTGGTGGGTCGGGATGATGTCGGCGAAGTTGACGTAGCTGCCCGTCCCACAGGTGACGTAGTCCATCAACGCCCGCGCGTCGTGCCAAGCGACGATCTCGCACAGCTCGTCGCGACCGGGGACGACGTCGGTCGACGGATCGATGCTGACGGCGAGGCCGACGACGAACTCGTCGCCGACGGCCCGCCGGATGCCGTCGAGGATCGTCGCCGAGCAACGCATCCGATCCTCGAACGTGGCACCCCACCTGTCGTCCCGGCGGTTCGACCACGGCGACCAGAATTGATCGACGAGCGCGTGGTAGGCGGCGAAGATCTCGACGCCGTCAAAACCTGCGGCGTGGGCACGCACGGCGGCGGCGACGAAGCCAGCGATGACCTCCTCGATCTCGGCCTCCGTCATGGTGTGGCTGCCCTCGGCATCGTGGTACGACGGCCGGCCGGAGGGCGACCACGACGGCCGGAACGAGTTGTCGAAGTCGCCGTGCTGGCCGACGTGGTACAGCTGCTGGATCATCACCGCGCCGTCGGCGTGGCAGGCGTCGGTGATCGCCCGGAAGCCGTCGATGACGGCGTCGTCACCAACCAGAAAATTGCCACGGGTGAGGACCGCCGTCGGGTGGACGGGCACGGGCTCGACGACGATCATCGCCGCCCCGCCTATCGCCCGCTCCCGGTAGTAGGCGAGGTGGCGCGCGCCGGGCAGCCCCTGCTCGGCCATGTTCGTGGTGTGCGCGCCGAACACGACGCGGTTGCGCAACGTGACGTGGCGCAGCGTGAGGGGTTGGAAGAGGTGCGGGAACTGGTCGGTGGACGACGGCGTCATCGCGCCGGCTTGCCGGCCCTCGTGAGCAGCGTGCCGACGTACCAATCGACGAACTGGATCACGCCGTCCTCGTCGGTGGGCGCATACGGCCCGGGCCGATAGGCCGGTGAGGCGATGCCGCGCTGGGCGCGTTCGACGAGCGCCGTGTCCTGGCGGTTGGTCGCCGTCCACACGGCGGTGAGCCGATCGAGGTCGTCGCTGTGCGTGCTGCCCGCACCGTTGGGTGGGACGAGCCACGTCGTGCGCAGCTCGGTGCTCGTCGGCCCGAGCGGCAGCATCCGGAACGTCACGGCGTGATCGGCCATGAAGTGGTTCCACGTCGAGGGGTAGTGGTACAGCAGCAGGTCACCGAGATCGAGGTCCGGCAGCCGGCCGAAGCGGCGATCGACGGCCGGCGCGCCGTCCAGGGTCATCGACCGGGTGCCCGCTTCCAGCGGCATGCGCATCACGCGGTACTGCTGCCGATCGTCCGCCGCGAGGCGCGAGGGCAGCCCGGCCGCCTCGGCCACGGCGACCAGTTCGTCCAGCCGCTGGCGCTCCTCGGCGGAGCCGCCACCGGAGTGCATGGTGCCCTGCGGGAACGTGGTGCACAGTTCCGGGTGGGCCAGCCGGCAGTGGTGGCACTCCCGGTTGTTCTCCATGACGAGCTTCCAGTTGCCGTGCTCGACGACCGTCTCCTGGTGGGCGACGACGGCGTGGTCCAGGTTGAACGGCGCGAGGTAGGGCTCGACGAGGTCGCGCAGGAACGCGGGGTCGGGCGGGTCGGTGGCGACGCACACGAACACGAGGCCGCCGACCGTGGTGCAGTGGGCGGCACCCATCGCCAGCGCTTCCCGATCGACCTCGACCGCCACGTCGCGACCGCCGGCGAAGTGCCCGTCGAGGCGGTACGACCACTGGTGATAGGGGCACACCAACCGGCGTCCCGCGTGGCCGGCGGCAGCGTCGCAGACGATCGAGCCGCGGTGGCGGCACACGTTGTGCAACGCCCGCACCTCGCCGTCGTCGCCGCGCAGCACCACGATGGGG
>JBPCJW010000149.1:0-15749 GCA_051004915.1 Ilumatobacteraceae bacterium
GCCTCCGGCGGGTAGCCGACCTCGAACAGCTCCTCGGCCGTGGTCGTGCGCAGGTTGGCGCCCGGACCGGTGACGTTGCGCCGCACTCCCGCAACGATCGGGTCACGCACGTCGGGCGGCATGGCGATGGTGCGCGCCGGCGGGGCGACCGTCTCGACGACGGTCGCCGCGAAGAGATCGGCGAAACCGGGCGACCCATCAGGAACTTCTGGCTCGAAGATCGTCTGCACCACGCGCGGCGTCACGACGTTGCCGCCGTTGGCGATGGCCGCATAGCCGACCGCCAGCTGGATCGGCGTGACGGCCATCAGGCCCTGGCCGATCGCCATCTGCAAGAGGTCGCCGGGTGTCAACGTCGGCGACTCGTTCTCGAAACCCGGGGTGCCCTCCTCCAGCAGCTCGGCCTTCAGCGCGTCGCTCGGCACCCGCCCGTCGAACTCGAACGGCAGGTCGATGCCGGTGTCGGCGCCGAATCCGAACTGCCGGACGCTGTCTTGCAGCAGCGTCCCAGGGGACCAGAAGAAGTCCTCTCCGAGCTTGTAGTAGTAGGCATCGCTGGACACGGCCAGCGACAACGCCAGGTCGACGACGCCGTACACGCATGGCTGGCCGTCGCCGCACAGCGAGTTGCGGTACTCGCAGCGCACGCCGGCGGCGCAGTCCAAAGGATCGACGCGCTGCAGCTTGTACGTGCCCTGGTCGTCGAAGGTGGTGTCGGCGTTGATCAGGCCAGTGACGAGGCCGGCGTAGGCGACGAAGACCTTGAACGCCGAGCCCATGTTGTACTGGCCCTGCACCGCCCGGTTGGTCAGGCTGGACTGGTCGGGGTCGATCGGTGGTCCCCCGTCGACCTCGCGCGGGAAGAGCTGGTTGAACTTGTCGGCCGAGATGTCGGCGCTGAACCACCGGTTGTCGTAGGTCGGGTAGCTGGCCATGGCCATGACCTGCCCGGTCTGTTGGTCGAGGGCGATGACCGAGCCGGCCGGCGCCTTGTACGGGACCTCGGGTCCCTGACTCGGGTCCATCGGGGCGACGACCAAGGTGAGGGGATCCTCGATCATCGGGTTGGGCGCCTTGAACTGCTTGCGCAGCTGAAGCTGGGTCTGCAGGACACGCTCGGCGTACTGCTGCAGGTCGAGGTCGATGGAGAGCTGGATGTCGTTGCCGCTGACCGGTTCGGTGCGGCTGATCTCGCGCACGACGCGGTTGCGGCTGTCGACCTCGACGACGCGCTGCCCCCACTGGCCGTGGAGCACCTCTTCCATGCTCAGCTCGACGCCGCTGCGCCCGACGTCCTCGCCGCCCTTGCTGATGTCGTAGCCCAACTCCTCGTAGCGGTCGGCGTCCTCCTTGGTGATCGCGCCGGTGTACCCGATGACGTGGGTGGCCAGCGGGGAGTACGGGTAGGTCCGCCGCCAGTCCGTCTCGACGGTGACGCCGGGGAAGTCTTCGGCGCGCTCCTCGACGGCGATCGCCACCGGTTCGTCGACGTCCTCCTTCAACGGCATCGGCCGGTACCGGCTGTACAGGCCGCTGTCGTAGCGCTCCTCCATCTCCTCGACCGCCATCTCCAACCACCCGGACAGGCGGGTGAACAGCTCGGCCCGGTCGGTGTCGCGGCGCATCACCTCCCAGTCGATGCTGACGGTGAGCAGGCGGTCGTTGTCGGCCAGGATGCGGCCGTCGGCGTCGAAGATCCGTCCCCGCTCGGGGACGACCGGGACGACCCGCACCTTGCTCTGATCGACGGTGTCCTGCAGAGATCCGGCCTGGACGGTCTGGAGGAACCACAGGCGGGCACCGATCGCCCCGAACAACAGCGTCCCGACGAGCGCCAGGACGCCCAGTCGTGCGGCGCGTTTGTCAGCGGCCATCGGACGACCAGTCTGGCTGACGGGTGTCGCAGCATGAGGTCAAACCGGACGAAGGTGGGGTGGCGCTCATCCCACGGCCTCCTTCGGAGCCCGCCACCCGCTGCGCTTGATGCGCATGCACCAGCGGCCGAGCGGGACGAACACGGGGCTCATGACGATCGCCGCGCCCGACACGATGGCCACGGTGATGCCGTAGCTCGGGCCGACGGCCTGCTCCTCGCCGACGAACGCCCGCACGGCAGGGACCGCCGCCTCGCCGACCGCTGCGCCGAGGCCGGTGAACAGGGCCGCCAACCAGCGCGGCGGGTCGTTGGTGATCGACATGACGTAGCCGGCGGCGAAGCCGGCGAGGCCCATCGTGATCGACGACGAGCCGAGCGGTGTGTTCGAGCCGAGGTCGTACATCAACCCGAGGATGAAGCCGGCGAAGGCACCGCGCTGTGACCCGCTGGCGGCACCGGCGGCGGCGGCGAGAGCGAGCAGCACCTGGACGGCGACGTCACCGGGGCGGAGATCGGTGAACAGCGTGCGTTGCAGCGCGAGCAGGATGATGCCGACGGAGGCGAGGCGCAGGAGGGGTCCCTGGATCAGCGAGACGAGCATTAGTCGTCGGCCTGCACATCGCCGGAGAGGTCGGCCTCGGTGCTCGGCTTGTACAGCACGATCTTGACGAACTGCAACCCTTCCAGCACGGCGAGCGGGGTGACCTCGATCAGGGGTCCGTCTGCCGTCGAGCGGCTGATGACGTTCTCGACGAGGCCGATCGGGATGTCGGGCGGGGCCAGCCCGGTCGTGCCGCCCGACGTCAGCACGATGTCACCGCGCTCGACCCGGCCGTAGACCGGCGTGTCCTGCAGGAAGTCGACCTGCGGCAACGCGTCCGGGCCGTGGCCACTCATCCGTCCGATGTCACGCTGCGGGTCCGTCGTCGTCGTCGGCGGAAGGGTGGTGGTCGGCGCCGTCGACGTGGTCGAATCGCCTGCGGCGCCGGCGACCGGCGCCGTGGTGGTCGGCACGGTCGTCGTCGTCGTCGAGCTCGTGGTCGTCGACGAGGTGGTCGTGGTGGACGACGAGGCGGTCGGTGGGCCGTTCGACGCCGGTGGCGCCTCCGTCGAGGGCGGCGCGGCACCCGGCACGAGGACCACCGTCGTCGGCGTCGTGGTCGTCGTGGAGGGCGGCGGCGGTGCGACGACCTTCGCCCCGACGACGTACCGGGGGTCGGTGATCAGCATGACGAAGGCCCGGTCCGGCAGCAGCGGCGCGGTGATCTTGCCGACGAGGCCGGCCGAGTTGGTCACCGGCATGCCGACCTCGATGCCGTCGTCACTGCCCTTGTTGATCTCGATGACCTGGTTCGAGTTGGAGGGCGTGTCTCCCTCGACGGCCGCCGTGACCGTGGTGTAGTCGCTCAGCGTTGGAAGGTCGTTGAGCGCCAACAGCTGCTGGTAGGCACTGATCGCCGCCCTTCCTGCGATCTGATCGGAGCGCTGCCCGGCGAGCTGCTCCTGCAGGTCGAGGTTCTCCCGCTCCACCTCGTCGTAGTCGTTGATGCCGCGCCAGGCGTCGCGCACCGGCTTGGCCACCACCTCGGCGGCGGACTCCAAGGGCTCCATCACCTTCTGGAAGGCCTGACGTGCCGAATCGAGGATCGCCGTGCCCCGGAGGTCGAGCGTCAGCAGCAGGGCAGACGTCAGCAGCAGGAGCAGGATCGCCCGGCGTCGGCCGGGGCTGTACAGGGGCATCAGTCAGTCGGTGGGCGCAGGGCGCCCGCTCACTCGTCCCCGCCCATGGACATCAGTCCGCGCATCGCGTCGATGTTCTCCAGGGCGCGACCGGAGCCGATGACGACGCTGTACAGCGGTTCGTCGGCGACCCGGATCGGCATGCCGGTCTCGTGGGAGAGGCGCTCGGCGAAGCCGCCGAGCAACGCACCACCACCGGTGAGGGTGATGCCGTCTTCCATGATGTCGGCCGCCAGCTCGGGCGGCGTCTTGTCGAGCGTGGTCTTCACGACGTCCACGATGGCACCCACAGGCTCGGCGAGGGCTTCGCGCACGTGCTCGGTCGTGACCTGGATGGTGCGCGGAAGGCCGCTGATCAGATCGCGACCGCGGATGTCGGCCGTCAGCTCCTCCTCCAGCGGCCACGCCGAGCCCATCTGGATCTTGATCTCCTCCGCCGTGCGATCACCGATCGCCAGCGAGAACTCCTTCTTGACGTACTGCATGATGGCGTCGTCGAGCTCGTCGCCAGCGACGCGCACGGACTGCGCGGTGACGATGCCGCCGAGTGAGATGACGGCCACTTCGGTGGTGCCGCCGCCGATGTCGACGATCATGTTGCCGGACGGCTCGTGGACCGGGAGATCGGCGCCGATGGCGGCGGCCATCGGCTCTTCGATGATGTGCACCGGCTTGCGGGCACCGGCGTACTCGGCGGCGTCCTGCACGGCGCGTTGCTCGACGCCCGTGATGCCCGACGGCACGCAGATGACCATGCGCGGCTTGCTCCAGCGGCTGGCGTGGACGCGCTGGATGAAGTAGCGCAGCATCTTCTCGCACACTTCGAAGTCGGCGATCACGCCGTCCTTCAGCGGACGGATGGCCTTGATGTGGTTGGGTGTGCGGCCCATCATCCGCTTCGCCTCGAGGCCGACGGCGACGGGCTTGCCGTCGTTGACGTTGATCGCCACGACGGAGGGTTCGTCGAGGACGATGCCCTGGCCCCGGACGTAGATCAGGGTGTTCGCCGTCCCGAGGTCGATGGCGAGGTCCCGGCCCATTCTGAGCGGATTGTTGCGAGCCATGCCGGCACTCCTTCGAGGGACGCAGCTGTCCGCCGCCCCTGGCTGCTCGTGATCAGCGAATGTTACAGATGTGGAAAGAAGATGGTGACCTCTCGCGCCGCTGATTCGGCCGAATCACTGCCGTGCACGAGGTTCTCCGTGTGCTCGATCCCGAGATCGCCCCGGATCGTCCCCGCCGTGGCCTGACGGGGGTTCGTGGCGCCCATCATGGCGCGCACCACCTCCCAGGTGGCCTCGGGCCCCTCCAACACGACGGCGACGACCGGACCACGGCTCATGAACGCCACGAGGTCGTCGTAGAACGGTTTGTCGACGTGCTCGGCATAGTGCCGGGCGAGGATGTCGGGCTCCAGCGTGCGCAGGTCCAGCGCGACCATGCGCAGGCCCTTGGCCTCGAACCGACCGAGGATCTCCCCGACCAACCCTCGGTCCACGGCGTCTGGCTTGAGCAGCACGAGCGTGCGATCAGCCACGGGCAACCACCCTACAGCCGCCCCTCGCCAGCCCGCGGGACCCGCCCGATGCCCAGGGGCTTCTGGGCGGGAATCCTGCCACAACGCCTTTTGGGCGGGTTCTCTGCCAGCTGTTGGCAGAGAACCCGCCCAGTTCGGATTCACCGACCAGCGAGGAGGTGCGACGCCCACCGTCGGACGTTGCGTCGGATCCGATCGGCTTCCTTGGCCGAGCCACGCACGATCCCCCGGTAGGTGAAGCGCAGTACGACGAGGCCGATCGCTGCCAACTCGGCGTCGCGGGCGCGATCTCGTTCGAACTGCAGTTTGTCGAGGCCGTGCGTCGTCCATCCATCGCACTCCAGGACGATGCAGCTGTCGATGATCCGGAAGTCGACCTCGAACCCGGCGATCTTGGGGTGGAACTCGGCCGGAGGCAGGCCGTAGCGGGCGAGCAGTGCGTGCATCGCCGGCTCGAGCAGGCTGTCGACCGGTTTGCCGTCGAGCACCCATTCCGCGAGCGCAGCACGAAGCGCCGGCACGCCAGGACGGCCGCGCCGGCTGTGGCGGACGATCGCCTTCCAGAGTGCAGCGGGCGAGGCTGCGCCGGTCGTGACGACGTGGCCGACAGCGCCCGGCACGATGGCCGGATCGAGCGCGCCGAGATCGCACAGCGTGCGCAAGATGTTCGTCGCGGGGATGTTGGTGCGCAGCACTGGCGTGAGATCGAGCTGGTCGCGCGGGCGGTGGATCTCGGTGCCGACGACCCTTGCCTCGCGGTTGCGGCGAACGAGCAACACGTCGACGGGCGCGTCGGGGATCGTCGGGATGCCCCACAGCCATGCCGCCGACCGATGCGAGGCCATCGCCCCCGGCCCGGCGGCGAGGACGGCCGCACAGATCGCCTGGCCGGGCGTCGGGTCGACGCCGTACATCCTCGCCACCTTCGGATGGACGAGCTCCAGCTGTCCCCGCTCGATCGCCCGGTACCACGATCGCTCGGAGAACCCGGCACGTCGCGCCGCCCGGCGCGTCACCAACCCATGGTGATCGCGAGCGAACAGGTCCAGTGCTCCAATGTCCATGCCCTTCCTGGGCGCGTCGAGATCGGGAAAAGGGAATCCCGGGTTGATCTGGGCGGCGTTTCGGACAACTGCTGGCGGAGATCCCGCCCAGATGACGATGTGGCAGAGATCCCGCCCAGAAACCCGTGGCTATGGGGCGAGGTCTCGGAGGGCTTGGCGGGCGGCGCCGGCGACGTAGAGGGAGCCGGTGGCGAGGATCGCGTCGTCGGCGCCGGCCATCACCGCCGCCCGTCGGCACGCCTCAGCCACGGTGTCGACCACGAACACGTCGTCGCAGCCGAGCGCCAACGCGGCCTTGCCGACCTCCGCCGCCGGCACCCCGCGCGGCGACGGCGCGGTGCACGCCACCACGGTGTCGAACTCGTCGGCCCGCAGCGCCTCCAACATCCCGGCGGGCTCACGCAGCGTCCCGATGACGAGGATCCGCCGGCCGTCGGGGGCGAAGTCGTCGAAGAACACCTCCGCACACGTGTCGGCGCCCATCGGGTTGTGCGCCCCGTCGACCACCACCAGCGGCTGACGGCCGAGCACCTCGAACCGGCCCGGCATGACCACCGCCCCGAACCCCTCCTCGACGACATCCGGCGCCAGCGGCGCGGCGAAGAACGCCTCGGCCGCGGTCAGCGCCAACGTCGCGTTGTCCCCCTGGTGCGCGCCGTGCAGCGGGACGAAGACGTCGGGATAGATCGTCGTCAGCGTGCGGATGTCGACCATCCGCCCGCCGACGGCGAGGTGGTTCCCGGCGGTCTCGAAGTCGACGTTGCGGCACAGCCGGGCGGCCGCCGGCTCGATCGAGAGCACGTCGACGAGCTCTGGCCGCGTTTCCCCGATCACCGCCGCCGACCCCGGCTTGATGATCCCGGCCTTCTCCCTGGCGACGTCGACCAGCGACGGTCCGGCCAGATCGTTGTGGTCCATCCCGATGTTGGTCACCACGGCCACCTGGCCGTCGGCCACGTTGGTGGCGTCCCAGCGCCCGAGCAGCCCGACCTCGACGACGGCCACATCGACGGCGATGTCGGCGAACCAGCGGAACGCCGCCGCCGTGCATGCTTCGAAGTACGACGGCCGCACACCCGTCAGCCCCTCCAGGTCGGCGATCGCGGCGATCTGCTCGGCGAACTCCTCGTCGCTGATCGGCTCGCCGTTGCGGGCCAGCCGCTCGTTGATCCGCTCGAGGTGTGGACTGGTGTACGTCCCGACGCTCAACCCCTGTGCGGCGAGCAGGCGCGTGAGCATCTGCGCCGTCGAGCCCTTGCCGTTGGTCCCTGTGAGATGGATGACGGGATACGCCCGCTGCGGCTCACCCATCGCCTCCGTGAGGCGGGTGATCGGGTCGAGCGACGGCGACGTGATGCGCCCCGTCTTCTCGTACGACGCGTGCTCGTCGAGGTAGGCCAACGCGGCGGCGTAGTCCACGGTCGCGCAGGCTAACCCTGCCCTGGCGCCCGCTCCCGGACGGGCGGCGGTCAGCTCAGCTGGCGGCGCGGCGGGGGCGGGCGCGGGCCGCCTCGCGCGGCACGAGGGTCGGGTTGACCTTCTCCAGCACGGTCGCCGTGTCGATCAACACCTTGCTGACGTCGGTGCGGCCCGGTAGGTCGTACATCGTGTTGAGGAGCACCTCTTCCAGGATCGCCCGCAGCCCGCGTGCCCCGGTGCCCCGCAGCAGCGCCTGATCGGCCACTGCATCCAGCCCGTCCTCGGTGAACTCCAGCAGGACATCTTCGAACTCGAAGACCTTCTGGTACTGGCGCACCAGGGCGTTCTTCGGCTCGGTGAGGATGCGCACCAGCGCGTCCTTGTCAAGGCTGCTCACGGCGCCCATGGTTGGCAGCCGGCCGACGAACTCGGGGATCATGCCGTACTTCACGAGGTCCTCGGGCAGCACCTTCATGAACAGCTCGCCGGGGTCGCGCTGGGTGCGTGACTTGACCGTGCCGTGGAAGCCGACGCCCTTGTGGCCGATGCGACTCTCGATGATCGGTTCCAGCCCGGCGAACGCGCCGCCGAGGATGAACAGCACGTTCGTCGTGTCGATCTGGATGAACTCCTGGTGCGGGTGCTTGCGCCCGCCCTGCGGCGGTACCGACGCCTGCGTCCCCTCGAGGATCTTGAGCAGCGCCTGCTGCACACCCTCCCCCGACACGTCGCGGGTGATCGACGGGTTCTCGCTCTTGCGGGCGATCTTGTCGATCTCGTCGATGTACACGATCCCGGTCTCGGCCCGCTTGACGTCGAAGTCGGCGGCCTGGATCAGCTTGAGGAGGATGTTCTCGACGTCCTCGCCGACGTAGCCGGCCTCGGTCAGCGCAGTCGCGTCGGCGACGGCGAACGGCACGTTGAGCAGGCGGGCCAGCGTCTGGGCGAGGTGCGTCTTGCCGCAGCCGGTCGGGCCGAGCAGCAGGATGTTCGACTTCGAGAGCTCGACCTCGTCGCGCCGCCCCACCCCCATCGACTGCTGGTACTGGATCCGCCGGTAGTGGTTGTACACCGCCACCGAGAGGATCTTCTTGGCCCCCTCCTGGCCGACCACGTAGTCGTCGAGGAAGGCCCGGATCTCACGCGGGTTGGGCAAGTGGTCGAAGCTCAGCTCGGTGGTCTCGGTGAGCTCTTCCTCGATGATCTCGTTGCACAGGTCGATGCACTCGTCGCAGATGTACACGCCCGGACCGGCGATCAGCTTGCGGACCTGCTTCTGCGACTTGCCGCAGAACGAGCACTTCAGCAGCTCGCCCGTGTCGCCGAACTTCGCCACCTTCGTCGTCCCCCTACCAGCTCGTCGGGTCAGTCGACCAGATCAACGGATCGCCCCGGTCTGGTCGGCAGACTCGCGCGAATCGATCACGGCATCGATGATGCCATACGCGAGGGCCTCGTTCGCTTCCATCACGAAGTCGCGGTCGGTGTCGTTGTGCACCCGCTCCAGCGGCTGGCCGGTGTGCAACGCCAAAAGCTCCTCCAGCAGGTCACGCATGCGCAGGATCTCCTTCGCTGCGATCTCGAGGTCCGTGACCTGGCCGTAGCCGACCGACCCGTACGGCTGGTGCAGCAGGATGCGGGAGTGCGGCAGCGCCAGTCGCTTGCCCTTCGTGCCCGCCGCCAGCAACACCGCCGCCGCCGACGCCGCCTGGCCGAGGCAGATCGTGGCGATGTCGTTGCGGATGAACTGCATCGTGTCGTAGATGGCGAACAGCGACGTGATGTCGCCACCGGGACTGTTGATGTAGATGTTGATGTCCTTGTCGGGGTTCTCCGACTCGAGGTGGATCAGCTGGGCGCAGATCAGGCTGGCGATCTGATCGTCGATCGGCGTCTGCAGGAAGATGATGTTCTCCTTCAGCAGCCGGCTGTACAGGTCGTACGCCCGCTCACCGCGACTGGTCTGCTCGACGACGTTGGGGACGAGGTAGTTCTGCGGGTTCATGAGGGCGTGAGCTCCGTCTCGGAGGGTTCGGTGGTGGTGGCGTCGGTGTCCCCGTCGCCGGGATTGGCGCCGGGTTGCTCGTGTTGCTCGTCGTCGTCGTGGTGGTCGTGCTCGTGCTCGTCGTCGTGGGTGTGGCCGAGGACGAGGTCGCGGTCGAGCGCGTTCCCATCGGGGTCGACGTACTCGACGTGGTGGACGAGCCAGTCGAGCGCCTTCGACGTGCGGATCTGGGCAGCCAGCTCGGGCACGAGGTCGTTGCGTTCGTAGGCCTTGCGGATCTGGTTGGACTTCTGCCCGGTGCGCATGGCCATGCGGTCGTACTCGACCGAGAGGTCACCCTCGTCGGCGTCGATCGCTTCGGCTTGGGCAACGGCGCGCAGGGCGAGGTCGACCTTGACCGCCTGCTGCGAGGCGCCCTTCATGCCCTCGACGAACGCCGCCGCGTCCTGGCCGGTGACTGACAGCCACTGCTCCATGTCGATGCCCTGTGACTGCAGCTGGCCGACGGTCGCCTGGACCCGCTGCTGGAGGTCGCCGTTGACGAGCGACTCTGGGGCGTCGATCTCGGTCAGCTCGGTCAGTGCGGACGTGACGCGCCCGACCAGCTCGCGCTGGACCTGCGCCAGCTTCATCGTGCCAAGGCGCTCACGGGTGGCCGCCCGCCACTCGTCCACGGTGTCGTGGGCGGCGATGTTGCCGGACACCCACTCGTCGGTGACCTCCGGTAGCACCAGTTCCTGCACGCGCTGCACGTCGACGGAGAACTCGGCCGGCTCATCGGTCTGCTTAGGCGTGCTGGTGAACTCCAGCGTGTCGCCGGCGGTGGAACCGATCAGCTGGTCGTCGAAGTCGTCACTGATCCAGCCCTGGCCGACCTCGTAGGACCAGTCTTCGGTGTTCAACCCGGCGACCGGCTCCTCGCCGCGCGACGCGGAGAGGTCGATCGTCACGTAGTCGCCCCTGGCCGCAGGACGGTCGACGTCGGCCAGCTCGCCGTGCTGGCGGCGCTGGGTGTCGAGGGCGGCGTCGACGTCGACGTCGGTCGGCTCGGGGTTGGGCAGCTCGACGCGCAGCCCGCCGTACCCCGGGACCGTGATCTCCGGGCGCACCTCGCACATCGCGGCGAAGTCGACCTGACCGCTGTCGGCGCCGGCGGTGATCTCGACCTCCGGGGTGGCGATCAGGTCGACATCGTGCTCCCGTACGGCGCGCGCCAGGTAGGTCGGGATCGAGTCACGCAGCGCCTGCTCGCGAGCCGGACCGACGCCGATGCGGGCTTCCAGGACCCGGCGGGGGGCCTTGCCGGCGCGGAAACCGGGCAGCCGCACCTCGCGGGCGATCTTGCGGAACGCCTGGTCGATGTCGCGATCGAACTCCGACTCCTCGATGTTGACCGACAGCTTGACCTTGTTGCCCTCGAGGGGCTCGACGGAGCTCTGCACAGGTCGTCGAGGCTATAGGGCCAGTACGGTTGCCCCGGTGGAGAGCCACGCCGGAAGACGGTCCATGCGTCACCGGTTCGGGGCGTCGATGGTCGAGCTGGACAAGACCCGCCTGCAGGAGCGCTTTCGCGGCCTCGGGCTCACTGCGCTCGGCGAGCTGACACTGCGGGTGCCCGTGCGCGTCGCCGGCGAGGTGAAGCGTGTCGTGCACGCGCCACGCAACGGCGTGCCGATGCTCGAGGTGATGATTCACGACGGCACGGGCACGATCGTCGCCATCTTCACCGGTCGCCGGTGGATCCCCGGCCTCGACCACGGTCGGGCGACGATCTTCGAAGGGGTGGCGATGCGCGATCGCGACCGCATCGTCGTCTACAACCCGGCCTACACGTTGGTTGCGTAAGCCGTGCAAGTGGCTCGCTCCGCTCGCGGGGCCGGGCAAGGCCGGCCACACCATCCACGCCCGCTGCGATCGGGGGCCAAGCGCTCACGGGTCGTCGCTGGCGATCAGGACCGCCCGCACGCCTTGCTCTGCGTCCTCCGTGACGAGGACGACCACCTCGTCACCCGCCCGCAGCACCGTGTCGCCACGCGGCACGATCAGGCGCTCGGCGCGCAGCACGGCGACGACGGTGGCATCACGGGGGAACCCGAGGTCGACGATCGAATGACCGTCGGCCGGCGAGCCGTCGGCCAGCGTGACCTCGGCCAGCTTGGCCCTGCCACCCTCGAACGACAGCAGCCGGATGAACGATCCGACACTGACGGCCTCCTCGACGAGGGCGGTCAACAGGTGCGGCGTCGACACGCTGACGTCGACGCCCCAGTGGTGGTTAAACATCCACTCGTTCTTCGGGTTGTTGACGCGAGCGACGACGCGCGGCACGCCGAACTCCTGCTTGGCGAGGAGCGAGATGACGAGGTTGTCCTCGTCGTCGCCGGTGACGGCGGCCACGACGTCGGCCTCGGTCAGCCCGGCGCCGTCGAGCACGGAGACCTCGCAGGCGTCGGCCTCGAGCCACGGCACGCCGGGCGGATCGTTGGAGCGGGTGTGGTGCTTGACGACGCTGGCGTCGTTGTCGACGATCAGCACGTCGTGGCCCGCGCCGCGCAACTGCTCGGCGATGAACCGGCCAACGCTGCCGCCGCCGGCGATCACGACGTGCATGTCAGTGGCTCCCTGGGCCGGCGGCCAGCGCCCTGTCGATGGCGGCGAGCCGATCCGACAGCACCGCGAGGTAGAGAAGATCGCCCTGCTGGGCGTTCGTGCCAGCCGTCGGAACGAGGGCTTTGCCGAGCCGGCCGACGGCGACGACGCGGCCGCCGACCAACTCCTCGACCTCGCCGAGGAGGCGGCCCGCCCAGGCGTTGGGTACCGGCCGCTCGATCAGCGACACGCTGGCCGACGGATCGGTCCACTCGGGCGGCGTCTCGGCCGGCAGCAGGCGGCGGAAGACCTGGTCGGTGGTCCACGCGACGGTGGCCACCGTCGTCAACCCGAGCCGCTGGTAGATCGCGGCCCGGCGCGGGTCGTAGATGCGTGCCACGACGTGCTCGACAGCGAACGTCTCTCGCGCGACGCGCGCGATGAGCACGTTGGAGTTGTCGCCGTTGGTCACGGACGCCAGCGCGATCGCGCCCTCGATCCCCGCCTCGATCAGGCGGTCGCGGTCGAACCCGATGCCTTCGACGGTCTGCCCCTGGAAGTCCGGCCCGAGCCGGACGAACGCCTCGGAGCGCCGGTCGACGACCGCCACCGTGTGCCCGGCTTCGAGCACGGAGCGGGCGAGCGACGAGCCGACCCGTCCGCATCCCACCACGACTACATGCACGTCGGCGGAGCATAGAGGGCGCAGGGTGCGGCGGGCCGGCCGTCACGGCGTGTCGACCTGCCGGACCTAGATTGCCGCTCGCATGGTCTCGGTCCTCAAACGGGTCCTCATCGGGCGCCCGATCGCCACATCGGAGGAGGGCCACCAGCGACTGAAGAAGCGCGTCGCGCTGCCGATCTTCGCATCGGACGCCATCTCGTCGACGGCGTACGCGACGGACGAGATCATCCTCGTCCTCGTCGCCCAGGCCGGGATCGGGGTCGCCGCGTTCAGCGACCTCGTGCCGATCTCCATCGTCGTCGCCGTCCTCCTCGTGATCGTCGTCCTGTCGTATCGCCAGACGATCCACGCCTACCCGTCGGGCGGCGGCGCCTACATCGTTTCGCGAGAGAACCTCGGCGAGACACCCTCGCTGGTCGCCGGCGCGTCGTTGATGACCGACTACGTCCTCACGGTCGCCGTGTCGGTCGCCGGCGGCGTGTTGGCGATCCAGTCGGCGTTCGACTTCGACGCGAAGTGGCGCGTGCCGCTGTGCCTGGCACTGATCGCCGTCATGACGGTGGCCAACCTGCGCGGCTTGAAAGAGTCCGGCACCGTCTTCGCGCCACCGACGTACCTCTACATCGTCATGCTCGTCATGCTGATCACGTTCGGGCTGTACCGGGTGTACGTCCAGGACCTTGGGCCGATCCCGCTGGAGACCCTTTCGGAAGAAGCGCGTGAGCTGTCCAACGGGACGAAGGCGCTTGGCTTGCTGATGCTGCTGCGGGCGTTCTCGTCGGGCGCCGTCGCCCTGTCGGGCGTCGAAGCGGTCTCCAACGGCGTGCCGGCGTTCGCGAAGCCGGCGCCGGTCAACGCGTCCAAGACGCTGGCGATGATGGCCGGCATCCTCGGTGTCTGCTTCATCGGCATCTCGGTGCTCGCCGCGAAGCTCGTGCCACTGCGCGGCGAAGAGGACCCGACGGGCATCTCGCTGATGGCCGAGCACGTCTACGACGGCAAGAACGTCCTCTTCTGGGTCACTCAGCTGGCCACCTTCTCCATCCTCATCCTCGCCGCGAACACGGCGTACCAAGGTTTTCCCGGCCTGTCGTCGATCATCGCCCGCGACGGGTACCTTCCGCGTCAACTCGCCAACCGGGGCGACAAGCTCGTGTTCTCGAACGGCATCATCTTCCTCGCCATCGCTGCGGGCGTCTTGATCGCCGTCTTCAACGGCAACATCTCGGCCCTCATCCCGCTGTACGCCTTCGGGGTGTTCACGGGGTTCACGTTGAGCCAGGCAGGCATGGTCATCCACCACCGACGGCATCGCGAGGGGCGGTGGAAGGTCTCGATGGCGATCAACGGCATCGGTTGCGTGGCCACCGGTCTCGTCGCGACCGTCGTCGTCGTCTCCAAGTTCACCGAAGGCGCGTGGATCCCGGCGGTCTTGATCCCGGCGCTCGTGTTCGCCTTCCGGCTGATCCACCGCCACTACGCGCAGGTGCGCTCGGCAGTCGAGATCGATCGGGGGTACCGCCCGGCGCGCCGGACGCACCTCGTCGTCGTGCTCGTCGGGACTGTCAACAAGGGGGTGATCCAGGCCGTCGAGTACGCCAAGTCGCTGGCCCCGGAACGGCTGATCGCGGTGTCGGTGATCACCGAAGGGGAGGAGCAGGAGCGCCTCGCCCAGGCATGGGCGGACCACGACATGCCAATCGAGCTGCACACCATCTCGTCGCCGTACCGCGACCTCACCCGGCCCGTCCTCGACTACCTCGACGAGCTGGACGCCGAGAGCGCCGACGACATCATCACCGTCGTCATCCCCGAGTTCGTGACGGAGTGGAAGACGCAGTGGCTGCACAACCAGTCGGCGTTCGCGCTGAAGGCCCGTCTCCTGTACCGGCCGAACACGGTCGTCACGTCGGTGCCCGTGATGATCGGCGCCGAGGCGTCGCCGAAGGCGGAGCTGTGACCGAGCGGTTCGGATCGTTGCCGTCCGAACGACCGCACCGGGCAGGATGACGGCGATGCAGTTCTGGAAGCCGCACGCGTTGGCCAACCCGCACGACGGCCAGCTCGACCTGCGCATCGGCGACAGGGTGCGGACGTCCGTCGACCTGCCGACCGTGGCCGAGGGCACCGAGGGCAAGGTGATCCTGGCCAACGGCTTCAACTGGCAGCGCTACCGAGTCCGGTTCAACGACGGCGTCGAGCTGAGCGACCTCGACCACCGCCACCTCGAACCGATGGGCCGAGCAGCCAAGCGCCTCGCCAAGACAGCCCGCCGAGCCGCCGCCCGCAACGCCACCTCCACCTGACGTCGAACGACCAACGCTCCAGATTCTGACGAAGGTTCGTGCCGGATTTCCAGCACGATCGCGCCACAGAACTTGCCGACCCCGGCGGCGTAGACTGACCGTCCCGACCGGGGAGTAGCGCAGCCTGGTAGCGCTCCTGCTTTGGGAGCAGGAGGTCGGGGGTTCGAATCCCCCCTCCCCGACCCGATCTAGCTGGACATTCACGGTCATCGGACAACGCCGAGACCTGACCGTGGGGGTCTTGTGGGGGTCTGTCACGCTCGTGTCATCAGAACACCACGGGGCGCGCCGTCACTCCCAGTGCCTCTCGCGAGCGCGCCCGGCAACCTCGGCAAGCGCCCGAGCAATGTCCTCAGCCGTGCTGGGGGGCAAGGCAAACGTGTACTTGGTCCCGCTATCCGCGCCCCACAAGAAGCTCAGGAGGACGACTGGTTGGAGCGTCTCGCCCAGCTTGCCGTCGACCACTTCGTATTCGTCCGGCGTTCCGCTCTTCCCGGTCGTATAGCCAAACCCGAACAGGGACACCTC
>JBPCJW010000150.1:0-11059 GCA_051004915.1 Ilumatobacteraceae bacterium
AAAGTCGCGTACGGGATGACACTGTCGAGCGAGGAGCATCCGCCGGGTCGCCTCGTCGACATCGCGGCGATGGCCGAGGAGCACGGGTTTGACTTCGTGTCGATCTCCGACCACTACCACCCGTGGGTCGACGAGCAGGGCCATTCGCCGTTCGTGTGGTCTGTCCTCGGGGCGATCGCCGAACGCACGTCGACCATCCAGGTGGCCGTCGGCGTCACCTGCCCGACCGTGCGCATCCACCCGGCGATCCTCGCCCAGGCCACGGCCACCTGCGGCCAGCTGTTCGAAGGGCGATTCATCTGGGGGGTCGGCTCGGGGGAGGCGTTGAACGAACACATCCTCGGCGATCGGTGGCCGCCGGCCGACCTTCGCCTGGAGATGCTGGAGGAGGCCGTCGAGGTGGTGCGGGAGCTCTGGGGTGGCCAGCGGGTGACCCATCGCGGCACGTACTTCACGGTGGAGAACGCGCAGATCTACGACCCCCCGGATCCCGCTCCGCCGATCATCGTGTCGGCGTTCGGTCCGCAGGCGATGCAATTGGCGGCGAGGATCGGCGACGGGCTGTGGGTATCGGGTGCCGACGCCGACACGGTGGCGCAGTGGCGCGACGCAGGCGGGACAGGACCGGTCTACGCGCAGATGACGATCTGCTGGGCCCGTGATCGGGATGAGGCCATCGCCACCGCCCACCGCATCTGGCCGAACACCGGGGTCCCCGGCCAGCTCAGTCAGGATCTGCCGACTCCGGCCCACTTCGAGCAGGCGTCCAGCGTCGTGACCAAGGAGCAGATCGCCGAGTCGGTCTCGTGCGGTCCGGACCCATCTCCGGTCGTCGACAAGATCGGGGAGATGGTCGCTGCTGGCATCGACCACGTCTACCTGCACCAGATCGGCCCCGACCAGGAGGGGTTCGGCCGATTCTGGACCGATCAGGTGGCGCCGCAGCTGGGAGGTGCGAGCGATGGGTGACCGACGGGACGAGGCCGCCAACCACCTCGCGACCTACCTGCGTGACCACCGCGCCGGCGCTGCCGGTGGACTGTCGCTGATCAGGCGCAGCGCGAAGGCCAACGCCGGCACGGCGTTAGGTCGCTTGCTCGATGAACTGCACGGCGAGATCTCCGCCGACTGCTCGACCCTGGAGGACGTGATGGGTCGCCTCGGCGTCAGCCGGAACCCGGTGAAGACGTGGCTCGCGCCGATCGCCGAGGGCGTCCGCCGGGTGAAGGTCAACCGCCACCCGCTGCGTTACTCGGCGCTGGACAAGGTCGTCGAGCTGGAGCTGCTCGCCTCGGCCATCGACGCGAAGCGCAACCTGTGGCGCGCCCTCTCCGTCGTTGCGGAGCACGACCGGCGACTCGATGCCGACCACATGCGCCGGATGATCGAGCGGTCGGCGGCCCAGCACGCCCGTGTCCTCGAGGCCCACCCCAGCGTCGCCGCCGAAGCGTTCGTCGCGTCGGACGGCGAGCCGCGCTGATCGCAGGGCTCAGGAGCCAGACTTCGACTGGTCGCTGTCGCGGGTGATGAAGGAGATGCGCCCGGTCGGCTCGAGCACGGCGAGGCGGACGTCGGCCAGCGACGCCAGCCCGGACTGGCGGGCGGCTTCCATCACCTCGTCGAGCGGCAGGCGCTCGGCAGCCAACGTCGATTCGATCGGTTTGCCGTCCTGCACGATCACCAGCGGCACCCCGTCGACGACGTTGCCGACCAGTCGCCAGCGCCACGTCACGAACGACAGGACCGTCATCCAGAAGGCGAACGTGGTCACCGCCAGCATCGCCCCGGTCAGCGAGTAGTCCTCCTGGGTGATGCCCTGCTGCACGATGTCGCAAGCGTCACGAGCAGCAGCAGCTCAAACGGGGCGAGGTTGCCGAGCGTGCGGCGCTTGAGCCCTCTCGTCAGCAACACAGGATGGCGAACACGACCGAGGCCCTGACGATGATCTCCACTAGGGACGTACCTCCGTCTCGATGTCGATGGAGATGACGTCGACGTCGTCGACGACGAGGGCGACGGTCGCGTCCTGCCCGGTCTGCGCCGTCGGTTCGATGCGGGCGTCGTAGAAGGTGTGCAGGTCGTTCCCGGTCGGCGGAGCGAACTCCCAGAGCACTCGGTCACCGTCCGTCGTCTCCCCGTCCGGCGCCGGCACCAGCCCGTTCTCGTCCCACAGTGTGAAGTAGTCGAGCGTGATGGCGATGGTGATCGGGCCGTCGAAGCCGCTGGTGTTGGACACGGCGATCTCGAGCTGGCTGACCAGCGCAGGTCGAGAGACGGTCGGGTACCGCACGCTGAGCGTGTACTCGCCGGCCGCCGCTGACCGTCGTTCGGTGGAGACGCCATATACGCTCCACCAGCCGAGCGCATCGCCGACGCCGATGGCCATCAGCGCGGTCGACACGATGGTGGTGAAGGTGTAGAGCAACCGTTTCCGGCGCACCTCGCGATCCTGGGCCGGGCCAAGGTTGAGGATCGTCGAAGCCTCCACCGGATGCGACCGCATTCCCCGCCCGTTCCCGCCGGCTGGGGTACCCCGCCGCCGCAGCGCTGCGGCCTCGACGGTTCGCACCGGTCGACATCGGGAACAGGCGCAGCACGTGCACCCCTCCGATCAACCCCCGACCGCCGTGCTCGTGGCGCCCCATCCCGACGACGAGGTGTTCGGCGCGGGTGCACTGCTGCGTTGGCTGGTCGCGTGTCGGCACCGGGTGCGCGTGATCGCCGTGACGGACGGCGAGGCGGCGTGGGGTGATCTGGCAGCGGGGGACCGGCAGGACTTGGCACGGCGTCGGGCTGCCGAACGAGCGCGTGCGCTGACGCTGCTGGGTGTCGGCGGACACATCGAGGTGGTGCGGCTGGGCATCCCCGATGGCGCCGTGGCAGATCACGAGGATGAGCTGACTGACCGCCTCGCCGAGATCGGCGCACCGCTCATGGCGGCGACATGGCGCAACGACGGACACCCCGACCATGAAGCCGTCGGGCGGGCAGCCGCCGTCGCGGCCGGCCGCCTCGACGCCAGCCTCGTCGACTTCGTGGTGTGGGCTGGACTTCGCCAGCGGCTGACCTCGCGCCAGCTGCGGACCGCCCGGATCGTGCCGATGTCGGCAGCGACGCGGGCGGCCAAGCTGCGTGCCGCGGCGGCGTTCCGCAGCCAGCTCGAACCGAGCCCGGACGGTCGGCCGGTGGTGCCCCAGGCGTTGATCGATCGCCTCGCGGTCCAGCCGGAGGTCGTGCTGACATGAGCGAGGGAGTCTTCGACCGAGTGGATCAGCAGCACGGTCTTGTCCCTCATGGCCGAGTTTCTGTTCCGCTCCTTGCCGGCGTCACCGCCCTCGGTGAGGTGCCCACATGAAGCAGGTCCCGATCGACGATTTCGAGCAGCGGTATCGCCGCGATCTCGATCCGTGGCGGTTCGCCACGTCCGAGTACGAGCAGCGACGCTTCGACGTGACCGCTGCGTGCCTGCCGGCCGGGCGGTTTCGGCGCGGGTTCGAGCCGGGGTGCGCCGGCGGAGAGTTGACGATGCGGCTGGCCAGCCGATGCGACGAGCTCGTCGCGTGGGACGGCTCGGAGACGGTCGTCGAGCACGCCCGCCGGAAGATCGCTGCAGCTGGGGTCGAGCACGTGCAGCTCGGTGTCGGCGTCGTGCCGGGGCAGTGGCCGTCGGGTCCCTTCGACCTCGTCGTGCTCAGCGAGATCGGTTACTACTTTGACCGAGCGGGTGCGCTTCGCCTGGCCGCCAGCACAGTCAGTTGTCTCGCACCCGGTGGCACGCTCCTGGCCGCGCACTGGCTCGGCCACTCCGAAGATCACCTGACATCCGGCGATGAGGTGCACGAGGGGCTCCTCGAGTCCGTCCCGTTGGCCCACGCCGGCTCCTTCCGGGATGCGGGTTTCCGCGTCGACTGGTGGGTCGGGCGATGAGCGAACGAGTCTTCGAGCCAGCGAATCATCGTCGCGGTCTTGTGGCTCATGGCAACGCAGCTGGTGTGTGCGACCTTGGCGTCATCACTCATGGTGAGGTGCTCACATGAAGCCCGACCACTTCGTCGTGATCGTGCCGGCGCGTAACGAAGCACGTGCCGTTGGCCGCTGTGTGGAGTCGATCCTCGTCGCCGGCGCGATCGCCGGGATCGAGCACCTCGATGTCGTGATCGTCGCCGACACGTGCTCGGACGACACGGCCGCCATCGCCCAGCGGGCCCTGCGCAACCACGGGATCGTCCTCGAGGTCGACGCCGGTTCGGCCGGTCGGGCTCGGGCCGTCGGCACGTCGGTCGGGCTGGCCCGTTCGGCGCCGACGCCAATGCACCGCATCTGGACCGCCCACACCGACGCTGACACCACGGTGCCCGTCGGCTGGCTGGCGGGCCATCGGCGGGCTGCCGAAGCCGGTCTCGCCGCGATCGCCGGGGTGGTCGAAGTGGACTCGTTCGACGACCACGGGCCGCACACCGCCCGGCGCCATCTCCTCGTCTACGACGGTCCGACCGACGACCACCCACACGTCCACGGGGCCAACCTCGGTGTTCGAGCCGACGCCTACCGCGCCGTAGGCGGTTGGTCGGCGCTGCGGACCGGCGAGGACCACGCACTGTGGAAGGCCGTCCGTGCCGCCGGCTATCCCACTCGTTCGACGCGGTCGATGCGTGTCACGACGAGCGGACGGCGCCACGGGCGGGCGCCCGAAGGTTTCGCCGCCGACCTGCGCGCCTTGGACGCGGCCGGATGACACCGGCCGAGCAGCGCCTGCGACAATTGCTGGCCGAGGGCGTGCTCGACCTCCCACGACCGGCGGGCGGTGCGACGGCCGAGCGGTTCCGGGACCTGCACGACCTCGCGTCGCGCGAGGATCTGTCGGTCGCCCGCCTCGCCGAGGCGCACGCCGATGCCGCGGCGATCGTGGCCGAGGCCGGTCGAAGCCTGCCTGCCGACTCGCTCGCCGGCGTGTGGGCATCTCGCTACGGAGGCAGCGACATCGACGCGGAACAGACCTCCGCCGGTTGGCACGTCACGGGGCGACTGCGGTTCTGCAGCGGTGCTCCGCTGCTCGATGTGGCGCTCGTCGATGCGGCCCGTCCCGACGGGCGGCGGCAACTGCTCGTCGTGCCGCTGCGCACGGCCGGGATCACCATCGACATGACCCGGTGGCACACCGGCGCGCTGGCGAGCACGGCGACAGCGAGCGTGACGTTCGACGTCGAGGTCAGCGATGGCGCGGCGATCGGCGACGCCAACTTCTACCTCGACCGGCTCGGCTTCTGGCACGGTGGCATCGGCGTCGCCGCCTGCTGGGCAGGCGGGGCTTCGGCGGTCCACGAGGCGACGCTGGCCCACGCGCCGCCGGACCAGCCGCACGCCGCCGCCAACGTCGGGCGGACGGCGGCAGAGTGCTGGGGGATGGGCGCGCTGCTCGCCCGCGCCGGTCACGACATCGACGCGGCTCCGGCCTCGGTCGACCGGCCCTATGCACTGATGGTCCGTCAGCTCGTCGCCGCGGCATGCGAGCGAGTGGTTGCGGCGAGCCGTCGCGCGACGGGTCCGGGGCCGTACGTGTTCGATCCCGACCACGCCCGGCGGGTCGACGATCTCATCCTCTACGTCGAGCAGCAGCACCACGAGATCGACCTCGCCGACGTCGGCGAAACGGCGCTGCGCCGGCGATCTGGCATCCCGCTCATGCAAGAACCTCACCGTGGGCGGTGACGCCAGGAAGGAGCGCAACAGGTACTCGGCCATGAGCGAAAGACCGTGCTGCTGATTCACTCGGTCGAAGACTCCCTCGCTCATCGGGGTACCTGCGGCGATACCGTGAGGGCCTTGGATTGAGCGCCCGTCGTCTGGGAGCAGATGGCCCGCAGCGTCTCCTCCGAGCGTGACGGAAGGAGACGCACGATGGCGATGGTGGTACAGAGGTCGAAGCTCGACAATGATCGTCGCCGCCCCCAGGGGTGGCGCCGGTGAGCCAAGCCAACTTCCAGAAGCAGCAGCGTGAGCGGGCTCGTCGCGAGCGGGCGACCGCCAAACTTGCCAAGCGCACCGAGCGCATCGCCACCCCGGTCGAGGCGCCCACCCCCGCCGCGGATCAGGCCGCCGTGCTGGCCGACCTGGCTGCTCTGCATGCCCAGTTCGAGGACGGTCAGCTCGAGTTCGACGACTTCGAGGAAGCGAAACGGCGGTTGACGGACCAGCTCGATGTCCGATGACGAGGCCCTCCTCGCCCTCCTCGGTGCCGTCCGCGACGGCGACGAGGCCGACGAGCCGATGGACAGCGACTCCCTCGGCGCGAGGCTCGGCTGGAGTCCCACGGACGTCGCCTCGCGCCTGACGACGGCGCGTGCGCAGATGCTCATCTGGGGAGCGCGGGTCGGAGGCAACCCAGGGCCGAAGTTCGTCGACCTGGAGCTGACGGTGCAGGGGCGGCGGTTCATCGCGGCAGCGGCGGCCACCGGCGACGGGTGAGTCCCACGCCGACGGAGACACGGAGCCGAGGCGCTCCGCGTTGGCGGGCGTGACGCGAACGGCGTCTCAGTCGAACTGGCCGGCTGATCGCGGGCATTGCCGCGTTCGCCGCGGCGACCGCGCTCTTCGAGCGTGAGCTGCTGGCCGGCCTCGATGCGTCCCATGATCCCGAAGCGCCGGGTGGATCCGCACCCGGGCAGACGCGCATCGTCGCGACGCCGGACGGCGGCTCGTTGCACGTCGTCGAGCGCGGCTGGCCGGGCTGTCGTCCTGCTCCACGGCCACGGGGCCCACCTGGGTGCGTTCTGATTGGATGGCCGACCGCCTCGCCGCCGCCGGACGGCGGGTGATCGCCATCGACCTGCGTGGATTCGGGCGTTCCTCACCCGTCCCCGCAGGGTTCGACTTCTGCGGCCTGGTCGACGACGTCGTGCTGGTCGTCGAGGCGTTCGACCTGGACGAGGCGGTCGTCGTGGGTCATTCGATGGGTGGTGCGATCGCCCTCGGGCTGGCGGTGTTCCACGCCGATGTCGTCGCCGCACGGGTGCGCGGGCTGGTGCTCGTCAGCAGCACGGCGCGCGGCCCGGCCGACACGAGACTCAACCGTGCTCAGCTGCGGGCGCTGGACTGGGAGCTCTTCGAGTGGCTCGGCCGCCGTCCCCGCCACGGTGTGGCGCTCGGCCGGTTCAACTTCGGCGCTGCGCCCCGGCGCCACCACGTCGAGGTGGCGCAGACGATCGGCTTCGGGAACCCCGTCGGTCCCCGCCGCGGGTTCGCGCAGCGCCTCCTCGGCACCGACCTCACCGCTCAGCTCGCCGACGTGCAGGTCCCCGTGCTGGTGCTGACGGGTTCGATGGATCGGGTGGTGGCGCCGCAGGAGGCCATCCGTCTCGGCGAGCTGCTGCCGACCTCACGGGTCGAGATCCTGGCGGGCGGTGGCCACATGCTGCCGATCGAGCGAGCCGGCGAGGTGGCCGAGCACATCGTGCGCTTCGCCGACGGCCTCGGCGTCCGGCCAGCCTCGGCAGTCGCGACGGACTATCAGCCGACGGGCAACGTGTAGGCGCGCAGGCGGCCGTTGGGGGCGACCGCCGTCGTCAGGCCTTCGGTCCTCGCCGTGCTCACCGCCGCCGAGACGGTGACGCACACGCCGGTGGTTGTGATGACCCACGTCGCAACCGTGGTGGCGCCGACGAACACCGCGGTCGACACCGTCCACAGCAGGGACAGGCTGACGGCGGCGAGGGCGAGGTTGACGAAGGCCCACTGGTAGGTCAAGCGGCGGAACAGTTGGGTGATCCCGGGTCGCCGCTGGACCTCGACGTCGAGCGGGCAGAAGTCGTCGGCGAACCGGGCGATGAGCGGGCGTCCGATGACGACGGACAAGGCGAACGCCCCAGCGGTGAGCAGCGTGCGGAGCACCGGCTGCAGGAAGTAGATGAAGGGGTTGTTGCTCCAGATGTAGATGCCGGTCCGGATGCCGATGCCGACGCACGCCAGCACGAGGAACGCGGGCACCGTGTGGCCGTGAAGCAGGCGGTGGGCGACGCAGGCGAACGCCCAGCACGAGGATGCGATGAACGCCCAGAACAGACCGAGGCTGGCGAAGAAGATGTAGAAGAGGACGGTCGGGATGAGGGTCGCTTCGATCAGGAACGGTACGAGTCGGCGAACGACGGCCAGAACGACGGAAAACTTCGTGGGGTGCAGGCGCCAACCCTCGGTCGAGGCGACAGACGTGGTGGGCAGCGGCATGGAACTCCTGGTAGGCCTCTGCGCTACCAAGGTCTCGAGCAACGCCGACGGGTGCCGCAGGTCCCGGGACTACGGCGGCCGCCTGTGGCGATGGTACTTGCTCGCCAGCGCGATGCACGTCGGCCGCCCGACCGACGCGAGTACAGAGTTGCGGTCGGCGCGCGGTTGACACCACCGAGGCGGGGGTAATCTGACCACGTCGCTTCACTGATCGAAGCGCCGCATCGACTCGAGACCCTGGTCGAGCCCAGCACGTCCGTAGTAGACGGCAACCTCGCCAGGAGAGAAACGTGATCGATGTTCTGAATGCACCGTCCGAAGCGCCGCCGCGTGTCACCGTCGCGGGCATTGCCGATGCTCCTGTCGCCGTCGAGACGCCGATGAGCAGAGCGGAGAAGGTGATCACCGCTGTCATCGTCGGCCTTCCCGTCGTCGCCCTCGTGTTCGGGATCGTGTGGTTCTGGGGCGAAGGGGTGCACCTGCGCGACGTGGTGCTCGGCGTCGTGCTGTTCCTCCTCGCCGGCCACGGCGTCACGGTCGGCTTCCATCGCCTGCTCGCCCACAAGTCCTTCGCCGCCTCCCGGCCGCTCAAGCTGCTGCTCGTCGTCGCCGGCTCGATGGCGTTCGAGGGAGGACCCATCGGCTGGGTGGCCGACCACCGGCGTCACCACGTCTTCTCCGATCAGGCGCAAGACCCCCACTCGCCGCACCGCTTCGGGCCGAGCTTCGCCGGACAGTTGCGCGGATTGCTCCACGCCCACATCGGATGGTTGTTCAAGCACACCCACACCTCGTGGAACCGCCACGCAAAGGACCTCATGGCCGATCGCGACCTCGTCGTCATGAACGCGCTGTTCCCGCTGTGGTGCGCCGTCTCGCTGGCACTGCCGTTCGGCCTCGGCTGGCTGATCGGCGGGGGTGTGGCGGCCGCGCTCAGCGCCCTGCTGTGGGCCGGCGCCGTGCGCATCCTGCTGCTGCACCACGTGACGTGGAGCATCAACTCGCTCTGCCACACGTTCGGCCGGCGACCTTTCAGGACCTCCGACCGCAGCACCAACCTGGCCGCCCTGGCAGTGGTCTCGATGGGCGAGTCGTGGCACAACGGTCACCACGCCTTCCCGCGCTCGGCGCGTCACGGCGTGCTGCGCGGCCAGTGGGACACCTCGGCGTGGCTGATCGGACGCTTCGAGCGAGCCGGTTGGGCGCGCGACGTGCATCGTCCGACGCCCGAGGCGATCAGCAAGCGACTCGACGAGGGTGGTGCGCCGCTCGTGGAGCCGGCCGACTGCGCCGAGCGGTGACCGGGTGACGGGTGCGCGTCGCCTGTGCATCCTCGAGTGGATCGCCAGCGCGCCTGGGGCCAGCGCCTCGGAGCGGCTGTGCGCGGTGGGAGCCGAAGCGACGGCGACGACGGGGGCCGGCATCATGCTGCTCACGAGTGGGCTGCCCGGCGGCTCGCTGTACACCACCGATGCAGTGAGCGCCCGCCTCGAGGAGTTGCAGTTCACGTCCGGTGAAGGCCCATGCGTAGAGGCCTTCCACCGCCAGCGGACCATCGACGAGCCTGATCTCCTTGCCCCGGCGGAACTCCGTTGGCCGTCGTTCTCGCCGGCTGCCGTCGACGCAGGGGCGCGTGCGGTGTTCGGCTTCCCGATCGCCATCGGCTCGGCCAACCTCGGTGCCCTCAACCTCTACCGGGACGAGGTCGGGTCCCTCACCGCCGAGCAGCACGCCGACGCCCTCGTCATCGCCGACCTCGCGGCTCGGTCCGTGCTCGGCATGCAGGCAGGCGCGCCACCTGGGCAGCTCGGCGCCGACCTCACCTCCGACTTCAACTTCCGGTTTGTCGTCCACCAGGCGACCGGCGTCGTCGCCTTCCAACTCGGGGTCAGCGTCACGGATGCGCTCATGCTGCTGCGGGCTCATGCATTCCTCCACGACCGGGTGATCACCGAGGTGGCCCACGCCGTCGTCGACGGTCGGTTGCACATCCCGGCACCGGTCGAACGGCCTGGTGCGTGATCCGCGAGAACGCCTTCGGGGGCTTAGCATCGGCTGCGCAAAGCAAGGCGTTGATGGTGCACCGGGAGGCCGAGGGTGACATGACACGAGAGAGAACGCTGGCGCGAACGATGATCGAGCTGGCCGACACGCTGGTCGACGACTTCGACATCGTGGAGCTGCTGACGACGCTGGCCGACCGCTGTGTCGAGGTGCTCGACATTGCCGCCGCCGGCATCCTGCTCGTCGATCCCGGTGGCGACCTGCGGGCGATGGCATCGTCGAGTGACGCGATGCGCATCGTCGAGCTGTTCGAGCTGCAGTCGCGAGAAGGCCCGTGCCTCGACTGCTACCGGACAGGCCGGCAAGTGGTCAACCAGGACCTGACCGCTGCCGGCAGTCGGTGGCCGCAATTCGCGCCGGTCGCCGTGGCCGCCGGTTTTCGGGGAGCCGACGCCGTGCCGATGCGTCTGCGCGGCGACATCGTGGGCGCCCTCAACCTGTTCCGCTCGGACCCCGGCTCGTTGAACCCGGACGATGTACTGGCCGCGCAGGCCCTGGCCGACATCGCCACGATCGCCATCATCCAGAACGCCGCCGCGCTCGACGCCCGACGACTCAACGACCAGCTGAGCGAGGCCTTGAACAGCCGCATCGCCATCGAACAGGCCAAGGGCATGATCGCCGAGCGTGAGACGATCGACATGGAGCAGGCGTTCGGGGGGTTGGGGGGGGGGGCCCCCCAACCCCAAAAAAACCACCCCCCCCCCCCCGCACAGGGCCCCCCCCCGACACCCCCCCCCCCCCCCCCCCCCCCCCCCCCCCCCCCCACCGTGCA
>JBPCJW010000151.1:0-7765 GCA_051004915.1 Ilumatobacteraceae bacterium
CCGCCGACGAAGGCACCACCGCCGACGAAGGCACCACCGCCGACGAAGGCACCACCGCCGACGAAGGCACCACCGCCGACGAAGGCACCACCGCCGACGAAGGCACGAGTGGCTCCGGTGGCGGCGACGTCGCACTGGAAGGCACCGAGGTGACGGTCTTCGGTGTGGAGGGCTCCGAGACGGAAGGCGGCGGCAACGAGGCCGCGCTCACGGCGTTCGCCGAAGAGAACGGGATGACGATCACCTATGTCGGCGCCCGCGACTTCGAAGAGCAGATCAACACCCAGGTGACCGGCGGCAACCCACCAGACATCGCGATGTTCCCGCAGCCGGGCAAGCTCCTCGGCTTCGCTGAGAGCGGCGACGTGCTCCCGCTTCCCGACGACGTGGTGGCCTCAGTGTCGGAGGGCTGGAGCGAGAAATGGCTGGCCTTCACCAACCTCGACGGCGCGCAGTACGGCGTGCCGTTCAAGGCCGACCTCAAGTCGCTCGTGTGGTACAGCCCGTCGACGTTCACGGAGAAGGGCTACGAGGTCCCCGAGACGCTCGACGACTTCTTCACCCTCACCGGGGAGATGATCGCGAACGGCGACACCCCGCTGTGCGTCGGCATCGAGTCCTCGGCGGCCACGGGTTGGCCCTTCACCGACTGGGTCGAGGAGATCATCCTGCGCAACGAGGGCCTCGACTACTTCAACCAGTGGGTCGCCCATGAGGTGCCGTTCAACGATCAGCCCGTCGTCGACGCGATGGCGCAGGTCGCCGATCTGTGGGCTGCCGAAGGCGCCGTCTTTGCCGCCGGTGGATCGATCGCCGCAACGCCGTTCGGCGACAACGGTCCGTCACTCGTCGACGGGTCGTGCCTGATGCACCGCCAGGCCGCTTTCTTCGCCGCGTTCATGCCGGAGGGCACGGAGTTCGGTGACGGCCCTGGGATGATCGACACGTTCTACTTCCCGTCGAACGAGGGCGAGCCGATCCTCGTCGGCGGGAACACCGCCGCGGCGTTCCGCGACGCACCCGAGGTGTGGGCCGTGATGGAGTATCTCGGTTCGGCGGAGTTCGCCGACGCCCGCCAGACGGCGCAGGCCGAGCTGGCCGGCGGCGCCGCGGGCGAACTCATCTCGGGCTTCCTCTCGGCCAACACCAACGCCGACCCGAGCCTCTACACACCGCTCGAGCAAGGATTCCTCGAGGTCCTCGCTACCGGCGACCCAGCCGGATACGACGCATCAGACCAGATGCCGGCGGAAGTCGGGTCGGGCAGCTTCCTACGCGAAGCGACGGCCCTGGTGAACGGCGAGATCGACGCCCAGACGGCAGCCGACAACATCGAGGCCTCCTGGCCGAGCTGACGGTCTGAGCCGCCTCGCCATCATCCGCGCTGGTGGCCGATGACCTCTACAACCCAGAGGTCATCGGCGCCGGTCAACGTCGCCTAACATCCAAGTGAGCAGCGATCCACGGGGGGTGGAACATGGCCATCACCGGCGACCGGGACACCCGTGACGTCGAATCCGATGAACCGATCGCCAAGACCGTCGCCAGGCGAGACGTCGCGGCGGAGGTCCGTCGCGGGGGTGGCCTCAACGCCGGCAGCATCTTCCAGCTGCTGATCCTCCTCGCCCTCGTCGCCTTCCTCGGGTTCTTCGTCGGCCCCGGCGAGATGGTCGCCACGCTGATCAAGGTCGTCGTCGCTGTCGCGTTGACCACGCTCGCCTTCGTCGGCGCCAACGTCCTGTTCGACCAGGCCTACCCCCGATGGACGCTGTTCAACACGATCATCGGCGTCGTCGCCGGCGCCGTCGTGTTCACCGTCCTGCAGGGCAACCGCCTGTTCCGCCCGTTGTTCGAGCGCCGGGTGTCGATCCTCGGGCTCGGCCCGTGGGACATCAACGGCTGGCTGTGGGCGGCGGTCGGTGGCGGCGCGCTCGGTGTGGTCATGTTCCTCCTCAGCGCTCCCCGCCAGCAGCTGGCCCGGGCGCCGCTCGCTGTTGGCGGCTTCACGGCGTTCGGTGTGCTGCTCGCCCTGGCCTTCGACGAGTCGGTCCGACCGTCGCTCGACTGGGGCAAGCTGGCGATCTGCGTCGCCGTCGCCGTCGTCGTCCTCGCTCTCGTGCAGTTGGCACGACGCAGGGTCGGCAAACTCCCGCTGACGGTGGTCACCGCGGTCGGGATCGGCTGGCTCGTCGGCGCATGGGGCGGCGGCAACGTCGGGCGCGGCAACCTGCAAGGCGTGTTGCTGGCGACGGTCGTGCCGGCCGCCGTCATCGGCCTGCGCCTCGGCCTCGCCGTGGAGCCGACGACATCCGAGCGGCGCCGCATCGAGCAGAGGTCCCGGGTCTGGATCTTCCTCGCCCCGGCGTTGTTCTTCGTCGCCGTCGGGTTGGTCGTCCCGCTGATCCGCACCATCTACTTGTCATTCTTCGACAACGGCGGCGAGGAGTCGGTGGGCTGGGCCAACTACAAGGACATCTTCACCAACACGAACTCGGTCGACCTCAGCAACTGGTCGGCCGTCTTCACCAGCCGCATCACGCTGATCGCCGTCGTGCTGCTCGTCCTCGGCGTCCTCGGCGGGCTGTACGGAGGCCGCAAGACCCATCAGCCGTTCGAGCGCAGCGGCGCCTCGGTCGGCCCACTTGGTGTCGGCTTCTTCCTGTTGGCCATCGCCATCCTCACATCGGTCCGCGGCACCGTGCTCAACAACCTCTGGTGGGTCATCGTCGTCACCGCGCTGTCGACGTCGGTCGGTCTGGCCGTCGCCGTGCTGGCCGACCGCTCCAGAGGCGAGCAGATGGCCAAGTCGCTGATCTTCCTGCCGATGGCCATCTCGTTCGTCGGCGCCGGCATCATCTGGCGCTACGTCTACCAGGCTCGCGAGATCAGCCAGGAGCAGACCGGGGTCCTCAACGCCGTCTGGGTGTGGCTCGGTGACGTCAGCACGTCATCGACGGGCAAGTGGATCGCCGTCGTCGTGCTGGGCATCGTTGCGCTCGCGCTCGCGTTCTTCGTCAAGCGGGGCATCGACACCAACGCCAGCACGATGGCCGGCATCTCGCTCGGCCTTCTTGTCATCGTCGCCTATCTGATCTACCGGTTCATCGGTCCGGGCATCGGCGGGTTCATCGAGGTCGACGGCGCAACGCGGGCCGAACCCGTGCTGTTCGTCCAGGACCTGCCGTTCAACAACATGTGGCTGATGGTCATCCTCATCTGGATCCAGACCGGCTTCGCGATGGTCATCCTGTCGGCCGCCATCAAGGCCGTGCCGACGGAACTGACGGAGGCGGCCAAGATCGACGGCGCCACCGAGTCACAGGTGTTCTGGCGGATCACCGTGCCGCAGATCGCGCCGACCGTCGGCGTCGTGGTCACGACCCTGATCGTCACGGTCATGAAGGTCTTCGACATCGTCAAGGTCACCACCAACGGCAACTTCGGGACCGAGGTGATCGCCAACGAGATGTTCACACGGGCGTTCGGCCAGTCGAACATCGGCCTGGGCTCGGCCCTCGCCGTCGTGCTGTTCATCGCGATCGTGCCCGTCATGTACCTCAACATCCGTCGGATGCAGAAGAACGCGGTCTGAGGGAGGTCGGCCCATGAGTACTGCCGTCGTCGACCCGTCTGCGCCGAGCAAAGGCCCCGGCGGCGGCATCTACCGGTTCCTGCGGTCCATCCCGACGTGGGTCCTGTGGCTGCTCGTCATCGTGTGGTGCGTGCCGACCCTCGGCCTGCTCGTCAACTCCTTCCGCGGGCGGGACGAACAGCGCGCGTCGGGCTGGTGGACCGTCTTCACCGGGAACGTCGACGGGCTCACGCTCGACAACTACCGCGACGTACTCGCCACGTCGTCCCAGGGCGGCATCAAACAGGGTCTCGCCAACTCGCTGGCCATTGCCCTTCCGGCGACGATCATCCCGATCGCCTTCGCCGCGTTCGCCGCCTACGCGTTCGCGTGGATGGACTTCAAGGGCCGCCAACCACTGTTCATCGGCACGGTCGCGCTGCTGGCAATCCCGACGCAGCTGGCCCTGATCCCGCTGCTGCAGATGTACGTCGGCGGTGCTCACTGGACGATCCCGTGGTTCGACAAGACGATCACCTTGGTGCCGGACCTCGACCTCGCCGGGACGACCACGGCGGTGTGGCTGACGCACACCGCGTTCGCAATGCCGTTCGCCATCTTCCTGCTCCACAACTACATGTCGTCGCTGCCCAAGGACCTCTTCGAGGCGGCGCGCATCGACGGGGCCAGCCACTTCAAGATCTTCTACAAGCTGGTCCTGCCGCTCTCGGTGCCGGTGCTCGCGGCGTTCGCCATCTTCCAGTTCCTGTGGACGTGGAACGACTACCTCATCGCGCTGGTGATGGTCGGGGCCAACCCGGACGCGCTGCCGGCGACAGTGAAGATCGCTTCCCAGGCCGGCGAGTTCGGGCGATTGGAGCACCTGCTGACGGCGGGCGCCTTCCTGCAGGCGGCGGTGCCGCTGGCCGTGTTCTTCCTCCTCCAGCGGTTCTTCGTGCGAGGCATCCTCGCCGGCTCTGTCAAGGGCTAGCGAGAGGTACAACCGCACGGGATGACCTCGCTCGTCGATGCCTCGCCACGCACGCTCGGTTCGCTCGGCCCGGTCGGGCCACTGGCGTTGGGGCAGTGGCGGTTCACCGGCGAAGACACGGTCGCCGCGCAGCGTCTCGTCGAGACGGCGCTCGACGCCGGGTTGAACCTCGTCGACACGGCCGACGTGTACGGGCTCGACTGGGGCGGCACCGGGTTCGGTTCGTGCGAGGCGTTGCTCGGCGCCGTGCTGGCGGCGGCGCCGTCCTTGCGCAGCCGCATGGTGCTCGCGACGAAAGGCGGCATCGTCCCGCCGACGCCGTACGACTCCAGCCCGCGCGCGCTGCGGCGGGCCGTCGAGGCATCACTGGGCCGGCTCGGTGTCGACGTGATCGACCTGTGGCAGATCCACCGCCCTGACCTGTTGACGCATCCCGCCGACGTGGCCGAGACCCTGGCTGCGTTGCGAGCCGAGGGCACGATCCGCGAGGTCGGGGTGAGCAACCACACCCCGGCCCAGGTCGCCGCACTGCAGGCCCACCTGTCGTTCCGATTGGTCACCAACCAGCCGGAGTACTCCGCTGCCCACCTCGACCCGTTGCGTGACGGCACGTTCGACGCCTGCCTGCGCGACGGGGTGGTGCCACTGGTGTGGAGCCCGCTGGCCGGCGGCCGGTTGGTCAGCGGCGACGGCATTCAGCCCGAGCTGCTGGCGACGCTCGACGGTGTGGCCGAGCGGGAGGGTGTCGATAGAGCCACCGTCGCGTTGGCCTTCGCGCTCGCTCACCCGGCGCGCCCGGTGGCGATCATCGGCACGCAACGCCCCGAGCGCATCCAGGCCGCGCTCGGCGCACTCGACGTGAGCTTCGACCGAGCCGACGTCTACGCCATCATCCAGGCGTCCGAGGGCGTTGCGCTGCCATGACGGAGGTCGCGTGGTTCGGGGCGCTGTGCGACGACGACTACGAGTTCCTCGGCCAGCCCGATCCCGCGCTGGCCAGCTCGTGGCCGCACTGCCGGGACATCGTGCAGACCGCCGATCGGCTCGGATTCGACAACGTGCTGTTGCCGTCGGGCTACGAGCTGGGCTCGACGCCACGGCCTTCGCCGCGACCATCGCCACTCACACGGAGCAGATCAACCTGCTCCTCGCCGTGCGGATGGGCGAGCTGTGGGTGCCGCAGCTGGCCCGCCAGCTGGCGACGATCGACCGCATGTCGAACGGCCGGCTGACGATCAACATCATCTCCTCGGACATGCCCGGCGAGCGACTGCCGTCCGCGCCGCGCTACCAGCGGACCCGCGAGTGGATGGCCGGGTTGCGCACGTTGCTCGACGGTGAGCGGTTGAACGTGGACGGCGAGTTCGTGCAATTGCACCTCGACCCGCCGCGCGCTCGGACCGTGTCGGGCCGCTGCCCACCGATGTACTTCGGCGGGTTCTCCGACGACGCCAAGGACGTCGCCGCCGAGCACGCCGACGTGTTCCTGACGTGGCCCGACACCGTCGCATCGGTGGGTGCCACGGTCGGCGAGCTGGGCGAGCGAGCCGCCGGCTACGGCCGGCGGCTCGGCTACGGGCTACGTGCCCACGTCATCGTGCGCGACAGCGAGGCCGAGGCCAAAGCAGCGGCGCAACGCCTGGTGTCGAAGCTGGACGACGCCGAGGGCGCCAAGATCCGCGGCAAGTCGCTCGACGCGGCATCGGTCGGCGTGCAGCGCCAGGCCGCGCTGCGCGAGTCAGCCTCCGACGACGGGTTCGTCGAGGAGGCCCTGTGGACCGGCGTCGGACGGGCTCGCAGCGGCGCCGGCGCAGCGATCGTCGGCGACCCCGACCAGGTGCTCGCCAAGCTGCACGCCGACGAGGACGTCGGCGTCACGGCATTCATCCTCTCCGGCTACCCGCACCAGACCGAAGCCGAGCTGTTCGCCACGTACGTCCTGCCCAACTTCGCCCACGAGAAACACGACGACGGGACGCACTAGCTCCAGATCGCTTCGTGGCGCTGTGCGTCGAAGAAGTGCAGGCGCTCGCTGGCCACGACGACTTCGATGTCGTCGTCGACGCGGACGCGCGATCGTGGGCTGAAGCGGGCGATCAGGTTCGCCGAGCCCTCGCCTGGCAGCTCCTCCGGTGCGTCGGGGTCACCGGAGTCGACGGTCTTGGCGTCGATCGCCATGTGCACCATCAGCTCCGAGCCGAGGGCCTCGACGAGCGCGACGCTGGCCCTGATGCGCCGGTCGTCGGCCGGGTTCGTGACGACGCCGGCGTCCTCGAAGTCCTCTGGCCGGATGCCGAGCACGATCCGCTGTCCGTCGTAGTTGCGCAGCGCCGGGTGGTTGGAGAGCGACTCTGGCGCGAGGGCGACGGTCTGCGATCCGATGTTCGCCGTACCGCCCTCGCCCGAAAGTGTCAGCTCGGCGTCGTACAGGTTCATCGACGGTGAGCCGATGAACGCCGCCACGAACACGTTGACCGGCGCGTCGTACAGGTTCTGCGGCGTGTCGACCTGCTGCAGGTAGCCGTCCTTGAGCACGGCGACCCGGTCGCCCATCGTCATCGCCTCGACCTGGTCGTGGGTGACGTAGATCGTGGTGACGCCTAGATCGCGCTGGAGCCGTGCGACCTCCGCCCGCATCTGCACGCGCAGCTTGGCGTCGAGGTTGGACAGCGGCTCGTCCATGAGGAACGCGGCGGGTTGCCGGACGATGGCCCGACCCATCGCCACCCGCTGGCGCTGGCCACCCGAGAGCACGCCGGGCTTGCGGTCGAGGTAGGTCTCGAGCTCGAGGATCGATGCGGCCTTGCGCACGCGGGTGTCGATCTCGTCCTTCGGCACCCGGGCGAGCTTGAGAGCGAACCCGATGTTGTCGTACACCGACATGTGCGGGTACAGGGCGTAGTTCTGGAACACCATGGCGATGTCCCGGTCCTTCGGCTCGACGTCGTTGACGACCTTCTCGCCGATCCGCATCTCGCCGCTGGAGATCGACTCCAGACCGGCGACCATCCGCAGCGCCGTCGACTTGCCGCACCCGGAGGGACCGACGAGCACGAGGAACTCGCTCTCCTCGATGTCGAGGTCCAGGTCGTGGATGGCGTGGAACCCGTTCTCATACACCTTGTTGACGGAATCAAGCGTGACGGTGGCCATCGGCCCACCGTACTCCCCGTGCCACGAGGCCCTGGACACCGGGCGGGCAG
>JBPCJW010000152.1:0-9709 GCA_051004915.1 Ilumatobacteraceae bacterium
CATCGTGCCGCAGAAGTAGGCGATCGTCCGCGGCTGCTCATCGGCGGGCCAGTCCTCGGCGTCGATGACCTGCGGCATCGACGCCCACGTGTCCAACGGCTTGACGAAGCCGGTCATCGTCACGCCCGGCCGATCCCAGCCGAGCGTCGGCTCGTCCTCGCGCAGCCACAGCTGCACTGCCTGCGTGGCGACGGTTCTAACGTTGTCGACCATGTCCCGCCACGCCGGCTGATCGGCGATCAGCTCGGAACACACGACCTTCGCCATCCCCACCGGGATGGCGAACACGAGGGCGTCGAAGTCGTCGCCGGCGCGCAGCACCCGCTGGCCGACGTCGTGGCGCAGCGCCGAGTGCGACTCGAACGAACGGCCATCGACACTGTCTGGCAGCACGAGCTGATCGCCCAGCGGCGCGTCCGGGAAGCACGGCAAGCCCTTGACCCGGACCAGCGGCTCGTAGCGCTCGTACCCCGGCGCCAGCTGCGCCTGCACGCCCAGCGTCACGGCCCCGATGCGCGCGCAGTCGGCCGCCACGTGCAGTTCGTCGACCCGGTGGAAGAACTCGAACTCGACCCCACGTCGCCGTAGCGCCTCGTACAGCGGGGCGAACACGACATCGCCCATGCCCGCCGTCATCTTCCAGAAGATCGAGCCCTTGTAGTCGAAGAACGTCTTCCCCGAGAGGAACACGCCCCAGCCGGCACCGAACGACGAACGGTGCGGATCACCGTCGATGTGGGCGAACACCAGGTCGTACAAGCCTCGCACCAGGGTCGAGTCAACGGCCTCGGCCGACGCACCATGGCGGCGGATCCACGCCCGGTAGTCCTCGTCGTTGATCTTGCGGAACCCCCGCGGGTCGGTCAGCAGCCCGTCGGCCACGATGCCGCGCATCGTCGCCAGCACGACCGAGACGAGGTGCCAGGAGCGCCGCATCCGTGGGTCGGTAGCGATCGTGGCGAGCGACGCAGCGCTGCGTTGACGACCGGGGGCGACGGGGCTGCCGGTCAACGTGACCTCGCGACCGGTGCACGACCGATCGAACTGCAGTGACCCGACGAAGTCCCCCAGCAGCCGGATGGCGCGGGTGACGAACTCAGCCACGGTCATCACGCCGCCGGACGCCTCGGCCTCGCCGGGCAGCTCGTCGTTGGCCGCGAAGCGGCCGACCCACGGTGTCCACGTGTCGCCGCGCAGCTCCTCCAGCCCGACCACCGGTGCCGGGATCAACGCCTCACGCCACATGCGGATCGGCGCGACCGGATCGGTGCGCGGTCGGTCGAGCTCGGCGTAGCACTCGCGCAGCAGCCGGAACGCGTTCTCGTAGTAGCCGAGCCAGATGTGCAGCCCGTGCTCCTCGATCCGCCCGTGCACGCCTCGGCTGCTCGCCCCCTTGCCGCCGAGACGCCAACCGCGCTGGTACAGCGTGATCGACTCCAGCTCGTTCTCCCAGCCGGCTTCGCTCAGTCGCCACGCGGTTGCCACCCCCGCCATGCCGCCGCCGAGGATGGCGACGCGCCGTCGGCGTGGTGTCATCCCACGGATACGTCGCGCACCACGAGGGCCCGCATCTGCTCGATCTCCGGGCAGGTCGCGCCGTTGGCGACCGCCCCGATCGCTTCGTCAACCAGTGGACCACCGCGCGCCGCATCGAGCCGGTACAGATCGTGGGCGATGCGCAGCTGGAACGTCGATGCGCCCTGTACCCGAGCGATGCCGAAGGCGTCCTCGAGCGTCGCGGCGGCTGTCGATGGATCCGGGTCGAGCAACGCTCGCACGCGCTGGATCTCGGCGTCGTAGAAGTGGGCGCCGGTCTCGTCGGCCAGCGCGATCGCATCGTCGAGGTGGCGGCCAGCTTGGTCGAGCTCGCCGCTGCGACCGCTGGCCATGGCGACGACGGTGTGGATCGACGGCAGCAGGACACGCACGTCGATCAGCTGCCACATCCCGAGCAAGCCGGCGAGCCGCGCGGCGTGCTCCGCGAGGTCGACGTCGGTGGCCCCTTCACGCCAGACCCGATGGACGTCGACGGCGAGACGTTGGGTGGTCGCGGCCAGGATCCAGAAGTCGAAACCGTGCGTCTCGGCGAGACGCAACGCCTCGTCGGCGTGGGCGGCCGCCTCATCGAACGAGCCGAGATGGGTCAGCGTCCAGGCGCGGTACGTCTGGTTGTACGCCGCGCTGTACGGGCCTTGCGGAAAGGGCCGCTCGGCGGCGATGGTGTCGGCCGTGTCGAAGGCGTCGGCCGCGCCCGCCGGGTCGCCGCGCACGCCCCGCGCCAGACCGAGATGGGTGGAGATGGACGCCGTCGGATCGTTGGGGACGAACCAGCGCGACGCCACTCGCCGGTCGACACCGGCGCTGGCGAAGTGCGCCCCGGACCGTTCGAGGCGCTCGTGGGCATCGGCGAAGCGGCCGCCGAACCAGGCGAGCATGCCGAAGCCCGCCGAGTTCTCGTTGCCGAACCACTCACGGCCCGTGACGACGACCTGGCGCAGGAGCTCGATGACCTCGGTGGCGCGGGCCAGATCCGCTCTGCTTGCGTAATACGCCCACAGTGGGATGAGCGTGAGCAGGATCTCCTCGCTCGACGAGCCGGCGAGCGCGAGCTCCAGGCATCGTTCGTAGTCGGCGGCGGCGACGGCGCTGCCGTTGCCCTCGACCGACGTGGCAAGGAAGGCGCGGCCCAACCGCAATTGGATCTCGCGCTCGGTGCGTGCCTCACCGGCCGGCAGTGACACGACGAGATCGATCGCGTGTCCCAGCCGCTCCTGCGTCATGGCGAGCGCCCCGATCCGCCTTGCATCCTCCGCCGAACGCTCGTAGCACTCGACGGCTTCGGCGGCGCGACGGGCGATCTCGTAGTGCCGGGCCAGCGCCAGCCAGTCGACCGCGGTGTCGTCGACCGCCGACTGGCGGATCACGTCGGCGACCCGGCCATGGACGCGCTCGCGCGCCGACGGCGGCTGCAGTTCCTCGGCCGCCTCGCGGAAGAGGTCGTGGCGGAACCGGTATCGCTCGCCGGGTCCGGGCAGCGGGTCGAGGACTCGGCCGCTGACCAGGGCGACAACGACCGGGCGGACCTCGTCGACCTGGCGTCCGAGCACATCGACGAGCAGATCCAGGTCGAACGCCTCTCCGAAGGCGGCGGCCGCAGCAACCGTGTCGCCTGAGCCGTCGATGGCGTCGAGACGGGCGACGAGTGGCTCGTACAGGACTTCGGGGATGCCGGCTCTCCCTGCGGGCGAATCGACGGTCGCGACATCGTCGCCTCGTCCTTCCGTGTCACGAGCGCTCTCGACGGCCGCCCGCACGAGCTCTTCGATGTACAGAGGGACACCTGCTCCCCGGGCGAGCAGCTCGCCGCGGAAGGACGACGTGACGCCGTCCGGATCGAGGGACTCGATGAGGGCGGCACCCTCGTCGTCGGCGAGCGGTGCGATGGCGATGACGTTGGGCCCGGCCGGGACATCGACGCCGAGCACGTGCTCGTCCCGGCTGGTGATCAGGACGCGCAGTCCCTCGTGTCGGGCAGCGACGATCATGGTCAACAGCTGGCGCGTCGTCTCGTCGAACCAGTGGGCGTCTTCGGCGATCAACAGCACGTCGGGCGCGCCGAGGCTCGCGCCGAGGTACTGCCCGATGGCTGCGACGACCTGATCGTGCAGCTTGCGGCCGTCGGCCGGTGCGCTCGCGTACCCGGACGCCTGGTCGATGCGCAACACGGCAGCGAGGGCCGCAAGCACCGCCTCGGAGTCGATGCGATGCTCTTCGAGGTGGAGGCGAAGCAGGCGCAGTCGCTCGGCACTCGTCGCATCGCGGCCGATCTCGCAGCGTTGCTCGAGGAGCTCGCGGAACGGGTGGAGCGCAGCGCGGTGGATCGACGAGCCAGGCATCCGCAGCACCGATGCTCCGGCCGCGGCGAGCTCCGACGCGAAGACGTTGGCCAGATAGGACTTGCCGATGCCCGCTTCACCGCTGATCAGCACCGCTGAGGCACGGTCGGTCCACGCCCGGCGAAGCGCATCCAGCTCGCGGTCGCGTCCGACTCGTCTCGATGCCTGCGTCCGGGCGCGGCCCCCTGGTCGGGCGCCGACGACCCGCCATGACGCCAGCGGGGTGTCGACGCCCTTGACCTTCTGCGGGGTCTGGGCGCGCACCTCGAACTGATCGGCGAGCAGGCGCAGCACCGCGGACGAGACGACGAGCTGGCCGGGTTGGGCCAGCTCGTGCAACCGGGCGGCCACGTTGACGGCGAGGCCGTACACGTCACCCTCGCGAGCATCGATGTAGACGAGACCACGGTGCACGGCCACCCGTGCCGACAGCGGTTCGCCGACGGCCCGCTCGGTCTGCGCCGAGAGCCGACGCAGCGCGGCGAGCAGCTCGAGCCCGGCGCTCACCGCCCGCCGGGAATCGTCCTCGTGCGCCGCCGGGAAGCCGTACAGGGCGAGCAAGCCGTCACCCTTGACGGCCATGATCCGCCCGCCGTACGTGCGCTCGATGATCTCCCGGCAGGTGTCCTTGTACCGCCCGATGATCCGCCGGTACTCCTCCGGATCGTGGCGCGCCGACAGCTCGGTCGACCCGACGAGGTCGCAGAACATGATCGTCGGTCGGCGCAGCACACCTCCCGCCTCGGGAGGTCCTCCGAGCAGTGCTTCGAGGTCCTCGTTGTCCCCGTCGAGCGCGAGCACCTCGTCGGCGAGCTGCTGGGCAACGTCGAGTTGGCCCGTGTTGACGGCGTCGACGGCGCGATCGAGCAGCTCGTCGAGGTGGCTCTCGCGTGCCCGGCTGACCACGGTGCCCTCAGCCGACCTGCACCCAGAACGGGACCGTCGTCATCGCGATCTGCGCCCCGTGGCCCGGGCGGTCGGTGATCGTCGCCGAGCCGGCGTAGGTGCCGGCTTGCTCTTGATCGATCGTCGCCTCGACGTAGAACGTGCCGTGCTGCGGTGCGAGCATGGGTGCCACGACCTGGACGGCGGCGACTGGGATCTGGCGACCGAAGCCGCTCGTCAACGGCGCGTCCACCGCTACGTCCCGCTGCGCGACGCGCGGTCCCGGGTCAGTCAGCTCGATCGAGTCCACCGTGCGCCCCGGCCGCGATTCCTGCGGTCGCGTCGGGATGAAGGGCGCCCAGAGCGCGAGCACGTCCTTGGCGGCGCGCGCCCACATGTCGGTGACGTCGTTGGCGAGATCCCCGACCGTGTACGTCCCAGCGGCGACCTTGTCGAGCGCCGTTCGAGATGACGCGGCACACGCCTTCAACCCGTCGGCCGCGGTGTGCGCGGCGTGGTCGATGAAGTGCTCCACCTGCTCGAACATCGGGTTGCCGTCCGGCCCCCGAGGATCCCACCGGTGGTGTGCGGGATGTCGCTTGGCGCAGCCGATGGCCATCTCCTTGGCCGCCTCGCCGTAGCCGAGTGCGCAGGCCCACATGGCGAACTGCGCGGCGTGGAACTCCTCGTCGCGGAAGCAGACCCGCTTCGTCGTCGCAACGTGCAGGCCCTCGTCGTCCTGGTACGCCGTGATCGATCCCTGGTCGACGGTCACCCGATGGTCCGACCCCGCCTGGTGCTGGGGATGGTCGCACAGGTTGTACTCGAGGGACAGCGCCCCACCTGGCAGGTCGCGCATGACGAACTGGAGACACGTCGACAGCCGCCAGGCGTTCGCATCGCAGTCCGTGCTGATCACCTCGAGGTAGCAGGCCGCAGGTGGAACGGGGGTGGGGATCGGCTGCATCGAACACCACAGCGACGAGCAATCTGGCCAGTTCGCCGGGTTCAGGTAGTCGCGCAGCTCGCCCAGCCCGATCTCGGTCGTCGAGAAGTGCGTGATGATCACCGACGCGTTGACCGGCCGCCCGCCGACCGGGACGGAGAGCCAGTCGTCCTGGCAGCACCGTCCGTCGGCCGGGTCGAGGGCCACGGTCAGCAACTGCAACCGGTTGATCTCACGAACGATGCGCTCCCACTCAGGCAGTTCGCTCGGCTGCTCCTCGAGGTTCTGCGCGAGCAGCAGCTGCCGCAGGCGTTCGATGTTGAGGTCATCATCGCGAAGGTCTTCGCGCAGCCGGCTGAACAGGGCGGCCGTCACGATCTCCAACTCATCGCCACCGAGTGTGTGCTTCGTCGCTTCGACGCGGAGCACGGCGGAGAGCGCCAACATCCGCTTGCCCTCCAACGCCCGGTCCTCGAGATCTACCACGAGGACCGTGAGCGCCTCGGCAGTGTCGGGTAACCCATCGGCGAACGTCGGATCGATCTGCAGGAAGCGTGCGAACCACCCGGCCGCGCCCTTCTCGTAGGCAGGCAGGATCCTGGCGACGCTCCCTCGCGCCTCGACCGACAGTTCATCCATCGGGCTGACTTGCTCGTCGACTGCCCTGAAGACTGCGACGATGCTTCCCCGCTCGCTCATCGAATCTCCCTGCTCAATCGATTCGTCGAATACATTACTGACGCGTCTGACCGAGGTCCCCTCGATTCGACGGGCCTGAACTGACGGGAGCGTGTGTGGATTCCGACGGACGTCAGGACCGTGCCTCGGGCGAGCTTCCGCCGTGGGCTGCGGCGTTCGATCCGGCCGCCAACCTGCAGGTGCTCAGCGAGCTCCAACGCACGGGCCTCGAGGCAGCGCGCCAGCTCGTCGATCGGTTTGCGGGGTCGATCAGCGACGACGGTGGACCAGCTCCTCAGTATCCGGGTGCGGGCACGGGCACGGGCGATAGCGGACCCGGCGACGGTGGCCCGGCGGCGTCCGGGTTGGACGGCCTGATCGACCTGTGGGCCGAGCTGGCCAAGAGCTCGCTGCGCGCCCTGCTCACGCAGCTCGGCGCGGCGGGGATGGGTGCGTCGGCAGGTGGCGACGGCGCGTCGGGAGCGACGAGACGGGTCGTCGTCGAGCGAGGTCGGCGGCCGGATGCGCCAGCCGCTTCCACCGAGATCTGGCTGCACAACGAGAGCCACGTCGAGCGGCGCGATCTCCGGCCACACTGCGGCGAGCTGCGCTCCGCCGACGGTGCACTCCTGGCCGCCGGCGTGGCGTTCGCGCCGCTGCGCATCGAACGGTTCGCCGGTCGCTCGAGTCAGGCGGTGACCTTGCGCGTGCGCGACGTGGCCGATGACGCTGTCGTCGGCACCTACCGCGGCGTCGTCCTCGTGGAGGGGCTCCCCGACGTCTGGCTGACGCTCGAGGTGGTCGTCACCGCGTGAGTTTCACCGAGGCCGGCGTCGACGACGACATCGACGTGTGCGCGCGGGTCGAACGGGTGCTCGCGGCCGGCGGCCGACGGGTGCGCCGGGCAATGCTCGACGCGATCCCGGACGGCGAGCCGCACCGCTGGCTGTACCGGTTGGTGCGGGCGTACCCGAGCCGCCCGGGCAAGGCCATCCGCCCGAGCCTGTGTGTGGCGACGTGCCGGGCGTTCGGCGGGGCGGACGACGACGTGGTGCCGATCGCTGTCGCCATCGAGATGTTGCACAACGCGTTCCTGATCCACGACGACATCGCCGACGCCAGTGAATCTCGGCGGGGCCTGACGACCCTGCCCGCCGAGCACGGCGATGCCCTCGCCCTCAACGCGGGGGATGCCCTCGCCGTGTTCGCCAACCAGGTACTGCGCCACCACCTCGCGACGCTCCCCTCGTCGATGGCGAACCGTGTGTACGAGGAGTTCGACACGATGGCGATCCGCACCCTCGAAGGTCAAGCCACCGAGCTCGGCTGGCGCCGGGATGGCGTGGTCGACCTGGAGCCGGACGACTACCTCGATCTGATCATGCACAAGACGTGCTGGTACACCACGATCCACCCGCTGCGAGTCGGTGCCCTCGTCGGTTCGGGCGGGCGAGCCGACCTGCGGCCGATGGTCCGCTTCGGGTTCCACCTCGGCGCGGCGTTCCAGATCCGAGACGACCTGCTCAACCTCACCGGTGAGCAACGGGAGTACGGCAAGGAGATCAACGGCGACCTGTACGAGGGCAAGCGCACGCTGATGTTGATCCACCTGACGCGCCACGCCGCCGGCCGGGACCGAGCGACCGTGCTGCGGTACCTCCAGATGAGGCGCGACGAACGGTCCGCTGACCTCGTTTCGGAGATCCGCCACCTGATGGACGCCTACGGCAGCGTCGACTTCGCTTCCGAGTACGGTCGCGGCATCGCCTCCGAGGCGATCGAATCGTTCGAAGCGGCGTTCGCCGGCGCCGCCCAAGGACCCGATCGCGATTTCGTTGGCGAGCTCGTCCCCTACGTCCTGGGCCGCCGCCGATAGCCGGCCGACCTGTCCGGCCTCACCCGCCGGACTGGGCAGGTTGCTCCGGACAGAACGTAGGGTGCAGCGATGGAGGCCGATCAGGCGATCACCGCCTCATCCGGCGATGTCGTCGTCCTCGTCGGGACGGCCAAGGGGCTGTTCGCCCTGTCGTCGGGACCCGCTCGTGACCGCTTCGAGCTGACCGGGCCGTGGTTCAAGGGCGAGGAGATCTACGCCGCCGCGCTCGACACGCGTGGGGAACGGTCCCGCCTGCTCGTCGGCGCGACCAGCTCGCACTGGGGTCCGTCCGTCTATCGGTCCGACGATCTCGGCGCGTCGTGGACCGAGCCCGACCCGCAGACGCTCGCGTTCCCCGATGGTTCCGGCGCCGCCGTCGCCCGCGTCTGGCAGCTGCAACCGGCCGGTGGTGCGCAACCTGACGTCGTGTACGCCGGCGTCGAGCCAGCGGCCCTGTTCCGATCCGACGACGGCGGGGTGTCGTTCCAGCTCGATCAGGGCCTGTGGGACCATCCGCACCGCACGCAGTGGGAACCCGGAGGCGGCGGGCTGTGCCTGCACACCGTCGTCGCCGACCCGACCGGAAGCGACCGGCTCGGCGTGGCGATCTCCGCCGCTGGTTTCTACCGCACGCTGGACGGATCGACGTGGGAGGCGGCCAACACGGGCATCGCGGCACCGTTCCTGCCCGAACCGACGCCGGAGTTCGGACAGTGCGTGCACAAGGTGGATCGACATCCGACCCAACCCGACACGCTGTACCTCCAGCACCACTGGGGCGTCTACCGATCCGACGACTTCGGCGGCCAATGGAACGAGATCGGCGCCGACAGCCTGCCGTCCACGTTCGGGTTCCCGGTCGTCGTCGACCCCAACCGGCCGGACGTGGCGTACGTGCTGCCGCTGACCTCCGACGAGTTCCGCTGCACGCCAGACGCCCGGCTGCGGGTGTACCGCACCAGCGACGGCGGTGCGACGTGGGAGGCGCTGACCGCTGGGCTGCCGCAGGAGAACGCCTGGATCACGGTCCTGCGCGACGGCTTCGTCGCCGACCCACTCGACCCAGCCGGGCTGTACGTCGGCACCCGCACCGGGGAGGTCTTCGCCTCGGCCGACGCCGGCGAATCGTGGGGCGAGTTGGCTCGTCACCTCCCGCCGGTGCTCTGCGTCAAGACCGCGGTGCTCACCTGAAGGTCATGGTCCGCCTGGCACCGGCGCTGCGCGAGCACGCCGGCGGCGCAGGCCAGCTCGAGCTCGACATCGCGCCACCGGTCACGGTCAAGGCGGTGCTCGACGCCGTCGCCGCGGCTCACCCGGCTGTCGGTCGCCGGGTCCGTGACGAGGCCGGCGCGCTGCGCACGCACGTCAACGTGTTCGTCGGCACCGACAACGCCCGCGACCTCGAACACGAGGACACTCAGGTCGGCG
>JBPCJW010000153.1:0-11617 GCA_051004915.1 Ilumatobacteraceae bacterium
GCGATCGCCGTGCTCACCGACGACCGGTTTGCCGGCAAGCTGCCGCTGTTCGGTGGGCTCGACTCGGCGCGGTTCCGCCGCCAGGTCGTCCCCGGTGACGAGCTGACGCTGGAGGTCACGCTCGGCCGCATGTCGGCACGCGCCGGTAAGGGCTCGGGCCGCGCCCTCGTCGGTGACGCAGTGGCCTGCACCTGCGACCTCCTCTTCGTCGTCGCCGACGCCTGACGGCGAACCACGTGAGCCACGCCAGCTCCCGAGCGTTCGTGCCGCAGTGGGCACGACCCGTCAGGTCGAGCGCAAGGCCGAAGGCCCGGTGCCCTTGCGAGGGAGCGCTAGCGAGCGAGCGACCGGCAGTGTGGCGGTGAGGCCATCAGCACGGCACCAGGATGACGGAGCCGTTGTGGCCGCCGAAGCCGAAGTTGTTGGACATCGCCGGGCCGGGCTCCCACTCGCGTGGCCCGCCGAGGACGACGTCTATGCCGAGCTCGACGACCTTCGTGTTGGCTGTCGGCGGGATCATCCGGTGCTGGAACGACAACAGCACGGCGGCCGCCTCCAGCGCGCCGGCCGCGCCGAGGGCGTGACCCGTCACGCCCTTGATCGACGTGACCGGCGGGCTTGACTCACCGAACACGGCCTTCACCGCCTCGGCTTCGGCCGCGTCGTTGAGCGGCGTCGACGTGCCGTGGGCGTTGATCTGGCGGATGTCGGCCGGTTCCAACCCGGCGTCCTCCAGCGCCAGTCGCATGCACGCCATCGCCCCGGTCCCGCCGGGTGACGGTGCAGTGATGTGGTGGGCATCGGCGTTGCTCGCCGCCCCGACCACCTCGCCGAGGATCGTCGCCCCGCGCTCGACGGCCCGGTCCATCTCCTCGAGGACGAGCACCGCCGCCCCCTCACCCATCACGAAGCCGTCGCGGTCGACGTCGAACGGCCGACTGACCCCCGACGACGTGAGCGCCGTCATGTTGGCGAACCCGGCGACGGATGTCGCCGTGGCCGCCGCCTCGCTGCCACCCGTCGCCACCGCGTCGCAGCGACCGAGGGCGATCAGCCGGGCGGCGTTGCCGATGGCGTGCGTCCCCGCCGCACAGGCGGTGCAGATGGTCTCGTTCGGGCCTTGCAGACCCCAGCGCATCGAGATCGCCGCACCCGCCGCGTTGGCCATCATCATCGGCACGAGGAACGGCGACACCCGTCGCTCGCCGCGCTCGGCGCGCACGATGACCTGCTCCTCCAGCGTGTGCAAGCCGCCGACGCCGGTGGCAAAGATCGTGCCGAACCGGCCCGGGTCGACACCGAGCTCGCCGGCTTGCTCGAAGGCCTCGGTCGCTGCGGCGATGGCGAACTGCTCGACGCGGTCAGCCCGCCGCGCCTCCTTCGGTGAGGCGTACCACGGCATCGGGTCCCACGCCTCTATCTCGGTCACTCGTGCTGACGTGACGCCGGGTCCGAGCAGACCCTCCCAGTACCCCTTGGCGCCCATCCCGCAGGGTGCTACGACTCCGAGGCCGGTCACCGCCACCCGGCGGCCGCGCGGTTCCATCGCGCCGCGTCAGAGCTTGCCGGCGACCAGGTCGTAGGCCTGGCCGACGGTCTCGATGCCTTCCAGCTCCTCCTCGGGAACCGAGATGTCGAACTCCTCTTCCAACGCCATCACCAGCTCGACCAGGTCGAGGCTGTCGGCGTCGAGGTCGTCACCGAAGCGGGCGTCTGGAACGACCTGGTCCTCGGACACCGACAGCACCTCGACGGCGCACTTCTTGAAACGACCGAACAGTTCCTGGTCCACGGGGTGGTCTCCTCACATCTTCAGACTTGGGGTCGCGAGCGGACTGGCAGCAGAGCATGGCACACCGCTCGATGCACCGTCAGTGGCCCATGCCGAGTCCGCCGTCGACCGGGACGACGGCGCCGGTGATGTAGGCCGCATCCGGCCCGGCCAGGAAGTGGACGACGCCGGCGACCTCCTCGGGCGTCGCGACCCGGCCGAGCGGAACGGCCGCGACCAGCTCGTCGAGACGTTGTGCGCCGAGCACAGCGGTCATGTCCGTCGCCACCGGTCCGGGCGCGACGACGTTGACAGTGATCCCGCGCGATCCGAGCTCGCGAGCGAGTGAACGGGCCAGGCCGACGAGGCCGGCCTTCGAGGCGGCGTAGTTCGCCTGCCCGGCGGACCCGAGCAGGCCGACCACGGACGACATCAGCACGATCCGGCCGCGCCGCGCCCGCAGCATGTCCCGGGCTGCCCGCTTGCACACTCGATAGGCGGCGGTCAGGTTGGCGTCGATGACGGAGGTGAAGTCGTCCTCGCCCATCCGCAGCAGCAGCCCGTCCTTGGTCACGCCGGCGTTCGAGACGAGCACCTCGACGTTGGCGCCGAAGTGCTCGTGCACGGCACCGAAGGCGGCGTCCACCTCGGTGCTCGACGTCACATCGCACTTGACGCCGAACAGCCCGTCGGGTGGATCCGACGCTCGGTACGTGACGGCAACCCGATCCCCCTCGGCGCCGAAGCGCCGGGCGATAGCCAGCCCGATGCCGCGCCCTCCTCCGGTGACGAGGACGACCCGACCCGCGCCGTTGTCATTGCGCTGGTCGTCGACGCGACGGTCCTCCTCGGGCATCAACCGCCCCAGCGGATGATCGCGCTCGCCGCGGTCATGCCGGCGCCGAAGCCGACGAGCAGCACCACGTCGCCCTCGCGTACGCGGTCGTGGTCGAGGGCATCGGCCAGGGCCAGCGGGATCGACGCCGATGATGTGTTGCCGGTGCGGTCGAGGACGAGGGCGGCCTTGTCGATGCTGATGCCGAGGCGGTCACAAGCTGCCTGGATGATGCGGGTGTTGGCCTGGTGCGGCACGACGAGTGCCACGTCGTCGATCGACACGCCGGCATGGGCCAGCGACTTCTGCGCCGAGTCGACCATGATCCGCACGGCCCGCCGGAAGACCTCCTTACCGTCCATCTGGATCGTCCCGCCGACCTCGGCGTACAGGAAACGCTCGGCGCTGCCGTCGGCGTCGAGGTCCCAGCCCAGCAGCTGGCCGGGCCCGTCGACGGCTTCGAGGACCGCCGCCGCGGACCCGTCGGCGAACAGGATGGCCGTGTTGCGGTCGGTCCAGTCGGTGATCCGGGCCAGGGTGTCGGTCCCGATGATGAGGATCCGTCGGGCACCGATGGCGATCAGGCCGTGGGCGGCGACGAGGGCGTACGTGAAGCCGGAGCAGGCGGCGTTGATGTCGAATGCCCCGCAGCGCAGGCCGAGCTCGGCGGCGACGGTGGCCGACGTCGCAGGGACGGTGCGATCGGGGGTGGTGGTGGCGAGGATGACGGCGTCGATGTCGGCCGGGTCGAGTCCCGACATGCCGAGCGCCTCGCGTCCCGACTCGGCGGAGAGCCCGGCGGTCGTGCCGCCGACGCGCCGCTCGCGGATGCCCGTGCGCTCGTGGATCCACTCGTCGGTGGTGTCCAGCCCCATCTCGCGCAGGTCGTCGTTGGTCAACGTCTTGGGCGGGAGGGCGGCTCCCCATCCCGTGATGACGGCGCCTCGAGCGCCCGCTTCGACCTTCGGCACGATGGACTCCTCTCGTCGTTCTTCTTGCTTCGTTGCGGCTCGCGGCGTCCCGGCCTCAGCTGGTGCGCAGCCAGGCGACAGGTTGGCGGGCCGTGAGACGCTCGGTCTCGACGGCGATGTAGCTCTGCAGGATGCCGGCGAACGGCGAGCGCACCTCCCGGGCGCCGACGTGTCCGAGCACGGTGCCGACCTCGATGGCGGTGCCGTCGCGGAGATCGGGGGCGCGCCGGAACACGCCAGCGGCCGGGCTGACGACCAAGCGCTCGACGGCGAACAGGTGCTCGCCCTCCAGGCGCGTCGGGCCGGCAGTGGCGTCGGCACCGACCCACTCGATGAGCCTGTCCAGGTCCTCGGGTGTGGCGACGGAGATGGTGCGCCCTGTCGTGGTGCGCTTGGTCATGCCGATCAGCACGGCGCCGGGACCGAGCTCGGCGTAGTCGGTGACGCCGAGCTCTTCCAGCTCCAGGAGGCATTGCTTCCAGCGGACCGGCGACGACAGCTGCGCCGAGAGCAGACTCGACCACTCCTTGCCCTCGTGGTGCGGGAGGGCATCGACGTTGGACACGACCGGCACCTCGGTGTCGCGCGGATCGGCTTCGGCGATGGCGCTGCGCAGCCGGGCGCGGGCAGGTGTCATGTACGGGGTGTGGAAGGCGCCGGCGACCTGCAGCGGCATGACCTTCTTGGCGCCGAGCTCGCGGGCGTGGCCCGAGGCGAGCTCGACGCCCGCCGGCGATCCGGCGATGACGACCTGCCCAGGCGCGTTGTAGTTGGCCACCCACACGTCCTCGTCGGCGCGGCGGCAGGCGACGTCGACCTGGTCGTCGTCGAGGCCGAGGACCGCAGCCATGGTGCCCTGTTGGGCGAGGCCGGCGTCGTGCATCGCGTCGGCGCGGGCGGTGACGAGGCGCACGCCGTCGTCGAAACCGAGCGCGCCGGTGGCGGTCAACGCAGTGTACTCGCCCAGGCTGTGGCCGGCGCAGAAGCTCGGTTCGATGCCGAGGCGCTCGACGGCGTCGAGGACCATCAGGCTGGACACGAACGTCGTCAGCTGGGCGTTGCGGGTGTCGCGCAACTCGTCGGCGTCGGCGTCGAGCAGCAGGAAGGCGACGTCACGTTCGACGAGGTCGCTGGCCTCGTCGACGAGCTCCCAGCTCGCGTGGTCGGCCCACGGACGCCCCATCCCAGGACGCTGCGATCCCTGCCCCGGGAACATGAACGCCAACACCGCGAGGAGGGTAGACGCGATCGATTGCCTCGCCCGCGGGTCAGGTTCTGACGAAGGTTCGATGTCGAAAACGACATCGGATCTTCGTCAGAAGACTGAGGGCTCCGGCGCTCCTGTGCCCCGGGTGGGACTCGAACCCACACCGTACGGATTTTGAGGCCGTTGCCTCTGCCAATTGGGCTACCGGGGCGACGCGCAACACCGGCAGGCTAGTGCCTGCCGGTGCGCCGTCACCTGGGGGCACGGTGGTGAGCGGTCGAGCCGCTCGCAGTGCGCTCAGGCCTTGCGCAGGGCAGCGATCAGCTGGCGCTTGTTGAGACCCGTGCGGCCCTCGACGTCGAGCTCCTTGGCCCGCTCGAGCAGCTCGGCCTTGGTCCACTGCTCGTAGCGGCGGCCACGGCCGGAACCCTCGCTCTGGCCAGCCTGCGCCCGGTTCGTCCCGGCCTTGTCGGCGGCGACCGCGGCGGTCTCGACGTCACCCTCGACCTGGTCGATGGCGCCGTCGATCAGCTTCTGCGCTTCGCCGCTCGCCGTGCCGGCGACCTTGCGGCCCTGGGCGTTGGCCTGACCGGCGACGGTGCGGGCACCGGTGCCGGCGGTCGTGGCGACCTGGGTGGCGGCAGCGCGGGCCTGGCCGGTGACGGTGCGGCCCGACAGGCGCGTCACGTCGAACAGGCTGCGGGTCGACTCGGACACGGCGCTGACGACGCTGGCGGTGCGGTCATAGGCGGTGTTGGCGAGCGAGCGCTGGAGGTGGAACAGCCGGGCCGGGATGGTCGGCAGGTTGGCCTCGATGCGGTCCAGCTGGACGTTGATCGTGTCGGTGATGGTGGTGGTCATCAGTGCTTCCTTCTGTGTGGGGAGTGGTAGCTGTAGCAAGCATTGCCGGTCGGGCCGCCGCTCACACCATGACGTTCGTCACGTCGTGCTCCCGCCGGGGCGGACGCCCTCGGACGGCTGCGGATGCAGTTGAATGGAGCGTTCCCCGCCGAAAGGAAATGAAGCGTGACGATCCGTGTCGTGATCGCCGAAGACGAAGCCATCATCCGCATGGACCTGCGCGAGACGCTGGAGGAGGAGGGTTACGAGGTCGTCGGCGAGACGGGGCGCGGCGACACGGCGGTGGACCTGGTACGCGACCTGCTGCCTGACCTCGCCGTGCTCGACATCAAGATGCCCGGCATCGACGGGTTGGAGGCGGCCCGGATCATCAACCGGGAGAAGCTCTGCGGGGTGCTCATCCTCACCGCCTTCAGCCAGCGCGAGGTCGTCGAGGACGCCCGTGACGCCGGCGCGCTGGCCTATCTCGTCAAGCCGTTCCAGAAGAGCGATCTGATCCCGGCGATCGAGGTCGCGATCGGCCGGTTCCGAGAGCTGCGGGCGATGACCGGTGAGATCGACGCCCTCGGCGAGCAGCTGCAGGCGCGCAAGGCGATCGAGCGGGCCAAGGGCGTGTTGATGGAGGAGCGGCAGATGAGCGAGCAGGACGCCTTCACGTTCATCCAACGCACGGCGATGAGCGAGCGCTCGAAGATGCGCGCCGTCGCCGACCGCATCCTCGACGGCTCTCTGAGACCCTGATGCGTGAATCGACGATCAGAGCCAAGGGCGTGACCGCTTTGGCCCCCGACCGCAGTGGGCGTGACACCACAGGTCGAGCGGCAGCGGGACACGCCAGCGAAGCGAGCTACTGGCGCGGCGTGACCGCTTTGGCCCCTGACCGCAGCGGGCGTGACACCACAGGTCGAGCGCCAGCGGGACACGCCAGCGAAGCGAGCCACTGGCGCGGCGTGACCGCTTTGGCCCCCGACCGCAGCGGGCGTGACACCACAGGTCGAGCGCCAGCGGGACACGCCAGCGAAGCGAGCCACTGAGATGGCCAAGCTGTTGTTGCTCGACGGGAACTCGTTGACGTACCGCGCGTTCTTCGCGCTGCCGACCGACATGTCGACGGCCAGCGGGCAGATCACCAACGCCGTGTTCGGGTTCACGTCGATGCTCATCAACGTGCTCAAGGAGCAGCACCCCGACGACGTGCTTGTCGCCTTCGACCGTCCCGAGCCGACGTTCCGCCACGAGGCCGACGCCACCTACAAGGCCAACCGCGAGGCAGCGCCCGACATCCTGCGCCAGCAGATGGGGCTGGTGCGCGAGGTCCTCGTCGCGGTCGGCGTGGCGTCGTGCGAGCTGGCCGGTTGGGAGGCCGACGACCTCATCGCCACCGCCGTCGAGCAGGCGATCGGGCGGGGCGACGACGTGGTCGTCGTGACCGGTGACCGTGACACCTACCAGCTCGTCAAGGACCCGCACGTCAAGGTCCTCTACAACCGCCGTGGCGTCAGCGACTACGCCCTCTACGACGAGGCCGGCATCAAGGAGCGCACTGGCGTCACGCCCGAGCAGTACGCCCAGTACGCCGCGCTGCGCGGCGACCCGAGCGACAACCTCCCGGGCGTGCCCGGCGTCGGGGAGAAGACGGCGGCCAAGCTGATCAACACCTACGGCGGCCTGGACGGCATCTTCGAGCACCTCGACGAGCTGACCCCGAAGTTGCGGGCGTCGCTCGCCGAGCACGAGGAGCGGGTGCGCAAGAACGCCGACGTGATGGTCCTGCGGCGCGACGCGCCGATCGAGCTGCCCGAGTCACTGCGGATGGATCCCAACATGCCGGAGGTGCAGCGGCTGTTCGACTTCCTCGAGTTCCGCACGTTCGCCGAGCGGTTGGCCGAGGCGCTCGGCCCAGCCGCCGCCGTCCTGTCGGCCGACGAACGACAACTGCTGGAACCGGAGGTGGTGTACAGCCAGTCGGCTGCAGCCAGCGCCGAGCTGCTGACGTCGCTCGACGCCCTCGACCTCGCCGCAGCCTGGGACGGGGAACCCGGACGCGCCGCGCTCAGCGGGATCGCCGTGGTCACCGATGGCGCATCGTGTGCGGTCACCTGGATCCCGGGCGAGCAACTGGCCGATCCCGACGTCATCGCCGCCCTGTCGACCACGCCGCTGCGCGGCCACGACACGAAGTCGCTGATGCGCTCGCTGCTCACCGCCGGCATCGACCTGACCACCCTCCAGCTCGACACGGCCATCGCCGCCTACCTGCTCGACCCGGCAGAGGCACGATACGACCTCGCACACGTCCTCGAGCGATACACGCCGTTCGCCATGCCGGCCGACGAGCCTGCGGCCAAAGGGCAACTCGACCTCGATGGTGACCGGGCCGAGCCGTCGACCGTCGCCGCCCGGGCCGCCCTCGCTGTCAACCGGCTCGTCACGCCGATCCTGACCAGCCTCGGCGACCAGGGCATGGCCGACCTGTACGCCACGATCGAGAACCCCCTCGTACGCGTGCTGGCCCGCATGGAACACGCCGGCGTCGCCGTCGATCTGGTCGAGCTACGCCGCCTGTACGAACGACTCACGACCGAGGCGCAACGCCTGCAGGGCGAGCTGAAGGAGGTCGTCGGGCGCGACGACCTGAACATCAACTCGCCGATCCAACTGCGCGAGTTGCTGTACGCCGCGCCGCCGGCCGGTCGCGGGCTGAGCGCAGTCAAGCGCACCAAGACCGGAGCGTCGACGGACGCGGCGACGCTGGAGAAGCTGCGCGACGAGTGGCCGGAGTTCATCGGGCCGTTGCTGCAGTACCGCGAGGTCGAGAAGCTGCGCGGCACCTACGGCGAGGGGCTGATCGCCGAGGTCGCGCCGGACGGCCGGATCCACGCCACGTTCAACCAGACCGTCGCCCGGACCGGCCGGCTCAGCTCCGACCGACCGAACCTGCACAACATCCCGGTGCGCCGTGACGAGGGCCGGATGTTCCGCCGCGCTTTCATCCCGGCACCGGGCACCCTGCTGCTCGTCGCTGACTACAACCAGATCGAGCTGCGGTGCATCGCCCACCTCGCCGCCGACCCCGGGCTCGTGGCGGCGTTCAACGGCAATGAGGACATCCACAACGCCACAGCGTCTCGCGTGTTTGCCGTGGCTCCCGCCGACGTCACCCTCGATCAAAGGTCGAAGGCGAAGATGGTCTCCTACGGGCTGGCCTACGGCATGGAGGCCTACGGGCTCGGGCAGCGGTTGAACATCCCGACCGAGGATGCGACGCAGATCCTCGACGCCTACTTCGTCGCCTTCCCCAACGTCAAGGCGTACATGGATTCGACGGTCATCGAGGCCCGCAAGCGCGGCTACACCGAGACGCTGTTCGGTCGTCGCCGGCCGATCCCGGAACTGCTCAACGGCAACTGGCGGATCCGCCAGGCGGGCGAGCGCCAGGCGATGAACGCCGGCATCCAGGGCCTTGCCGCCGACATCTTCAAGGTCGCACTGGTACGCATCGACGACACGCTGGCCGACGGACGCTTCGCCAGCCAGCTCGTGCTGCAGGTCCACGACGAGGTGCTGCTGGAGGTGCCGGAGGACGAGCGGGCGGTGGTCGGTCCACTCGTCGTCGACCTGATGCGCCACGCCGCCGACCTCGACGTCCCCCTCGAGGTCAACGAGACCTGGGGCCGAACCTGGGCCGACAAGTACTGATGGCCTCGCTCGCTCGAAACTCGCTCGACTCGGCGGTGACTCGTCGCTGCGCTTCCCTCGCCACATGACTGTTCGTGCTCGAACTCCGGGGGCCAAAGCGGTTCAAGCCCGGGTTGAGTCCGCTGCTTGGGACCACTGGTTTGAACCAGTCGCCGAGCACCTCGGATCGGCGTACCTGCGGTACTCGTTCACCAAGGGGACGGTGCAGGAGGTCGAGCACGTCGTCGCCGCACTCGGCCTGCGGCCGGGGGAGCGGGTGCTCGACGTCGGGTGCGGGCCTGGCCGCCACGCCCACGATCTGGCGAGGCGGGGGATCGTCGTCCACGGCGTCGACATCTCCCAGCCGTTCGTCGACCTCGCCCTCGCCGACGCACCGCCCGGGGTGACGTTCGAGCGCCTCGACGCCCGAACGCTGCCGTTTGACGCCGAGTTCGACGCCGCGATCTGCCTGTGTCAGGGCGCCTTCGGTCTGATGACCGCCGCCGGCGATGACGCCACCGTCCTGGCCGGCATCGCCCGCGCCCTGCGCCCGGGTGGTCGCCTCGCACTCAGCGCGTTCAACGCCTACTTCGCCGTCAAGCACCACACCGACGCCGACTTCGACGCCGACCTCGGCATCGCCCACGAGCGCACGGAGGTGCGCGACCCACAGGGCGTCGCCATGGCTGTCGACCTGTGGAGCGGTTGTTACACACCTCGCGAACTGCGACTGCTGCTGTCGGCCAACGGGTTCGAGGTCGACCGCATCTCCAGCGTCGAGCCGGGTGTGTACGGCGACGCCGCGCCGACCACCGAATCGCCGGAGTACCTCGTGCTGGCCCGCCGCTGATACCCTCGTCACCCGCGTCGCGGCCGGTCACACGGCCCGCCACGCTCGTGAACCGTCCTCGTCCGTCGAAAGCAGCTCGTTCCTTGTCCGACACCATCGCCTCCCCCCAGACCGTCCCCACCCCAGCATCGCCGCCACCGACCACGGGCGGCATGGGTACGTTCGACGAGGAGGGCAACTACACGCCACGCGAGGTCGCCGTCGACGACCTCGGCATGTCCTTCGCCGACGCCATCGACGGCACCATGGTCGAGGTCGAGGACGGTCAGCTCGTCAACGGCACGATCGTCAAGATCGACAAGGACGAGGTGCTCCTCGACATCGGCTACAAGAGCGAGGGCGTCATCCCGTCTCGCGAGCTGAGCATCCGCAACGACGTCGACCCGAACGAGATCGTCTCGCTCGGCGAGAAGGTCGAGGCGCTGGTCCTGCAGAAGGAGGACAAGGAAGGTCGTCTCCTGCTGTCCAAGAAGCGGGCGCAGTACGAGCGGGCGTGGGGCACGATCGAGCGCCTGAAGGAGGAGGACGGCGTCGTCGAGGGCCCGGTGATCGAGGTCGTCAAGGGCGGCCTGATCGTCGACATCGGCCTGCGCGGCTTCCTCCCGGCGAGTCTCGTCGAGCTACGCCGGGTGCGCGACCTGCAGCCCTACGTCGGTCAGCGGATCAGCGCCAAGATCATCGAGCTCGACAAGAACCGCAACAACGTCGTGCTCAGCCGCCGCGCCCACCTGGAAGAGACCCAGAAGGAGTCGCGCGACCAGTTCCTCAACAACCTCAAGGTCGGCGAGGTGCGTCACGGCACGGTGTCGTCGGTCGTCAGCTTCGGCGCCTTCGTGGACCTCGGCGGCATGGACGGCCTGATCCACGTCAGCGAGCTGTCGTGGAAGCACGTCGATCACCCCGGTTCGGTGGTCGCCGTCGGCGACGAGATCGACGTGCAGGTGCTCGACGTCGACATGAGCCGCGAGCGGATCAGCCTGTCGTTGAAGGCCACCCAGCAGGACCCGTGGCAGGAGTTCGCCGGTGGCCACGAGGTCGGGCAGCTCGTCTACGGCCGGGTCACCAAGCTCGTGCAGTTCGGTGCGTTCGTCCAGGTCGGCGACGGCATCGAGGGTCTCGTGCACATCTCGGAGATGTCGACCCACCACGTCGACTCGCCGGACCAGGTCGTCACGCCCGGCGAGGAGCTGTGGGTGAAGATCATCGACCTCGACCTCGCCCGCCGTCGGATCAGCCTGTCGATCAAGCAGGCGGCAGAAGGCGGCGAGCTGGCCGAGGAGTACCGCGAGCACTTCGAGGTCGACGAGCACGGCAACGGGATGGCCGGTGACACCGATGCCGAGCGCGAGGCGGCGTGGAAGGAGTACTACGGCGAGGACGGGCCGCCGGCGGACGGCGAGCAGACCGGCGAGCCTGCCGAGGCCGGCGCGAATGCCGCCACGGG
>JBPCJW010000154.1:0-6646 GCA_051004915.1 Ilumatobacteraceae bacterium
GCAGAGTTCGGCCCCCAGTTAGGCCCCTTGATCGATCGGCGTGTGGTCAGCTCATCACAGTGGCGAGCGGGCGAAGGCCTCGGGCACGTCGGCGACACCGATGGCCACTGAGAGACGCAGATAGGGGTGGTCGGGCTCGCCGATTGACCATCACCGCCTAGATCTCTCTCTGGCCGGGACTTGAGACATTGTGACATGTCTGCCGAGCGCGAGAAGGATCTCGTACCGTCCCACCTGGACTTACGACCTCACGGCGCCCGTGACCGCCGAGCAGTCGCCCTTCTGCGAGAAGAGTGGACTTGGTAGAGCCCTCACCGGCTCGCCAGGCGACGTCCGTCCGCTCACCATCGATGTGACCGCCGAGGACTCCGTCGCCGCCGCGGCGACCGTGGCCGCGGGCGCGCCGCTCGACGTCCTCGTCAACACCGCCGGAATCGCCGGCACCTGGACGAGCGCGCTCGACACCACACCGGCGGACTTCATCCCCGTCTTCGGCGTCAACCTGCTCGGCCCGGTACGGGTGATCCGCGCGTTCGTCCCGCTGATGCGGGCGGCGGACCATCCGCGCATCGTCAACGTCTCCAGCGGCATGGGGGTCGCTGACCATCACCACGGACCCCGGCCGCATCGAGTCAACGCTGATCGGGCTCGTGTACACACGTCGTCGAAGACCGTCCTCAACATGGTGACGAGCCAGTACGCCAAGGCCCTACCCCGCTTCAGCGTCAACGTCGTCGACCCCGGTTACACCGCAACCGACCTCAACGACCACCGCGGCTACAAGTCGGTCGCCGAGGGTGCCCGAGTCGTCGTCCAGTTCGCGCTCGGCGAACCGGCCGGGGTCTCGGGCGCATTCTGGGACGACCAGGGCCCTGTCCCCTGGTGACCCGGGTCCGGTCCGGTCGGAAGTCGTCGGCGGCGCTGTCTCGCGGCGGCACCTGCCGTCGCCGAGCTGATCGCCGTGCAGGCGGAGAACCACGCGCAGGCCTCGTGGGCTGTCGCCGCCCGGCATCGACGATGCCACCCTCGATCGAGCGATCGGCGCGGTCGTCGCCGCCATCGAGACTGACGGGCCGCGCCCGCGACCTGCTGATGCGGGGGACGAACCATCGTTGGGTCTCGACGATGATCGCGTGGCGAATCCTGCGGGCGGACAGGTCGGGGAGAGTTGACGCCAGTCGATCGCCGTCGAGCGACGCGTTCACGCCGACCGCGAAGTGAACGTCGCGGGAAGCGAGAGGCGTTCGAACACGGTGCCGGCGGTGCGGGCGGGCACGACGCGGTCCCGCTCGATCCGGTAGTCGGGCATCCGCCGCAGCGTCTCCTCCAGCGTGATGCGCAGCTCCGCTCGGGCCAGTGCCGCGCCCTGGCAATGGTGCACGCCGGCACCGAACGTGAGGTGGGGGTTCGGGTAGCGGTCGATGCGCACCTCGTCGGGCTCGTCGAACACCTCCTCGTCACGGTTGGCCGACCCCCACAGCAAGAAGACCTTGGCGCCGGCCTCGATCGACTGGCCGCCGACCAGCGCAGGCTCGGTGAGGAACCGCCCGAAGCCCTGGATCGGCGGCTCCACCCGCAACAGCTCCTCGACGAAGCTGGGCACCAGCGCCTGATCTGCGATCAGCCGCCGGCGCAGCGGACGATCGGTGTCGAGGTAGAGGAGCATGTTGCCGAGCGCGGCGACGGTCGTGTCCACGCCACCGAAGGCGACCATCATCATCAGTGCGACGATCTCGTCGTCCGCCAGCGGTCGCGACTCGATCTCGCTGACCAGCAGCTGGGAGGCGAGGTCGTCGCTCGGCCGCGCCCGTCGCTGCGCGATGTTGGCCTCGATCCGCGAGCGGATCGTGGCCACCTCGCGGGCCGCCCGGTCGCGGTCGGGGTCGCCGGGCGGGCGGGTGGTGAAGTCCTTGATCGGCAGCAGGACCTGCTCCCACTCGTCCTCCGGCCAGCCCATCAGCCGCATCGTCACCTTGCCGGGGATGGGGTAGGCGAGGTCAGGGACGAGGTCGCCGCCACCGCGGTCGACGAACGCGTCGATCGCCTGCGACGCCCACTGCCGGATCATCGGCTCCATCTCCCTCACCGCGACGACGTTGAACAGGTGCGCCAGCAGACTGCGGTACTGCGCCGTGCGGGGCGGGTCGGCGCAGACGGGCAACAGCCAGCCGCCGTAGCCGGCCGGGATCAGCAGGTCACCGGCCGACGAGCAGTAGCGCCGCGGGTGCAGCGCGGCGTCCTTGACATCGGCATGGCGGGCCAGCACCCAGAAGCCGCCATGTTCCGAGGAGTGCGCCACCGGGCACGTGGTGCGCAGCTCGCGGTACATCGCCCACGGGTCGCGGGCGAACCCAGGCGCATGCGGATCGAAGGGGTACTCGGGAGCGGTCACGTCTCGGCGTCGATCATGCCATGGTCGACGTGCCGCGGATCAGAACACGTGCACGGTGCCGCAGAAGTGCTCGGCAACCGCCGGGTCGCCGCTGATGCTGACGTCGAGGTCGCGCCACGAGCTGCGGCCGGTGCTCCACAGCACGAGGTCGCGCACGGAGGACGTGACGGTGGCGTCTGGCGCGCCGTCCGGGCCGAGGTGTGCTGTTCGCCCGCCCGGGCCCGTGAGCACCAGCTCGACGGGCTGTGTGACTGCGTCGGGTGACATCTGCGGGATGCCGGCCACGATCCAGTCGGCCGCCGCCTCAAGGTGGCGCTCGTCGGCCGGCGGAGGGTCGGCGCCGAGCGGGCCGGCCGGGGCGAAGAGGTCGACACGGATGTGGGTGTAGTGGTCGAAGGCGAAGGCGTTGGCGATCAGGTGGAGTGGGTGCCGGCCGAGGTCACCGAGGTCGACGACGGTGTCGTTGCCTTGCATGCCGGCGAGTGCCCCGATGGCCTGATCGCCCAACGTGCGGTAGTCGGCGACCAGGTGCTCGACGGGCTCCTGGCGCATCGCCTCGACCCACCGTTCCTGCGTCCGTTCGGTGCTCAGCGATGGGTCCGGTGGCGGAAGCCCGCCGGGGTCGACCACCTGGCGGAACAGCTGTGTCATGTGGCCCACCACGTCGCGCACGGCCCAGCCCGCACAGCCGCTGGGCGCGGACCACTGCTCGTCGGAGAGCGACGTCGTGATGTTCACGAGGGCGCCATGATCAGCACGGAGCGCGTCAACGGCAGCACTGGTCATGGTGGTGTCCTTCGGATGAGGCGGCCGTACCATTGGTATGAAACATACCATTGGTGCAGCGGAGGATCAAACCAGCGGGTGCGAAGGTGACGGCGATGGCATCGCTGCGCGACAAACACGTCGAAGGGACGCGCCGGGCTCTGGTCGCCGCGGCCCGTCGCTGTTTCGGTGCCGCGGGCTACGGCGCCACCTCGGTCGACGACATCGCGGCCGCCGCCGGGGTGACGAAGGGGGCGCTGTACCACCACTTCGCCGGGAAGCGGGACCTCTTCGTCACCGTCTACGACGAGCTGGAGCATGAGCTGAACGTTCGAGCTCAGTCAACGACCACAGATGTCACGGCTCCGCTGGATGTCCTGCGCCGAGGCTTCGCCGCCTTCCTCGACCTCGCCCTCGACCCGGTCGTGCAGCGCATCGCCCTCCTCGACGCGCCCTCAGTGCTCGGTACCGCCGCCAAGATGGAGATCGACACCCGCCACTCGCTCGCCGGCGTACGGGCCTCGATCCGCGCATCGATCGACGACGGACAGATCGCCCCCCTCGACCCGGATGTCGTGGCCCAGTTGCTGATCGCCGCCTGCAGCCAGGCCGCCCTGCTCATCGCCACCGCGGCTGACGCTCCCCGCGCCCGTCGCGATGCAGGCGCCGCCCTCGATCGCCTGATCACCGGCCTCGCTCCGACCGAAACCGCCGGCATCGAGCGCCCGCGACAACGGCGGGAACGGCCGCTCGGGCGCTGATCAGCGCGAACGGCGCAGGTCGAGCTGCCAGTTCTGGCCGACGAGATCCTGCCCGAAGCTGTGGTGCGGGGCTTGGTCCACGAGTACGAAGCCCGCCGCTTCGTAGATCCGGCGCGCCGAGACGAGCACGTCGTTGGTCCACAACACCAGCTGCGAGTAGCCGGCCCTCCGGGCGAACTCGATGCACTGGGCGACGAGCCGGGTGCCGAGCCGGAGTCCACGGGCCCACGGCTCGACGAGGAGGATCCGCAAGTTTGCCGTGTCGGCGTCCCTGGCGCAGCAGAACCCGCATCCCGCTCGCGCCCCGTCGACCTCGGCGATCCACGCCTCCTCACGACCCGGGTTCCGCCCGGCGTGGAAGTCGGCGACGATCCGGGCGACGAGCGCTTCGAAGTCGGTGTCCCACGCGAACTCGTCGGCGTAGATCGCTCCGTGCCGCTGGATCACCCAACCCATGTCGCCTGGCTGCAGGCCCGCCCGCAGGGACACCGACTGCTCCTCACCGGCCGGACCGCTGAGCGCGGAGATCACGCTCATCGACTCGACCAGCACCGATCGCTGATCGGCGCTCAGCGGCTCCAGCAGCTCGCCGACCTGGCGGGTCGAGCGGGCATCGAGCATCGCGTACGCCTGCCGCCCGGCCGTGGTCAGCGCGAGGTCGATGGCCCTGCGGTCACGACTTGATGGTGATGAAGCGACCAGACCTTTGCGTTCGACGCGGCTGACCACCCTGGTCAGGAAGCTGGCGTCCATCCCGAGCCGGCGGCGAAGCTCGAGCCGCTCCCAGCTGGGTCGCTGGGCCAGCTCGAAGATCACCCGCGCCTCGGCCAGCGAGTGCTCGGTCGCCAGCAGCCCGTGGTCGAGCAGGCCAAGCACCTCGGTCCACCGCCGGTTGAACCGGCGGACCCGAGGGATCACGTCGTCCATTCTCGGGCAAACTAGTGGACTGCGTCCACCAGTCTCGACCGGGTCACGGCCCGTCGTCGCTCGGATCCTCGGCCAGCAGCGTGGGCAAGCTGTCGACCAGTCGAGGACGGCCTGCTCGTAGCGGGCGCCGAACTCGAGGGTGGCACGGCCGTACGGGTCCAGCCGCTCGGAATGCTCGAGGGCGTCGCGGTAGCCGGCGAGACGTTCGGCGTGGGCTGCCCGGTGGTTGGTCACGAACCCGTCGAGCACGTCGGGCTCCACGTGGCGACCGAAGCTGATCGTCAGCAGGAGCGGGTACCGGATCTGCTCGTCGCCTGGCTCCTGCGGATCCACCCCTGAACGCGGATCGTCCGGCGGCGGTCAGCTTGAACGGGCGACGTTCACGCGGGCCGTGGGCGCCGGCCTTGATGAGCCCATCGCGTTCCATCACCACCAGTTCTCGGTACACCTGACTGGACGTGATGCTCCAGAAGCGGCCGATGCTGGTCTGGGCGATGCGCAGGAGGTCCCACCCTGACGCCGGGCCGGCGTGCAGGAACCCCAGCAGCGACGCCGCCGTCGCGTTGAGCGCTCGTCGCTGGTTCATCGATCGACGTTGCATTCCACTGTGGAAGGTCATCGACTGGTGACGACCTCACACAGTGGAAGGTAGGAGCGCAGGTGTACGGAGTGTTGATCTGCAGCCATGCCGTGACCGCCACCGTCGCCCTGCTCGCCGCGTTCGGCAGCCGCCGCTACAGTCGCTGGTTCGGCGTGTACTACGTGGCGATGCTCGCCATGTTCGGCTTCCTCGGCGCCGCCGTCGCCCTGGACGCCGCGGGCGCGACCTCGCCCGTCACGTCGTGACCGTTGCGCTCGTGCTGCTGGCCGCGGTGATGGTCTGGCGAGCCGAGCTGGGCCGGCGCGCCCGCGCCACCGACCGGCGGCGCGTCAGCGAGCACGTCGGCTTCACGACCGTCGGACTCATCGACGCCTTCGTCGTCGTCACGATCTTCAACCGCGGCGTCCCCGGCTGGCTCACGGCCGCGATCGCCGTGGGCATCGCGGTCGCCGGCCACCTCGCCATCCATGCCGTCAGCAGTCGGTCGTCGGCGACGGCGACGGATCGCGTCGAGCGGCAGCACGCCGCACCGTCGATCGGAGCATCGTCGAGGGGTTAGCACAGACGGCCCGGGGCGGCGCCCCGTCCGTGACTGTGCCGTCAGGTCAGCAGCGTGCCGATGCCGAACGCGGTGAGCCCTGCGGTCAGCGTCAGCGCGACGTTGCGCCACGGGGCGGCGGCGAGTGCGCCGGCGGCCGCGCACGCCGCGGGCGGGTCCGGCCAGGTCGCGTCGGGCCCGACGAGAGCGAGAATCGCCAGACCGGCGAACAGCGGAGCCGGGAGACGTTCGACGAACCGCAGCAGTCGCCCGGTGGGGGCCGGTAGGAACACCGGCGCCGCCGCACGACTGGCGTAGGTGAGCACGGCCGCCACCACGACGAGGGCAAGGTTGGTCATGTCGATCACGGTCGGCCGGCGGCGGCGATCACCGCCGCAGCGACGACCGGCGCCAGCCCCCCAACGGCCGGCCACACGACGAGAGGAGCAGCGTCAGCGATGCAGCGGCGACCACGCCGACGATGGCGGTGCGGCCCCGCGCCATGATCGATGCCAGCCCGATGAACAGCACAGGGAACACGGCCGCGGCGAGGGCCTCGAGCCCCACGACGGCTCCCCCGGCGACCCCGATCACCGTTCCACCGACCCACGCCGCGTAGCAGGCGGCGCCGCCGCCCACGAGCACCTTGGACGTCGCCCGGC
>JBPCJW010000155.1:0-15274 GCA_051004915.1 Ilumatobacteraceae bacterium
GTGTGGGACCTGTCGCATGCCGCCGGCGCGGTGGAGGTCGACGTCGCCGCGGCTGGTGCCGAGTTGGCCGTCGGGTGCCCGTACAAGTTCCTCCACGGCGGCCCCGGCGCGCCGGCGTGGTCGTTCGTCGCGCCGTCGCTGCAGGCCGAGGTCGACCAGCCGATCTGGGGATGGTTCGCGCAGCGCGCGCAGTTCGAGATGGGCGAGGCGTTCGAACCGCACGACGACATCCGTCGGCTGCTGCTCGGCACACCAGGGATCCTTGGGCTGGCGGCAGCGGAGGTCGGCATCGGTCACGTCGCCGACGCCGGGATGGCGGCGATCGCGGCCAAGGGCCGGGCACTGACCAGCATGGCCCTCGACCTGTGCGCCGAGCTCGGTCTGCGATCGACGTCACCGGTCGACCCGGCCCGCCGCGGCGCCCACGTTGCCGTGTGCGTCGAGCGGGCCGACGACGTGCACGCCGAGCTGGCGCAAAGAGGCGTGATCACCGACGTGCGCCGGCCGAACCTGATCCGCGTCGGCTGCGCTGCGCTGACGACCCGCTTCGTGGACGTGTTCGACGGGCTGCAGGCGATCGCTGAGGTGGTCGGCGCGCGCTGACCAGCCGCTCGGCCACCGCGTTGTCGAGCGCGACGTCCGCGGCGAGGATGTCGGTCATGAGTGTCGTCAAGATCAACGCCATCGCCGTCCCGCCGGGAGCCGGCCCCGAGCTGGAGAAGCGCTTCGCCGCACGTGCCCGCAGCGTCGAGCAGATGGAGGGCTTCGAGGACTTCCAGCTGCTCCGCCCCGTGTCCGGCGAGGAGCGCTACTTCGTGTACACCCGCTGGGACAGCGAGGAGTCGTTCCAGACGTGGGTGGCCAGCCAGGCTTTCCAGCACGGCCACGCCCAGGCCGAGTCCTCCGACGGCAAGCCGGTCTCGACCGGTGCCGACCTCTTGGCCTTCGAGGTCATCCAACACGTCACCAAGAGCTGAGGGCCACCCTCGGTAGGCTCCGCCGACCGTGGGCCTGATCGTCCAGAAGTACGGCGGCACGTCCGTCGCCGACCCCGATCGGATGCGGGCCGTCGCCGAAAACGTGGCGTTCACGAAGCGCCACGGCGCCGACGTCGTGGTCGTCGTGTCGGCGATGGGCAAGGCCACCGACAACCTCATCGCGCTGGCCGGCCAGGTCTCGACGTCGCGGCCCGGTCGTGAGATGGACATGCTCCTGACGACCGGCGAACGTGTCGCTGCGGCGCTGCTGACGATGGCCCTGGCCGACCTCGGCGTCCCGGCGGTCAGCTTCACCGGCAGCCAGGTCGGGATCATCACCGACGACACGCACGGCAAGGCCAAGATCGTCGAGGTCAAGGGCAACCGGGTGCGCGACGCCCTGGCCGCCGGCAAGATCCCCGTCGTCGCCGGGTTCCAGGGCGTCAGCACGACCAACGAGATCACGACCATGGGCCGTGGCGCCTCGGACCTCACCGCTTCGGCGCTGGCCAAGGCGCTCGACGCCGACGCGTGCGAGATCTACACCGACGTGACGGGCGTGTTCTCCGCCGACCCGCGTCTGGTCCCGCGCGCCCGCAAGCTGGCGCGAGTCAGCTTCGACGAGATGCTTGAGATGGCCGGAGCGGGATCGAAGGTGCTCGCCCTGCGCTCCGTCGAGTTCGCCCGCACGCACGGCGTGGCCCTGCACGTGCGCTCGGCGTTCACATGGGAACCAGGCACGTGGGTCACCGACACCAACCCGGACACCGGCGAGACGGAGCGAACCATGGAAGATCCGATCATCTCGGGCGTCGTCACGGACAGCAGCGAGTCGAAGGTGACGGTGCACCAGGTGCCCGACCGACCCGGCATCTCCGCTCAACTGTTCGAACCGTTGGCCGCAGCCAACGTCAACGTCGACATGATCGTGCAGAACACGTCGACCGATGGGATGACGGACATCAGCTTCACGATGCCGTCGTCTGACATGCACGTGGCTGAGGACATCGTCAAGCGGGTGGCGCAGGAGATCGGGGCGACCGGCGGCGTGACCCACGACGACGCCATCGGCCGACTGTCCGTGGTCGGCGCCGGGATGAAGTCATCGCCTGGCATCGCCGCCCGGATGTTCCGCACCTTGGCCGACGAAGGCGTCAACATCGAGATGATCTCGACGTCGACGATCCGCATCTCGGTGGTCGTCGCGATCGTCGACATCGAGCGCGCCGCCAGGGCGCTGCACTCGGCGTTCGGCCTCGATTCCGGCAGCGACTACGCCGCGCCGCTGCCCGAGCGCCGCTGAGGTCCACCGCACTCCGTACGCTGGCCGGCAGTGAGCTGGTTGCTCGACGAACCAAGCGTGGTGCTGGTGTGCCTCACGTTCGCCGCTGCGCTGTTCATCGTCGAGGCCGCGCTGCCCACCGTCGGGATCGCTGGAACGCTCGGACTGGGTGCGCTGATCCTCGTCGTCGTCGTGGTGGCCGATCAGGACCTGACGTGGTGGCCGCTGATCGGCCCGGCCCTCGGCGTCACGACGTGGGCGATGTTGGTCGTGGCGCAACGGAGGTCGACCAGCGCCGAATTGTTCGCTGCCGGCGTGTTCGCGGCCGGCGGGGCGGCCTTCGCCGTCGTCAACGACGATGCCGCGAGCATGGTCGTCACCGTGCTCGCCACGGCGGGACTGGCGCTTGGCTTCCCGCGGCTGCACGACGCCGCGACGCAACTCGCACGCCGACCCGCGCAGGTGGGCATGGAGGCGCTGATCGGCGGCGTGGCGATCGTCGACCGCTGGGACCGGCGTTCCGGGACCGTCCTGCTCGAAGGCTCGCGCTGGAACGCTGCGGCGACCCACGCCATCGATCTGACGCCAGGTGACCCGGTGACGGTGGTCGGCTTCCACGGCAACACGATCGATGTCTGGCCGCCGCCGGGGCCGGCCGAAGATCGTTGGACACGTTGAACGTCTCGGAGGTCCCGACATGAACGCATTCATCGCCGTCGCCGCAGTCATCGTCCTCCTGGCGGTGATCCTGTTCGCCACGTCGATCAAGGTCGTCAACGAGTACGAGCGGGGCGTCATCTTCCGCCTCGGTCGTTCGCTCGGGGCGAAGGGACCCGGCGTGTTCTTCATCATCCCGATCCTCGACCGGATGGTGAAGACGAACCTGCAGATCATCGCCACGCCCGTCACGCCGCAAGCCGTGATCACCAAGGACAACGTGACGGCCACCGTCGATGCCGTCGTCTACTTCCAGGTCGTCGACCCTGCAGCGTCGGTGATCCGGGTGCGCGATTGGTACCAGGCATCGCAGCTCGTTGCGCAGACCACGCTGCGCTCGATCGTCGGGCGCCACGAGCTGGATCAGCTGCTCGCCGAGCGTGACCGCATCGACGGCGAGCTGCAGATCGCCCTCGACGGCCAGACCGAGCCGTGGGGCGTCAAGGTCCACCGGGTCGAGATCCGCGACGTCGGCCTGCCGCCACAGATGCAGCGGGCGATGGCCCGTCAGGCTGAGGCAGAACGCGAGCGTCGGGCGAAGATCATCGCCGCAGAGGGAGAACTGCAGGCGTCGGAGAAGCTGGCCCAGGCGGCGGACATCATCGCCGCGTCACCCGGCGCGCTGCAGTTGCGTCAGCTGCAGACGATGGTCGAGATCGCGGCGGAGAACAACAGCACGATCATCTTCCCGATCCCCATCGAGCTCCTCGATCGTGCTAGTGGCCTCGCTCGCTCCGAAGACTCCGCTCCTCGGCCTGGGTCGGCAAGGCCGACCTGACCACTCACCACCCTCGCTGCGGAACGAACGCTCGGGAACCCCGCTTGATGGCACGCGTAGCGAGCAGGACTTGGGATCGCGCGAGCACGCGAGGGAGTGAGGTCGTCGGAGTGAGCGAGGCCACCAGCTCAGATCGGCCCGGCGGCGAAGCGGCGTGCCGTATCGAGCGCGGCAAGCTCGGCGCTGTCGTGCGGCGAGCCGCCGCGATGGGCGCGCGAGCAGAGGGCGAGGTGCAGGGCGCGGATGAAGCGCTTGACGTTGACGGCCGCCGCCCGCACCTCGGGGTCCGACGACGTCGGGTGCTCGGCGAGCCATGAGCCGAAGCGGTCGATCCAGTCCACGAGCGCATCGTCGTCCACCGTGTCCCGCCCGAGGACGTCGACGACGACGAGCACGAGACGATCCTCCTCGTCGTCGATGAACACGAGTCCGTTGACCTTGGTCAGCAGCGTCTGCAGCGCGTCGAGCACGCGCCGGTGGTCATCGGCGACGGTCGCCGGGTTGCGCACGAGGAACTTGAGCAGGTCGGCGGTGTGCGACGTGGCGTTGACCCAGCCAAGCTCCGCCACCCAGCCTCGACGGTCCGGCTCCTCCAGCAGGTAGGCCAGGCCGTCATCGAGCAGACCGCGCACGCCGGCTGCGTCGAGGAAGTGGTCGTCGACATCTCGGTAGGCCAGGATCGCCAACGCCAGCGCCGAGTATGAACGCCGGAGGACCGCTCGGTCGCCGCCCCCATCGTCGTCGTCGAGTCCGTGGCGCAGGTCGGGCACGAGCCGCTCGACGGCGTAGCGCAGGTCGGACGGTCCGAGCAGCTGGTCCTTGACGACCCAGCGGGCGAGCACGCCGTAGCCGACTTCGTCGCGCAGGAACGGGTCCGGCTCCTCGAGCAGGTCGAGCAGCGGCGGGAGGAGGTCGGCTGCGGTGTGTCCCGGCGGCACCTCGGCATCGGAGGCGACGATCGATTCCCACAGCGCACGGTCCATCACGGTCATCGCGCCCCAGTGTGGCATCTCGCCGCGACGTGCCGTTCCCCGAGGGATTCGTCGCAAGAGGCGCCTCTGCCACACTGGGCGCGATGCGCCGCCGGCCGCAACTCTTGCCATGGAAGGTGGCCGGCCGCGTGACCGAGGCCCAGGCCAGCGCGGACGAAGTCGTGCAGACCACCGGGTGGGTGTTCAACAACGAGACCGGTGACACCTTGACGTTGGCAGAGTTCGTGGCGACGGGTGACAGCGAGGTGCCGATGTACCTCGAGCGGCTCGACCTGGGGCGCGACGACGACCGAGAGCGCACGTTGCTCGAAGTGGGCAGCGGCATCGGCCGGATGACGTGCGCGTTCACACGACGATTCGGGTGCGTGTACGCCTGTGACCTCGACGCGGCGTTCCTCGAGCGGTGTCGCGAGGCGGTCGCCAGGTTCGGCAAGGTCGACCGGCTGAGGACCATCGAGGTGATCGACGGCCGCAGCCTCGACGTCCCCGACGACACGGCCGACCTCGCCTTCAGCTACATCACGCTGCAGCACTGTGACCGCGCCGATGCGCTGGCGCTCGTCGCCGAGACGTTGCGCGTCGTGGCGCCGGGGGGCCAGGTGGCACTGAACTTCCGCTCGTGGTCAGGCGTCGACCCCTTCGTGCTCCCGCTCGGTGTGGCGATGCGCGGGTTGATGCGGGTGCCGATGCTCGGCCGGGTGCTGTTGCGCCGCCGCATGCCGACACGACTGGCGTGGCAGGCCAACCGACTCGATCCGCACCAGGTGATGGGACCGATCAGGGACCAGGTCACGGACGTCGTCATCTGGCGCAACCCGGCGCGCAGCGCGCCGCTCTGGGGCATCGGTGCTGCGACCCCGGAGTACTTCGCCGGCGTCAACCGCAACCACTGGTGGCTCGTGGCCACGGTGAAGTGAGCCAATCCGACGGGTCGGGCGGCGGTCGCCGCCCCTCTGTGAGCGACGACGTCGTCCTACCGGTGTTCGTGCTCACGCCGAGCTCCGGTCCGTCGGGCGGTGCGGACGATGCGGAAACCTCCCCCAGGGCGGCGGGACGCCTCGTTAGCCTTTCCGGCCATGCGGGTCGGAGTGGTCGGAGCGACGGGGCAGGTCGGTGGCGTCATGCGGCGGCTGCTCGCCGAGCGTGGCTTCCCCGTCGACGAGATGCGGTTCTTCGCGTCTGCTCGATCGGCCGGTACGACCCTGGCGTGGCTGGACGACGAGATCACCGTCGAGGACGCCGCGATCGCCGATCCGGCCGGGCTCGACATCGCCCTCTTCTCCGCCGGCGCCACCTCGTCACGGGAGCTCGCACCACGGTTCGCGGCGGCCGGCGCCACCGTGATCGACAACTCGTCGACGTTCCGGATGGATCCGGACGTCCCGCTGGTCGTGTCGGAGGTCAACCCGGAGGCGGTCGCCGACGCCCGCAAGCGGATCATCGCCAACCCGAACTGCACGACGATGGCCGCCATGCCGACGCTGAAGGCGTTGCACGACGAGGCCAGGTTGGTGCGCGTCGTCGCCTCGACCTACCAGGCGGTGTCGGGCGGCGGCTCGGCTGGCGTCGACGAGCTGGACAAGCAAGCGCGCCAGGTCGTCGACCGAGCTGCCGAGCTGACCCACGACGGTCGAGCGGTGCTCTTTCCCGAGCCGGTCAAATTCGCCAGGCCGATCGCCTTCAACGTGCTCCCGCTGGCCGGCGACGTCGTGGATGACGGCTCCTTGGAGACCGACGAGGAGCAGAAGCTGCGCAACGAGACCCGTAAGATCCTCGGCCTGCCCGAGCTGGCGGTGTCCGGCACCTGCGTGCGGGTGCCCGTGTACACCGGTCACTCGCTGTCCATCAACGCCGAGTTCGCGCGGCCGCTCTCCGTCGGGCGGGCGAGCGAGGTGTTGGCCGTCGCACCCGGCGTGGTGCTCAGCGACATCCCGACGCCGCTCGACGCCGCTGGTCGCGATCCAACGTATGTCGGTCGCCTGCGCGCCGATCCCGGGGTCCCCGACGGGCGGGGACTTGCGCTGTTCGTGTGCAGCGACAACCTGCGCAAGGGCGCCGCCCTCAACGCCATCCAGATCGCCGAGCTCTTGCTCGCCTGATCCAAGATCCAACGCGGCCGGGCACCGGGGCGGCACGTGGCGGTGCCTCTGGAGCCCGACTGGTGAGCAATGTTGCGGCGAGTTGACATATTTCGTAACACAACTGATAACTTCACGGCTTCGTCTCGTCGAACGTCGATGGGATGTGACGACCGAGGAGACGGACATCTCATGAAGCGGGCAACACCACTGATCGCAGCTCTCGCCATTGTCGGAGCGGGAGCCGCCTGCACGCCACGAGAAGTAGGCATCTGGCAGGAATGGCATGCGCAAGATGCAGCGGCGGCAGAGCAGTTTGCGCGGAACCTCGGATCGGCCCCAGCGGCACCCAGCAGCGGGGGTGGCAACAACGAACCCGGCAATTGCGAGAGCTACCGCGACGACATCGCCGCAGTCGGCCTGCCGGTCGACACGTTCATGCGCATCATGTACCGCGAGTCGAGGTGCAACCCGGGCTCCACCGTCATCGATTCCGATGACACGGGCGGCGGGCTGTTCGGCTTCAACTTCAAGGGAACGCTCGCTGGTTACTGGGCCGACCTGTGCGGCATCACGTTCGAGAACCTGACATCATCGGTGGATCGCCAGATGACCTGCGCCAAGGCTGCGTACGACCAGCTCGGCCTCAGGCCGTGGAGCAACACCGCCTACTGACCGAACAGGTCGCCGTCGATGGCCATGCCGAGTGAGCCGAGCTGGCCGCCGGCTACCTGGCTGGGAGCTCGGACCCGGGCAGGACCACCGGCCGTGAAGGACTCGCCGTCGTGCGCGGCTGGTCACAATCTGACGGCATGGGTGATGAGAGGGACGTCGTTGGCGGCGGCCGAGTTCGACGACATGACCCGGCAATAGCAGGCGGATGCTGTTCGACGGCGTGTGATTCACACCTGGGATGACGTCGAACCTCGTTCCGTGAACGAGTCGAAGCCGCGCACGGGAGCTGGCAAAGCGTTCCCAACAGGATGCCTGATCGTGTCGTCCGCTTCACCGGCGACTTCTTCGACGATCTCGAACGGCACCTCCCGGCGGAACCGCACCTAGCGGTGGTGCTCCGTCTGTTCTGTCAGCGACTTCCTCATCTACGGCCGGCACCGAGATGTCGTCGAACGGCGCTTCGCGGCCACCGTCAGCGGCCGTCGAGTGAGCGGTATCGGGTGGGCGTTCTCGGACACCCTGAACGGCCACAGTTCGGCGTCCCTGAACGGCTTCGGCCACGCCGCTCGGGTCTGACGCAGAGCCTTAGCCCTGCGTTAGGGCTCACGCCGGGTCTGGTTGCGCGTTGATGGTGTAGTTCCATTCGCCGTGGAAGTCGTACGGGGTGAGGGGTACGGCGGAGAGTTGGCGGTCGGTGATCTTGACGCCTTTGGGATACCAGTTGGCGTCATGGCCGGCTTGCACGGTGAGACCGGTCCGGGTGGTGGTGGCGGAGATCAGCTCGATGATCGTGCGCAGGCTGGTGAGCGGTCGGCCTCGCCAGTTCATGGTGATGAAGGAGAACATGCGGTGCTCGATCCGGTTCCACTTGCTGGTGCCGGGCGGGTAGTGGCAGACGGTGATGCGCAGCCCGGTCTCGGCGGCCAGTCGGGCGAGCTCGACCTTCCAGGCGCGCAGCCGGTAGCCGTTGGAGCCGCCGGCGTCGGCGGTGATCAACAACCGGTCGGCGTGAGGGAAGCGGGCCCGGCCCATCTGGTTCCACCATCGGCGGATCGCCGAGACGGCGAACTCGGCGGTGTCAGCGACGTCGCCGACGGAGACCCAGCCTTCGTCGTTGGCGACGTCGTAGATCCCATACGGGATCGCTTTGGCGAACTCGCCCAAGGTCCGGTCGGCGAAGTCGTGGACCTGGGTCCGTTCCGGTTCGCCTTCGGGCGACCATTCGGTGCCGCCGTTGGCGTAGTCGCCGATCAGTTCCTTCTTCTTGGTGTCCACGCTGATCGCCGGCTGGTCGTCGTCGATGAAGGCGGCGGCCATGTCGTTGAGGTAGCGGAACTGGGCGTCGCGGTCGCGATGCTGGCGTCCCTCGGTGACTTTGGCGTTGGCCTGCAACGAGTAGCCGAGGAGGTGCAGCAGGCGCAGCACTGTGCGCGACGACACCACGAAGCCTCGGCGTGTCAGTTCCTCGGCCAGTTTGGTCGACGACTTCGACGTCCAGCGCAGCAACGACATCGGGTTGCCCCGGGTCTCGGGATGGACGAGCCCGTCGAGCGCTTCGAGCAGGCCGGGCTGCTTGTCGATCAACGGCTTGTCGCCACCGCCGGGCTGCCGCAGCCGACCCGACGGCTCGATCCCGGCTGTCACCTCGGCCTCCGCCTTGATCACCGTGTTGCGGCTCATCCCCGCCGCCGCCGCCACCGCCGTCTTGCCGCCGCGCCCCAACATCTCCGCTGCTGCGCCGGCAACGACACGCCGCTGCACCTCGTTCATGTGCGGAACGACCACCTCGAAGAAACGCGCCAACGCCTTCGCAGTGACTTCCACACCGCCACAATACTACGCGCGTTCTAACCTGACGTGGACCCTTAGTCCGCACGCGAACGGACCCGGCTGGCCGGACGCGCGTTGGGGACGCGTGGCACGACGCGCCGCTGATCGTCCGCTGCCGGCGGTTTGGAGGGTCCAGTCGTGATCAGAACGCCTGTTGGATGCTCGCGGCGACCTTGCCGACGTCCTCGTTGGCGTCGAGCACGCCGATGATCTCGTCGTAGAAGGCCTGGTTCACGATGATCGTGAAGGCCAGGTGGCTGCCCCCCTCGGTAACCATGACGCCGCCGAGGGCCTTCGTCACCAGGCGGTAGCGCCCGTTAAACGAGTCACCATCGATGAGTGAGCCGGTCTTGGCGAAGACCGCGCCCGCAGCAGGGCTGTCGACCTGCACCTGCGCGAGGGAGCCGTCGACGCCGAGGATGGGGAGCGTCGCCCGCCAACGTGCGGCGTCGGGGCGCTTGGCCATGATGATCTGGAGCTCGGTCTGGTTCGCCGGCGTCACGTAGTTGCCGATCAGGCCGGAGCCGTCCTTGAGCGACGCCGTCGTGGTGTCCAGACCAGCCTCCCGCCACAGCTGCGCCGCTCTTGCCATCCCGTCGTCGCAGTCGCTGCTGCCTGCGGCGACGGCCAGCAGGCAGATCATCGTCTGCGCGCCCCGGTTGTAGCTGACCTTCAACACGTACGTGGCGTCCTGGTCGAGCGGGAGCGACTGCAGCTCGGCGACCGACGGCAAGGCATCCACTGCGGCCAGGTCGCCGAGCGACGCCGTCGAGTTCGTGGCCACCGGGTCACCGCCGACCGTGACACCGGCGCGCGCCAGGGCTTCGATGAACGCGGTGCGGGCGAAGGTCGCCGGATCCTCCAAGGCGTACACCTTGAGCACCGGGTCGCTGTCGGCGGCGATAGTGCCCGACAGCACGACCTGGCCCTCTTGCGGGGAGCTGACGCTGATCGCGGTGTCACCTCCTGCGGCGACGGTCTCCACCGCACTGGTGACCGTCCACGGTGACACCGTCGGGCGCATCTCGATCGTCGCCGTCTCCCCGACCTGCGCAGGCGCAGTCGTGAAGTCGATGATGTTCTGGTTGATGATGATCGGGGTGATCGGCTCGCCCCCGAGCTCGCCCTGGAACAGCCGGTCGTCGACGATGACCTGTCCGCTCACCGAGTCGATCCCGGATTGCTTCACCTGGGCGGCCAGCGCGTCCAGTCCGGCGAGCGGATCCTCCGGCGTGAGGGTCGCGCCCGGCAGCGGGTTGGCGTCGTTGTGGTCGAGGTTCGTGAAGTCGACGGACCCGTCGGGCTTGGTGCGGCCTCCCATCGTAATGTCGCCCTTGCCGACGAGGACGAGATCGCCTTGCAGGGTGCCGTCGACGATCTCGCCCGTGCGCTTCACCGGCGTGACGATCCGGTGGTCGGGGCCCCACTCCAGCCAGCCGGCGCCCATGCTGTAGGTCTTCACCACCGAACCGGGCTCCGCCATCTTGTCGGCGTCGAGGTCGATGAGCGTCTCGCCGGTGTCGATGTCGCGCACCGAGATCGACCAGCGGCCGTGCTCGAACTGGGGCTGATCCATCACCGCCAACGCCGACTCGTCGAGACCTGGAACTGAGGTCGCCGGACCGCCCGTCGCCGAGGTCGTCGTGCTCGCCTGGCCTGCCGTCGTCGCAGTGGTCGTGCTCGCCTGCCCGCTTGCGGCTGCGGTCGTCGCGGTCTCCTGCGAGGTGTCGTCCGACGAGCTGCACGCAGTGAGGGCAAGGATGGCGATCGCCACCATGGCGCAGGTGCGCGGGTGTGCCGTCGCCGTCATGGCTTCCTCGATCTCATGCTCATCTCCCTCGCTGGCGTGCTGTGTCTGACCGGTGGATCGGGCGACCTCGCTCCCTCTCACTAAAGCAGGTTCTCGCCCACCGCTGGCGCGGTCACTGTGACGCCGTTGCGGGCCAGCCTCGATGAACGCCGTCCGCATGACGGCGTTCGGCTCCGCGACGCGGAACGTGCCCACGAACTCCGGTGCGCCCGACAGCGGAGCTGCGTCGTCGACCGGGATGTCGCCCGAGACGGTGCCCGCGCAGTCCGGGGCGCCGGCGCACTCGATCAGCCCACCGTCGGAGAGCTCGATCGAGGACGCAGTGCCCGCGTCCGTGATCCCGACGATGGCGTCGACGAAGAATGCCGCCGTCTCCGGCCGGTGCTCGACCGTGGCGAGATGTCCGGGTTCGGTCGGGATCACCGTCGTGTCGACCATGTTCTCTTTGGCATGACCGGGGTGACCAGCAGGTTGCCGTTCGGGACGCGGTACGGCTCGAACAGGCGGTCGCCGACGACGTCGTCCCCGCTGACCGATGTGATCCCGGACGCGCTGACCTGGCGGGCCAGTTCGGCCAGCGCGTACGGCGGATCCTGTGGTGTGAGGATCGCGGTGCCGAGATTGTTGGCGTCGTTGTGGTCGAAGTCGGTGACCTCCACGGTGTCGGCGTCGATCCGCCGGCCGCCGAACGTGAGGTCGCCGGCCCCGACGAGCGCGAGATCCCCGTCGAGCCTGCCGTCGGTGCCCACCTCGCCCAGCCGGTAGACCGGTGTCTCCTCCCGGTGATCGGCGCCGCGCGAGTCGAGGGCCATCCCGACCGAGAACAGCTTGCGGGTCGAGCCGGTGAACGACATCTCGTCCGGGTTCAGGGAGTAGAACGTCTCCCCGGTCTCGACATCGGTGACCAACAGGCTCCAGGTCGCCGCTGCGTAGCGCGGCTTGTCCGTGATCTCCTGGATGCTGGCCGGCAGCGACGCGCCACCTTCCGTGCTGGCCGGCGGCGAGACGGTGTCGCCGGACGTCGTAACCCCCGATGTCGTCTCGCCGGACGTCGGGCCACATCATCACCGCACGCGACGGCCAGCAGGCCGAAGCCAGCGCGCCCGCGATCAACGTCGTCGTTCTCACCGTGTGCCCCCTGTCGGACTATTCGGACTCCGCGGACAACGCTTGTTGAAACGCCGCCGCCACCTGAGCCACGTCTTCGCCGGACTCGACCAGTCCGTCATAGACCTGCGGGTACGTGGCGCCGTTCATCGAGAGCCCGACACCAGCACGGTCCCATCATCGAGGGTGAGGTACCCCGCCAGGCTCTGGACCTTGGCGTACAACCGGCCAGTCACGAGATCGACGGAGACGCTGGTACCGACCTTCGCCGCTACCTTGCCGGCTGCCGGGCTGCCAGCGCCGTTGGCGGCCAGCGAGCCCGTCTCGGCCAGCACCGGCTGCCCCTGCACGAACGCCTCGCCCCACGGCTGCTCCCTCGACCATTGCATCCAGCGACTGACCTGTCGCGGTGTCGTCGACGCCGGGTCTCCGCCCTGGCCATCGACCAGGAACAGGTCGTCGGTGTCGAGCCCGGCCTCGCCGGCCAGTTCGTACTCGGTCTCCAATCCGTCGATGCAGTCGGTCGACCCGCGCTCGACGGCCAACAGCACATGAAGGCGTTGGCGCGGTTGTTGTAGCTGACCTCATTGATCATCGTCCCCATCGCCGAGAGTGGCGGCGACTCCAGCGAGGCCACCTGCTGGTCGGCCGGGTAGCTGTCGGCGGCGGGCAACCCGGACTGGTCGTTGGGCCCGTCTGCAGGTGCCTCCACCGCCACGCCGGCCCGTTCCAGCGCCTCGATGAACAGCGCCCGCGCCCATGCTGCGGCGTCTTCGATCGGGCAGATCGTCAGCTGCGAGGTGCCCTCGGCGATCGTTCCGCTGACGACGACCGTGTTCGGGTCGTCCGCAGACGCGTCGACCGCCAGCACCGTGTCACCGTCGGCGGCGACCGTAGTGACGTCGGCCTCGATCGTGACGTAGTCGGTCGCCGGGATGGCCTCGATCGTCGCCGCCTCGCCGTCGCCCACCGCGGTCACCTCGAGGTCGAGGATGTTGTCGTTGACGAAGATGGATGGCGTGGGGTCGGCCTGGCCGACGAAGGTCTCCCAGACGCTCGTGTCGATCAGGATGTCGCCGTCAACGCGCGTCACGCCGGCGGCGGCGATCTGCTGGGCCAGGTTGTCCAGCCCGGCCAACGGGTCGCCGACACGGGCCGCGTTGGGTGCGATGTTGGCGTATACGTGGTCGACGGTGCTGCCGCCGAAGGTGTGGTCGAATCGACCCTCGAGTCCGTTGCGACCACCGACGGCGAGGTCGCCGGACGCCACCAGCACGAGGTCTCCTGCGACGACGCCATCGTGCGCAGGCGTGGTCGAGAACACCGGTGTCGTCAGTGTGGTGTCCGGGCCGAGCGTGTCGTAGACCGTGCCGACAACGAAGTTCTTGGCCGTCGACCCGGTGAACACCATCTCGTCCGCACGGTTGGCGAGGAGGACCTCACCGCTCTCGGCGTCGGCCACGTAGTAGATCCATCGCGCCGTCTCGTACGGCGTCTTCTCCATGATCGCCCTGGCGTCGGGGAGCGTCCCGACCTCCGCCATCAACCGCGAGGGGTCCGGGCCCGACGTATCGCCTCCGTCGTCATCGTCAGAGCACCCGCTGGCCAGGATCAGCGCCACGAACACGGCGGCGCTCGTGACCGGACGCACCCGACGCCGGCGGACCCGCGGCATCGACGCCGGCGGCGTGGTGAACATCGTCATGGCAGGCTCCTCGTCGTGTCGGACTGGTCCCTGCCAGGCAAGCCAGGCACGGCGCCGGCGATCAGCGCGTCGATGGCGGCGAGGAGGCCGAGGCGACCGTCGAACTCGCGAGCCGCGCCACGATCGTCGTCCACACTCAGGTTGACGGTCAGCCAGTACAGCCCGTGCATCGACGCGAACGAGGGGTCGGCGTCGTCGTCGTCGTCGTCGTCGTCATCGTCCGGGCTGAGCTCGAAGACGGCGCGCGCGGCATGGGCGGCACCGCTGAACAGGGAGGTCAGATCGGTGGTCACGTCGCGTGTGGCGATCGCGGGCTCGAAGAGCTGGCGAACGACGCCGAACGCGAAGTCCCGCTCCTGTTCGCCGCCGCGCCCGCAGGACACGCATCCCGGCCGCGGCGGCGCAGTGGCGGGCTTCCGTCAGCAACCGGGACTTGCCGATCCCCGCAGCACCCTCGATGAGCCCAACCCCCGCGTCCCCGGCGACGGCGGCATGGACCAGCATGTCAAGGGTCGCCACCTCCCGCTCGCCTCCAGCAGCAACGGGCCATCGGCTCCGTTCACCCGACGATCGTTTCCTCCCGGCTCCGACACCTCATGGTCCTACCACCGTGCGGTGAGGCGGTCGGGCATCGGTGAGCTGAGCGGGCTGGAGCGGAACGGTCCTCTTGCCGCCCATCCCTCTCGGGCATCGCGTGCAGTGCCGGCCCCCCGACGATGTGGTCGCTGCGCCGATCTGGGCAAGGCGCAGCTCGTCGACAACGAAGACGGGGTGATCGTCGATCACAACGTCGAGCACTGCAACCCGCCCGACGCGCCGAATCCGCGCCCCATTCGGGTCTGCGTGAGCGCAGACGTCGTCCTGCCGGCGTTTGTGCTTGCGCGGAGCGTTGCGCTGGCCCGTCCGCCCGGTCTGCGCGAGCGAAGGCGTCGTCTTGCCGGCGCATGTGCGCACGCGGATCGACGGCTCGGCGCTCGCCCTCCCCGGCAGTAGCAAGCGACGCCGAGGGCGTCGCCTTGCGCTGGCGCGCACCGGGGACGCGCGCAGACGCTCACGCCAGGGTGTGTCCTCGAACGACGGGGATAATCACGGACCGCCCCGTCCGAGACCGCCGGCACGTCGTCACTGTCGACGGCACCGCACCGAGCGCCAGGTATCCGTTGCGTCATCTGGGCGCCATCTCCGACGACAGTTGGCAGAGGGCGCACCCAGACGGCCTCATGTCAGGATGCGCGCCCAGATCGAGGATGGCGCGGAACGACGGCTACGTCGCCGTGCCGCCATGTGCATCCGCCGGCCGATCGCGAATGCCGAATGTCCGAT